>CBFGNI010000141.1:0-7263 GCA_965650105.1 uncultured bacterium | reverse complement strand
ACCCTGCGAATGACCAGGTAACATTGAGTGCAGATAAAGTGAAGCTGAGTGGTGTGCTGATCATCAATAATCTTGGCCAGGTGGTATATCGTGGTACTGAAGACAATGTTAAGTCAACGACTATAAATATCACGGGCCTTGTAGATGGCCACTACATCATCAGGGCGAATACATCTGATGGTAAGATCATCAGTAAGCCTTTCGATGTGCTTAAGTAATTAATGAGAACATTGATTATAGATAAAGCCGGGCATTGCCCGGCTTTATTCATTTAAGTAATTTATTAATAGGGATAAAAGCCTTAATCTTTTTGTAGTAAGACAATTATAGCTATTAACAAGGCCAATGCAAGAATGAGAAGAATGAAATAAAACACGCGTAAATTTAAAGTAATTGTTATCAAAACTACGTAACTTCATTAGCCTGCTGAGAAATTAATGTGAAGTATGATAGCATATTTTAAAGAATCCCACTTAGGACAACCCCTTTTAGCCTTCGCTTTTGCTTTTTATATAATGGCTGTACTATGGGGAGAGTTTAGAAAAAAACACCCTAAAGTATTGTATTTACTTACCACTTTAGATGAAGACGATAAAAGGCAAATAGAAAAAGGAAAATTCTGTAAAATATTGGTAATGTGTTTTACTACCATTGTCCTTTGTTTTACATTATATCCATATATATACAGCCAGTTTATTCCTATTGATCAGCTGGATAACCCTTATGTCAATCTTTTGGGTGTTGTTATATTGGGTGTATCACTAATCCGGTTGATAATAGCACAAGTTGATTTTGACAAAGAGTTATATAATATACATGGTGTATCAGGCGGTGCTAACTATATAGATATATCATTGCATAGTAAGCGTATTGTTACAGGCTATCTGTTAATGTTTCTAGGGCTTACTATTATATTATCCAATTTGGTAAGTGCAGTGCTCTTAATAAGTGCATTTATTGTTTACAGAAGGAAGTAATTAAACCAGCGAATTGCAAAAAACTACATTATAGTTGCATCGCAGAATCAATTCTATTAGTTACTTTAGCGGTTCAAAATCTTTATTATTGAATGAAACTGCTTGAAAATAAAGTAGCATTAATAACAGGGGCAAGCCGTGGTATAGGTGAGGCAATAGCGCTGAAATTTGCAGAAAATGGGGCAAATATTGCATTTACATATTTTTCTTCAGAAGAACGTGCAAAAGCACAGGAAGAAAAGTTGACAGCACTTGGCGTTAAAGCAAAAGCATATAAATCTGATGCAGGGAACTATGCGGCAGCTGAACAATTGGCAGCAGATGTAATAAAAGATTTTGGCACCATTGATATATGTGTAAATAATGCAGGCATATCACGCGATAATCTTTTGCTGCGACTTACTCCCGAACAATGGGATGAAGTGATGCAAGCCAACCTGAAATCTGTATATAACCTTACACGTCAGGTTATAAAGCCAATGATGAAAGCACGTTCAGGTAGTATTATCAATCTTAGTTCTATTGTAGGTGTTAAGGGTAATCCGGGGCAGAGTAGTTATGCTGCCTCTAAAGCGGGTATTATCGGGTTTACCAAATCAATCGCACAAGAGATAGGTAGCCGCAATATACGTGTGAATGCAATAGCGCCGGGTTTTATTGAAACAGATATGACTCATTACCTGCAAGATGGGGGTGGGGATAAATGGTTTGAGAAAATACCTATGCAACGTTTTGGGAAGCCTGAAGAAATAGCCAACGTGGCTTTATTTTTAGCTTCAGGTCTTAGTACTTATGTAACAGGGCAGGTAATAAGTGCTTGTGGCGGTATGAATACATAACCATAATAAACTTCACCTGTTTTTTACGGGCACTTTACATTGTATAATCCAGTAATTTTGCTTTTTAAATAAATAAAGTTAATGCAGAAGATACACGCTGCTATTACAGCCGTAGGTGGCTATGTTCCCGATTACGTTATGACAAATGCGGAAATGGAAACTATAGTAGATACTACGGATGAATGGATACAGACAAGGACGGGTATAAAAGAACGAAGGATATTGAAAGGTGAAGGTAAGGGAACATCTGACTTAGCGGTAGGGGCGGTAAAGGTATTGCTTGAAAAGCGTGGCATTAGCCCACAGGAAATTGAGCTTGTAATTTGTGCTACAACAACGCCCGACTATCAATTTCCTGCTACCGCTAACGTTATATGCGATAAAGCCGGTATGACCAATGCTTTTGGTTACGATGTTAGTGCCGCTTGTAGCGGCTTTTTATATGCCCTTACTACAGGAGCGCAATTCATAGAAACAGGCAGGTATAAAAAAGTAATTGTGATTGGGGCCGATAAGATGAGCTCTATACTAAATTATGAAGATCGTGCTACCTGTATCATATTTGGTGATGGGGGCGGGGCCGTACTTCTGGAACCTAATACGGAAGGTTATGGTGTAATAGATTCAGTATTGAAGAGCGATGGCGCCGGCCGGGCATTTTTACACCAAAAAGCGGGTGGGTCTGTTAAACCTGCAACTATAGAGACTGTAATGAACAAAGAACATTTTGTTTACCAGGAAGGACAGACCGTTTTCAAATTTGCGGTAAAGAATATGGCCGATGTAGCTGCTGAAATAATGCAGCGAAATAGCCTTACATCTGAAACCGTTGACTGGCTGATACCGCACCAGGCTAATAAACGTATCATTGCAGCAACTGCAGATCGTATGGGTTTGCCTGAAGAAAAAGTAACTATCAATATTGAACGTTATGGGAACACTACAAATGGAACACTGCCACTTTGTTTGTGGGAGTGGGAAAAGGAATTTCGCAAAGGAGATAATATAGTATTAGCTGCATTTGGTGGAGGTTTTACTTGGGGAGCTACCTATATTAAATGGGCTTATGATGCTAAATAATTAAAAGGCCTCGCTATGCGAGGCCTTTTAATTAGGCTATGCAGTAGGGTGGTCAACATTGGCAAGCTGGCCACAAGCAGCATCAATATCTTTACCGCGGCTACGGCGCAAACGTGCATTTACTTTCTTCGATTCAAGATAACTCATGAATCTATCAACAATATTATCATCGGGCTTGGTGAAGTCTGCTTTCTCAATAGCATTATACTCTATAATATTTACCAGGTCGGCAGGTACTTGCCTGTATATTTTCACCAGTTCATCAGCATCTTTTATACTATCGTTTATATCCTGGAATAAAATATATTCAAGTGTTATCTCGTTCTTTGTTTTTTTATAAAAGTGATTTAGTGCATCTATCAATTCTGCCAGCGAATTTGTTTCGTTGATAGACATGATGCTATCACGCTTTCTGTCATTCGGGGCATGTAAAGATAATGCGAGTTTAAAGCGAACTTCGTCATCCCCTAACTGGCGTATCATTTTAGCTATGCCAGCAGTTGAAACTGTTACACGTCTTGGGCTCATGCCAAGGCTATCTGGAGATGAGATTTTATCGATGGATTTCAATACATTCTTATAGTTGAGCAATGGTTCGCCCATACCCATAAAAACAATATTGGTTATACCCTTACCATAATGCTGTAATGCCTGTTCATTCGCTAGTGTCACTTCATCTACTATTTCGTCGAAATCGAGGTTACGCTTACGCGGTAAAAAGCCTGTAGCACAAAACTTGCATGCTAGTGAACAACCTACTTGCGATGATACACAAACAGTAATTCTTTTTTCAGTAGGTATCAGCACACTTTCTACATAGTGACCATCATGCAACAAGAGGCGGTTTTTTATTGTTCCATCGCTGCTAAATTGGCTATGATGTATGCTGACTTTAGGTATGTGAAAATGCTGGGCTAATTTTTCTCTCAGGTTTTTCGGTAAGTTGGTCATTTCATCTACACTTCCTGCAAAATTTTTCCAAATCCACTCATAAACCTGTACAGCTCTGAATTTTGGCTCCCCCCATTCTTTCATCAGGTTTTCCAGCTCTTCAAGACTTAGATGTCTTATATTCTTCATCGTACAAATTTACGTTGTTATTTTACAGCAATCATGCTAACCACGATACTAGTTATTGTATTTTTTGTTATATCTTGCCGTCAAATCAAACACATATATGAAAAAAATTTTTAAGTTTTTGGGCATCTTATTACTAATTCTGGTACTAGTTGTCGTTGTGCTTGGCCTTATAGCGCCTAAGGATGTTAAGGTGGCTCGCAGCACTGTCATAAATGCCCCCAAAGAGGTAGTATTTGAACAAATAGTAAAATTTAAAAATTGGCCGCATTGGAGTCCCTGGTATCAAATAGAACCAACTGTTGAAATGACATATAATGGTACAGATGGGCAGTCGGGCAGTAATTATACCTGGAAAGGTAAAAAAACAGGTAGTGGAGAAATGCGTAATGCAGGCATAAACGGAACAAATATGAACTATGAACTTTTTTTCAAAGAGCCATTTGAAAACAAAGCTAGTGGTTCATTCACTGTTGCTGATACGGGAAATGGACAGTCGAAAGTGACATGGACTTACGAAGGACACATGTCCTTCCCATGGAATGCTATGGGGGTCTTCATGAATATGGATAAGATGCTGGGTAGCGATTTTGAAAAAGGGTTAAACAATATGAAAGCCTATGTTGAAAGCAATCCAAGTAATATATCCAATACAAATGGTATCGAAATAAAAGAAACACAGATACCTGCGGCAACTTATGCTACTATACGAAAAACCATTGCTTTTAACGATATGGAAAAATATTTTCAGGATACTTATGGCGCCATTAGCAAAGAAGCCGGTCAACGTATTGCTGGAAACCCCGTAGCGTTTTACTACACATGGGATCAGCAAAATATGAAAACTGATGTTGCTGCCGGTTTCCCTGTATCAGGTACTGATGCGGTAAAGGGTGCGGACATGATAAATATGCCTCAGGCAAATGCGTATATGTCGGTACATAAAGGAGGCTATGCGGCATCTAAAGCAGTACATGATGCTTTGGGAAAACATGTAGAAACAAATGGTAAAAAGACTGATTTGGTGATGGAAGAATATGTAGTAGGTCCAGGTGCAGAGAAAGACTCGGCAAATTGGGTTACAAACATCTACTACATAATAAAATAAGGAAATAAGATTTTTTGAGGCTGTGCGTACAATGTATGCACAGCTTTTTCGTTATTAAGGTATTGCGCTTATATTCGCAAAACAGGAAAGAAATACTTTGGTTAGGGTATCAGTAATTATTGTAAACTATAATGTTAAATACTTCTTGGAAGTATGCCTGCATTCAGTACTTAGGGCAGCCGATGGTACAGATGTAGAAGTAATTGTTGTTGATAATAATTCGAAAGATGGAAGCTGTGAGATGATAAAAGATAAGTTTCCTGCAGTGAAACTTATAGAAAACAATAATAATGCAGGTTTTTCAAAAGCAAATAATCAAGGTGTTGCAATAGCAACCGGGGAATATATACTTTTCCTGAACCCTGATACTGTAATGCCCGAAGATTTTTTTACTGTAGCGCTTCCTTATATGGACGCCGACAAAACCATAGGTGCATTAGGGCCAAGGTTAATTGATGGTAAAGGCCAATTTGCGCCTGATAGTAAAAAATCGTTCCCGTCACTCTCTGTGGCACTGTTTAAAACAACAGGCTTAAATAGATTATTTAGTACTTCACCTTTTTTTAATAAATATTATTCGGTACACGTTGGAGAATATCAGACTGCAGAAATAGATGTACTTTCCGGTTGTTGTATGTTGGTGCGTGCACAGGCAATGCAAAAAGCGGGAGGCGCTTTTGATGAGGACTATTTTATGTACTGCGAAGATGTAGATCTTT
Organism: uncultured bacterium; assembly: GCA_965650105.1. Classification (GTDB taxonomy): domain Bacteria; phylum Bacteroidota; class Bacteroidia; order Chitinophagales; family Chitinophagaceae; genus Polluticoccus. Next base: position 1,463 of record CBFGNI010000141.1, on the reverse strand, counting down.
CTTATCGCATCAAACAGGCAGGCTATAAGAATATATATTATCCTGAAATAAACCTGATACATTATAAAGGTGAAAGTACGCGAAAAGCTACTCTGTCATACGTGCGTATCTTTAATGAAGCCTTAGTAACCTTTGTAAAAAAACATTATAGCCGACAAAATGCTGCCCTATTTATATTGTTTATAAATATAGGCATCATATTCCGAGCTGTTTTCGGATTACTGAAACAAATGCTAAAAGCGCTAAGAATGCCTTTGTTTGATGCATTGGTTATGTTTTCTACCCTTTTATTCATGAAAGAGTTTTGGGTAGTGCACGTAAAGAATATTATGCCTATACCTGCAAGTTCTGTAATTGCTACTTTCCCCGTTTACATATTGCTTTGGGGTATATCCTTATATCTTAATGGTGCGTACGATCAACCATATAGGGCTTTGCGGGTAATACGCGGTATGATAATAGGTACCATTATCATATTAGCATACTATGGCTTACTTGCACCTGAATTGCGCTATTCACGTGCTATTATTATCTTTAGCGGTTTTATAGGTACAGTACTGATGTTGGCTTTGCATGAAGCATTATACCGCCTGGGTATATTTAGGTTTATACCTTACGATGAACTACCTCGTAAAGCCATAATTGTAGGAGAGCAAAACGCATATTTACAAACAGCAGCAACTTTAAAGCAAGTGCACTACGCTCCCGAGCTATCGGGTAGGGTAAGCCCAACCAATGTACAAGAGAATGCATTGGCAACACTAAGTGATATGAAAGAGCTGATATATACGGCTGGAATTGATGAAGTAATATTTTGTGTGAATGGATTAACATATAAAGAGGTATTTGCGCAGATGGAACATTGTGGTGATGCTTATGATTACAAAATTCACCTGCCGGGTAGTAGCAGTTTTGTGGGTAGTAATTCTAGTCATACTTCAGGCGATCTATATACTATTGATAACCGATATAATCTGGCTTCATTTACGCATTTGCGAAATAAGCGAATGCTGGATTTGTTTGCATCTTTTATATTATTGCTAACAAGCCCTTTGCTTATATTCTTTGTGAAAAAACCACTTGGTTTCATAAATAATATATTTAGCGTGATGGTTGGTAAAAGAACCTGGGTAGGTTATGCATATATCGCCGATAATTCTACCAACCTGCCTCTGATTAAAAAAAGTGTATTGCCGCCTTACAATATATTGGCTGATTATATTCCCGCTGAGGTAGTTTTACAGCAGTTGAATGAAGTATATGCACGCCAATACACACCTGGTGCAGATATGACCTTAATGCTTAATAATTATAAATATTTAGGGAACTAGCTGAAAAAGATTTTGCAGATTTAATAAAACCATTATTTTTGCAATCCCAATTGACATTCCTCCTTAGCTCAGTTGGTTAGAGCACCTGACTGTTAATCAGGGGGTCTCAGGTTCAAGTCCTGAAGGGGGAGC
>CBFGNI010000140.1:0-7279 GCA_965650105.1 uncultured bacterium | reverse complement strand
TGTGAATGCCGAAGTGGATGTTATCTACCAATCGCTTGAAGGTTTGTACGATGCCTGCCCTAATAACACTGGCGACTGGTACTTTACCGGCAACTACCCTACACCGGGTGGTAACCGCGTAGCCAACAAAGCCTTCATGAACTATATGGAACGCAAGGAAGGCAGAGGATATTAATTATCGATTAATCATAAAAAAAAGCTATGGTCTACGTTTGAAGATCATAGCTTTTTTTATTGCACCGATGCACCAATGATAATACCACTGCGATTTAAAAGATCTACTTTTGTCTTTAATTAAACGCTATCAAATGAACAAACTAACCCTATTTATTGCCATCGTGTTTGCTTTAATCAGCACTAAGGCTAATGCAACCCCGGTAGCAGCCGGTAACATACGTATCGAATGGATATTTGCTGACGATTATGATATCTATGTAGATTATTATACTAACTGCCTTACCACACCACCGCCGGATACGATAACGCTCTGTGCCCAGGATTTGCTGCATCCCGCTAACTCTTTTGCTGTTACTATGTACAGAGATTCTATGGCAGGCTGGATGCACGATTATTCATCCGGCGATACTGTTTCGTTAGGATGGGGCACTGATAGCACCCAATGTTACGATCCTTCATCAACGATACCAGGCTATCGGCGCTGGAGCTATTATAATACCATTACATTACCGGCTCGCAGCACATGGCGAATATCGGCCTATGCAGATACGCTTGATGCCAGCGACAATATTACAGCCTCCCCATTTTATATTGAAAATATTGTAGATAACAATACATCGTTCTATGCAGAGGCGAATGCATCCGTATTTATATCACAACCTAAAGTGTTATATGTACCACCCGCCGTGCCCTGTAGTCTGACTCTGGACGGCATTAACTCCGGCCTCACCGCCGATTCTTTCCTTGTGGAGATCGACACAGTTCTAACAAGCACAGGTACATGCATTGCACCAACAGTTGCATCTTTTAGCACTGCTTCGCCGGCCTATTCAATACCGTTTAATCCCTTCCAAACCGGGAGCTCGCTTACGCTCAGCCAAACTGTTCCCAGGTATTCCAATGGTACGGCCACATTGAATTTTACACCTACACAATCGGGAAACTATGTTTTTGGTATAAAAACAACTGCTTACCGTATCACCGGCAACGGTGGTGTGTGGATACCACTAAATATTACCCGCCACTGGCTGCGCATTCATGTTTTAGGATCAACTACGCCCCAAACCTGCGATACTTTTGATGGAGGAACTTTAGGTTGCTTCACCAATTGCATAGCAATGGGCGATACCATAATAGGTCTTTACAACCAACCTGTTAGTTTCTGCTATAATGCTCAATCGGCCGACACAAGCGTTAAATATCATATCACCGACAACCACACTGATAGCATACCCGGTGCTGCAATTACCTATACAGGGCAATATACAGATACTGTTGCAGGTACATTTAGCTGGACACCAACTTCAATGAATGATACAGGCTGGCATACAATAGTCTACAATGTAGTTGACACAGCATGTGCTACACCTGTAAATTATACAGATACAGTACATATTTACATCCCCGGCCCGGTAAGTGTAAAAACACTGCCAAATCAGCAGCAAACCATCAAATTGTACCCCAATCCCAATAACGGGAGTTTTACCCTCAGTTCTCAGAACAAACTGACCGGGAAAATAGAGATAATGAATATTGTAGGACAAGTAGTATATACTACTGATGATAACAGGAATATCAACCTTCCCGTTGGGCTAACTAATGGCACCTATTTACTTAAGGCGCATCAAGGGAATATGACGGTAAACATCCCCTTTATATTGCAAAGGTAAATTGTGAACTATAACCAATGGTAACACCAGCCTGATATATAATTCATTATTTTTGATACAATTCTAAGCCACGCTAATCCGTGGCATGGAATTGTATCCTTTTTTTTAGAGCACCCTATTTGTTAACTGATTTAAGTGAGAATGGCATGATCAACATTAGGAATAAAGAAACCGAAGAATGCGAAGTAATGGTAGTTGATATGAATGGCAATATCTGTTACGAAAACAGCATACAGCCCAACGACGATCTGGAACTGGACATCAATTCTTTTTTAGCCGGTATCTATACGCTGATATTCCGCACCCATCATACCAGTTTTGTACAGCAGATAGTAAAATACGGGTAAATGCTAACCTTTTGGTTATTTTAGCTTGTCTTAGTACATACGATGCTATATATGAAGCAAACCCTGTTATTCTTAATATCCTTCTCAATATCTATCAACTGTAGTGCACAGCGCCCCATCTTTGCAGCAGGCGAAATTACTTATGAGCACAGTTCCGATTCTACCTATACGTTTTATGCAAACCTTTATCAGGATTGCGCCGGAGGAAAAGAACCGGATACTGTAATTGCTTGTTTCAATAATCCTTGCGATAATTCATTTTCTTTTACGGCAAAACTGGCAAAAAGCAACAACCGTGGCAACGTAGCGCAAATGGGTTGCTCACAATACCCTACCAATTGCTCCGAACCTGGCGCAATAAGAGGTTATCGCATTTGGCATTATGCGGCTACCATAACATTGCCGGCACAATGCAACTCCTGGCATATAGCTGTTATTGCTGATACTATGACTAACAGCTTGGCGCTGACCCCTGCAAAGTTCTATGTTGAAACAACGTTTAACAATAAAGGTGCTAACAAAAACAATTCATCACCCTTTTTTATTGACGACGCTATTGCTTATTGTGGTGAAGGACAGCCATTCAGCTTTCGCACACAACCTATAGATCCTGATGGAGATTCTTTAGTTACAGAAATTGTTGCGCCCCGTACTACCGATAACCAATGTGGCGCTTCGCGCTCTATACCTTATACGCGGGCAACACCTCCATACTCTATTGTACATAACCCTTTTCAGACCAATAATACATTCCAATTTGACAAGAACACCGACAGCATGTCGTTCACCCCATCTACTGCAGGTACTGCTATCATGGCATTGAAAGTATATGAATACCGGAACGGGCATTTATTAGGCACAACGCTAAGAACGCAGGTAATACATATAATGCCTGCACCATTAAGAGGGTGGTTTGAAAACATTACTGATATTGGTAATTTCTACAACTGTACTTATCCGTACAATAGAATAAATGCCTTCGTGAATGACAGCTTCAGTTTTCAGATATTTGAAGGCTCTACTGCCAATAATGCTAAACTAATGCTGTACGATAATTGCGACTCTATTTTACCTTCTGCAAAAATTGTATATGAAGGCCAGTATTCTAAGAGCGTATCGGGTACGTTCACTTGCAAACCTACAATATTCGACACCGGACTTCATTATATATTTATCAAGGCTGTAGATACTACATGCGACCCTCCGGGCTTTACTTATAACTCCTGGAATGCAATACCAATATTTATCGACCCAACACCATCAAATATCAGTTCAATTTCAAAGCAAAAAAATATTCAACTCTATCCTAATCCTAACAGCGGACATTTCAAATTGAACGGCTATGAACCCGGTTTGGAAAAAATAACATTGGTAAATACTATGGGGCAAATAATAGATGCCGATGTTAAGATTACTAATTCTGAAATGAACTTATCAGATAATTTACCTGCCGGTATATATGCACTGAAAATATACAAATATGGTTCAATGCAAACATTACCCTTTGTAATAAACAGGTAGTTAATAACAGCTTTGCTCCGCAAGCATTGCCTTCACTTTTTGTTGCCATTCTGCCTGCTTTGCTTTTTTAGTGCCGTGTTGTGTTTCATCATCGTATTGTTGCTGGGTAGCCTGGCGTTGTTCTTCTATTTCATTAACAATATCACTTATCTGCTGCTCCAGTTCATCTGGCTTAAGCACGGTTAGTTCCAGCTTTTCCTTTACTTCGCATGCGTACAATGCGGTTATATCAAAATGCAATTGTTCGTGTGCCAGTATTTCTGCTGTATTCGTTTTAGCTCTCCACCAGGAATGGCTTTTACTGAAATAAGGTAGCAGGTTTATCTTTATTTTAGTTTTAGCACCAAGGCGTTCCCAACTGTATTTAAAATTGATACCACTGTATGTTACAGCTGCGGCGTTACTAAGGTCGTCGGCGGCACCTTCAAAGTCTGTTCGCAACAATTGCCGTTGTTTAGTATAAGGTATAAGGTTAGCGTCATTATCCGTCTGCATAATTTCTATACTTACCTCTGTATTATTTCCTTTAGCACTTATGGGGTTCAGGGCCAGCCAGTCATCAAAGGCCTTTAGGTGGTAATCTGTAGCCTGCTGTATCAGCTTACCAATAAATGCGCTTACATCGTAGCCACCTTGCGCATAGTTGTGTGCGGTTATCTTATACACATTCATACCACGCGTGTAAAACGATAATTCGGTATATAAATGGGCTTGTGGCGTGCCATTTTCCTTTTCTTCCTTTACCTCAAAGCGGTTCAGGTGTATGGCTACCGGCAGTTTACTTTTATCTTGCTTTGCATGCTCAGCTATGTATTGCATCAAGCCCGCTGCCGGCCCTCCTTGCAGCGTTATGGCCGTCACCTTCCCCATCATCCCTGCCTTCATACTACCAATGTTTGTGGTATCCTCCCGGTCATCAATCACATCCGAAATATAATACCCTGCGGGGTTGTGTACAGGTGGAAGATTTCTCAGTTTAATCACCTTAAATGTCTGGGCTTTTAACGAGGCAGCAGCGGCAATTATGCCACAGGCAAGAAGCAGTATTCTTTTCACAGGGTTTTAAAATATGGTTTAAAAATAGTTGTTTTACCGATATTTTAAAAGCAATTCATAAAAATCAATTATTCAACTAAAAAACGTATATTTGCTAAATAAGTTCTTTGAAAAGACGCCAGTGTTGCATTACCATAAAACATATCTGTTGTTCAGTTTTGCTACAAGCAAAAATGCGGCATTTCGAACGTAAAACGCAGTTCAGTTACGCGTTCAGCGGATGAATTGTCGCACGGAAATTTTTTAATTTTTATTTTTTTCAACAAAAATGAACAACAAATAAATTTATTCATTATACCTGAAGCATAAAAAAATCCGCAAACTAATGTCTGCGGATAATATATAAAGTTTTATTGTCGCATTATTCATCCAGCTTCAACACTGCTAAGAATGCTTCCTGTGGTATCTCTACGTTGCCTATCTGGCGCATACGCTTCTTACCTTCTTTCTGCTTTTCAAGCAGCTTGCGTTTACGGCTTATATCGCCACCATAACATTTGGCGGTAACATCCTTACGCATGGCCGAGATGGTCTCACGTGCTACAATCTTGGCACCCAGCGCTGCTTGTATAGCTATCATAAACTGCTGGCGCGGCAGCAGTTCCTTTAGCTTAGAGCATAGTTTACGGCCAAAGTCTTGCGCACGGCTGCGGTGTATCAAAGCACTCAAAGCATCCACCTTATCACCGTTCAGCAGTATATCCATCTTGGCTATGTCGCTCTCACGGTAGTCTATCGGGTGGTAGTCGAACGATGCATAACCACGGGTACTCGACTTCAGCTTGTCGTAGAAGTCAAACACTATCTCGGTTAGTGGTATCTCAAATATAAGCTCAACGCGTGTTGGCGTCAGGTAGTGTTGGTTAATAAGCATACCGCGCTTACCCAGGCAAAGACTCATGATGTTGCCAATATAGTCGGGCAGGGTAATGATCTGTGCACGGATGAAAGGCTCCTCTATACGGTCAAGACGGCTGGGGTCGGGCATCTCGCTCGGGTTGTTCACTATCACGGGTACATCCTTATCGCGTGTCAGGTAAGCCTTGAAACTAACGTTGGGCACGGTAGTGATAACGGTTTGGTTGAACTCGCGTTCTAACCGCTCCTGGATAATCTCCATGTGCAGCATACCCAGGAAACCGCAACGGAAACCAAAGCCAAGTGCTTGCGAAGTTTCAGGCTCGAAGGTAAGTGAGGCATCATTCAGCTGAAGCTTCTCCATGCATTCACGCAGCTCTTCGAAATCATCGGTCTCAACCGGGAATATACCGGCAAATACCATGGGCTTCACTTCTTCAAAACCCTTCACTATCTCCTGGGTAGGGTTGGCAACGTTTGTAATGGTATCGCCCACCTTTACTTCCTTAGCGTTTTTGATACCGGTAATGATGTAGCCAACATCACCCGCTGATACACTTTGCTGCGGGGCCAGGCCCAGCTTTAGTACCCCTACCTCATCGGCAAAGTATTCGCCGCCGGTATGGTAAAACTTCACTTTATCCCCCTTCTTAAGGGTACCATTTACTACACGGAAATAAGCTATGATGCCACGGAACGAGTTGAACACACTATCGAATATCAGGGCTTGCAGTGGTGCATCCGGTTTACCTTTGGGTGCCGGTATACGCTCCACGATAGCTGCCATGATCTCTTCAATACCTATCCCTGATTTGCCACTTGCCAGTACTATATCTTCAGGTTTGCAACCTATAAGATCTACTATCTGATCGGTTACTTCGGGTATCATTGCCCCTTCCATGTCTATCTTATTGATGACAGGAATGATCTCAAGGTCGTTATCCAGAGCAAGGTATAGATTCGATATAGTTTGTGCCTGTATTCCCTGCGATGCATCTACCAGCAGCAATGCACCCTCGCAGGCAGCCAGTGCGCGCGATACTTCGTAAGAGAAGTCAACGTGGCCGGGAGTATCAATCAGGTTCAGCTTATACTTCTGTCCTTTATATTCAAAGTCCATCTGTATCGCATGGCTTTTGATGGTGATGCCCTTCTCACGTTCCAGGTCCATATCATCCAGCACCTGCGCCTGCATATCACGTTCCGATATGGTCTTGGTAAACTCCAGCAGACGGTCGGCCAGGGTACTTTTACCATGGTCGATGTGAGCAATGATACAGAAATTGCGGATGTTTTGCATATTACTAAAAAAGAAGTGCGAAGTTAAGGTATAAAAATGGCTTATCAGGCTATTATTTAAAGGCTTACAAGCATTCTGCCTACCAATTTACTTTGGGTTCAAAATACTATGGCATGGATTTTTAAAGCTTTGTTAGAAAGCGTTTAACCACTTAAAACACATAATATGAAAAAACTATCATTACTACCCTTATTCGCGATCCTGATATCGCTGAGCAGTTGCGAACTAATAGGCGATATTTTTAAGGCAGGAATGTGGACCGGTATTATTGTAGTAGTACTGGTAGTTGGCCTTATCATTTTCGTTATATCGAAACTGTTTGGAGGGAGATAAAAGGAGCTAATTACATT
>CBFGNI010000139.1:0-7333 GCA_965650105.1 uncultured bacterium | reverse complement strand
AGATCCCCTTCTCTTGCCGGTTATCATATAAAAAGGTATAGCTACCGTAGCTACGGGGTCAATACCTGAATGCTCATAAAAGCGTGAATCTTCTGTTGCCAGTAGTGCGTTGAACACATTGGGGGAAATATCTTCAAACTTACTTGTCGATCTGTCTTGCAAATAGTAGCGGCCAATAAGCGTGCCGTCAGAGGCATATACGTCCGATGACAAAGCGCTGCTTGGGTTTTCCAGTTCTTTCATCGATGGCATATAACCCAATACGCCAAAGTTGATAAGTAATATCAGCAGTATAAAAGAAACTATCCCCAGCCAAAAAATACTCCATAGTATTCTTACTGATCGCCTGCTGTGCTTCTTTTCTTTATTGTTATTATTTACTTCCAATGTATTCATGTTATCCGCTCGCAAAACTATAAAATTTAATATGCACGGCTAAGTATATTATTGTCCACACTATGTTTCATTCGGGTTAGGTATCGTAAAATAACTAATGCTTCTGGCCGGGCTTATAAAACCTATAAAACGCTGTTTAAAACTTACTTTTTTTCGCACCGTTTTCAGGAATGGTTTCAGGAATTCTTTTATATAGGTTTGCTCGCGCTCTGTAAGTGGCTGCTCCTTAGCGTATTTTTTCTTCAGGTACACATTCATAAAACCGGCAAGCGATGTGCCAAACCTGGGGTCCACTATTTCTTTAGCATATTGCATAGGGGTTAGTGTACCCCTCAATATGCCTACCTGGTGCAGGTAATAGGTAGCGGTCCGGTAGCCCCAGTATGCTTTGCTGCCTTCTGCTTTGGCGCTATTATAGCGCAGCAATAAATACCTGTAAACAATAGTAGGTAAAAGCAGGAATAGCAAGACAAGGCAAGCCAGCGAAATGCCTACTATTTGCAGTACTTCAGTGGCCGATATGTTTTGCTCAGGCTTGGCTACAGGTGCTTTCTCTTCGGGTTTGGCTATGTCTTTTCTTTTCAGGTACACTTCATCAATAGGCGCCGGGTTAGGGAAGCGGCTAACTAGCGTAGTGGCTTTCTCATTGGTTGTAGCCTGCATTTTTTTAAAAGCTTCAGCGTACGATACCGCTGTTGCCTGGTCGCCTTTTTGCACCGATGACAGGGCTATATCAAGGCTGTCGCGCTGTATACTGGCTATCTTCACATCCATATTTATATCAGTTCCCTGCTCCAGGTTGTATTCCTTATCCTGGAAGACAAAGTGCTGCACTTTCATTACCAATATTTTATTCAGTGTATCTACACTTTGCACTATACCATCTGCTGCCAGCCAGGCACGTGGTGGCTGCATAGGTGGTGTGCCGTCGGGCTTGGGGCTTTCCTGTGCATCGCTGTTACCAACGGTGGTATCAAAATCCAACCAGCCATAGCCGGGGAAGTACACTTGCACCCATGCGTGTGCCTGGTCGGCATAGTACCAGTACCAGCCTTTGTTTTTATCGCTGCGGTCAACCGTAAGAAAGCCAACTGCAATGCGCGAGGGTATGCCCAGTGAGCGGAGCATGAACAGGGTAGCACCTGCATAATAGGCGCAATAGCCCTTCCTGTTCTCAAAAAGAAAGTACATCAGTTTCGATGCGCTGGGTATATCGGGTATGCCGGGGTTATCAGTATATTTAAATAGCGGATCACCATTCTCATCTTTCGATAAAAAGTAGTCGCGTATGGAAAGCACTTTGTCAACAGCAGTAGTTTTATTAACCGATACCTTATGCGCCAGTTCCGAGATCTTTCCAAACTTCGCATCGCTGGGCATGTATGTATAATACTGCATGAACTTCTTGTCCATCTTTTCGTAACCTTCGGCTTTGCGCAGTACTTCAAACCTTTGCTCCTGGAATTTCGCTATTTGCGGGTCTTGCGCGTTATATACAAAATAGGCGCTGTTCAGTTCCGATACATAACTCTTCGCCCTGAAGGCGCTCTTAAATTCTTCACGAAAATCCTTCTCTACCGTAACGGGTTGTACAAAATAACCCACATTGGGTGCCAGGTAAGTATTGGGCGATAGCTTCCTGCTATACACTTCTATCTCTACCGTCGTTCGTAGTTTATCCGATAAACTGTTTTTGATAACGCTCGAATCGCTTTTGGTAAAGAACAAGGGCAGCTTCGATGGATCGGGTTCAAAAAGGTCGTTGTAAGGTATCTCCTTATCCCGCTCAAAGGTTTCGGTCAGCGTATCGAACTTGGTATAGTAAAACGCCGTCAGGTAGAGCGGGTTGGGTATATCGGTATTAGGGAAATAATTATTGATATGCGCGCAAAACAACAGCTCGTTATTCCTGCCCAGGCTGCTGCGCAGTTTCGAATAGTCTTTCAGGTCGAAGGTGCCATCTTTGTTTTCCTTCAGCATACTGTTCTCACCCTGCTTGCCGCCGCCGCCATAATTGGCTACGGTCTCTTTTATCTCGCCCCGCATCAGGAATACCACACCGCCCAGTAGCAACGCAGCCAGCCCCGCAAACAATACCAGCCTTCGGCCCAGGTACCACCAGAACTTCTGCGACTTGTCTTTGTAGTTATATATCTGTTCGGCGGTAAATACTATATACACGGCATACAGTACGGCAGGTGCAAAAGCCTTCAGTAAGCCCATTACGCTTTCGTTATTGGCTTTCGCTATCAGCAAAATGCAAGAGGTAAGCAATGCCGCTGCTACTACAATGCTCCAGTACCGCAGCCGCACAAAACCCCAGCCCGTTAGCCAGCCACTGGTAAATAATATGGCAAATACCAGGAACTGCACCGATATGAAGAAGGCGTCAAATTCGCCGGTAGCCATTTGGTCCAGCCCCTTATATATGCTATATAATATAAGTATAAGTGCAATGAATGTAGGCAGGAAGCGTATGCGGAAAGCGTAAAAAATAGCTGCCGCAGCCATGCCGCCTGCAAAGTACAGGGTCTGTTGCCAGGCTTGCGCACCCAGTATTGAATAATACTGGTTAGCGTTCCAAAGCAGGAAATAACCTACCACGGCGGTAGGAAGTATAAGAAAAATGAGTTTGGCCAGTAGTTCGTTTACGGGGGCCGCTCTTTGTATGTTCATAGCTGCAAGCCTTAAATTTAAAGGAAAATATATTGGGGCTTTGTTAAAATGGCATTATCCTTCACCTCCCGTTATCCACAGAATATGGAAAAATATATTTGTTATTGATTTTACATAACCAAACCGTTTATGAAGAAAATGTTACCTTGGGCACGTTTTAAAAATATTTATTCATAAATGGTACAAGAAAAAGATTCTGTAAAGCTGGAGCATTCCGGCCTTGACGAAAAAACGCGTAATATGTTACAAAAGCTTAAGATCGTTACCGTGATAGGCTCAGGTACAATGGGCAACGGTATTTGCCATGTGTTCGCGCAAAGTGGGTTTAATGTACACATGATGGACATTAACCAGGCTGCTATGGACAAAGCCATGGCTACTATTGGTAAAAACATGGATCGCCAGATCTCGAAAAACACGCTGACTGAAGAAACGAAGAAAGAAGCTTTGGGCCGTATCACTACTTATACCGATATGGCTGAAGCAGTGAAAGATGCGGATATCATCATCGAAGCGGCTACAGAGAATATCGACCTGAAGATCAAAATATTCGAGCAGATCGATAAACTGGCCCCTGAACATGCTATCCTGGCTACCAATACTTCTTCTATCTCTATTACACGTATAGCTTCTCATACTAAGCGCCCCGGTAAAGTTATCGGTATGCACTTTATGAACCCCGTGCCTGTAATGAAGCTGGTTGAGATCATCAATGGTTATGCTACCGATGCTGAGGTTACGCAACTGGTATACGATCTTTCTACTTACCTGGGCAAAGTGCCTTGCGTAGTGAACGACTATCCGGGCTTTATCTCTAACCGTATCCTGATGCCGTTGATCAACGAAGCCATCCTTTCTTTACAGGAAGGTGTTGCAGGTGTTGAAGAGATCGATACCATCATGAAGCTGGGTATGGCGCACCCTATGGGGCCGCTGCAACTGGCTGACTTTATAGGTCTGGATACTTGTTACAGCATCATGAACGTATTGCACATGGGCTTTGGCAACCAGAAATATGCACCCGCTACTTTGCTGGCCAATATGGTGCAGGCAGGTTTCTTAGGTGCTAAGAGTGGTGAAGGTTTCTACAAATACACACCCGGCAGTAAAGAACTGGTTGTAAGCGAGCGCTTCAAAACCAAACAATGGAAAATGTAATTTTTTCTAAATAATTGATATTAAGAAACGCCATCCTTTAGGGTGGCGTTTTTGTTTATCGAACATATTGATAGGCGTGCACTTAATATTTAACTTGTGGTGTTATAATAATGTGATTCGCCTTCTTGCAGATATATTATAGGATTAATCCAAATTTAATCGATATGATAGTGATTTAATTAAATCAGCAGTAACAGTTTTTACTTTAGGAATAGGCCTATTTATGTATGCTTGATCTACATAATAGACTTTTAAAAAGGGTGTCATTTCTTTACCGAAATGATTTTTATATCTGATTTTTAGAAGTAAATAATAAGGCGTTGCCCCAGAAATTGGGAATACAGCTTTTGCAGCAATTCCTCTTTCATCTAATATGGTTGTAGTGTCTTCATATGTTCCTTCCGTTTTTCCTAAATAAGTGTTTGGATTTATATCGAATACATGAACGCTGATTCTTATTTTCTCAGCTTTACCTTTACCGATATTTTCATAATACATCCAATAGGTAAAAGAATTTCTACTGCTATCATATAGTAAGATTGGATTAAAATTTATTCCCGGACTTTTAGTTTCTTCGATAACTGGGCTATTCAACTCTTGTTGGAGGAGTGTGTTTTCTTTATGAGCACCATCAAGCTGTGCTGTAAGTTTCTCATTAACTAATTTGCCTTCCCTAACAAGGGTATTTGTCCTATTTATTGAATCATTAAAAGTTTTTATTTGAGAATTACTTCGTTCAATAGCAAGTCTGTCTGAAAATACTCTGGTTATGCTGTCTTTCTGTGCTTGGAATTGTAATTTATTAGATAGTATTTCATCTAAATGTTTCTCGTTAGTTTCTGCATCTTTCTTGGCAGCTATTTCATTTTCAGTATTATCCAACTTTGATAGTAGCAGTCCAGTAATTATTGAAATAACTACAGTAAATACAAACAACCTTCCGTAAAAAGCAAGATTTCTCCACCATTTAGTTAAGAGAGGCCGTGTGAAAGGCCGACCTTGCTTCATCATTTTATTGTTTCTAAAAGTGGGAATTACAAAAGTTGCTATGCCTGATCCAATTAAAATAATATATAATATAGGTTTGATTAGCCAATATAACTCTGAGCTCACAATATGTTCTAAAACAGACATCTTATAATTTATCGCAAATTACATTTATTGTAATTATTATTTCATACATATGACACATGTGGAAAGTAATGAGTTTAGAATCCAGTCTAAGGTTTTTGCTTAACACTTGCTCTCCTTTTAAGGCATCATTTTTACCCTTCAATAGTGAAAGTTGCTCTTAGCAACCATTATTAACACTAAAGAAAGGAATAAGATGAAAAAGTTAGTTTTAGCGTTTGCCACTATAATAGCCTGTTTTTCAGTAGCTAATGCGCAAACACAGCAACAGAATGGCGTATTGAGTGGCCAGCGTACCCTGCAAACACGCCCTGCCGATACTTCACGAAGCTTGAATACAACACCAGCTACGCCAACTACATCACAAAACGTAGCCCCAACCCGAAGCACTACACTGCCCGGCAGTACACCAATAGGTACGCCGCCGCAGCCGGGTAATCCGCCAAGCCCCAATACTACCAACCCTAATATGCCGCAAAACCCAAGCGACAGGAGCATAAAATAAGAGTAATAGGTTAAGTTGATAACACAAGCCCGCATCAGATTATTGATGCGGGCTTGTTAATTTGTTCACTGCTGATTAGTTAGCAATTATCTTTAAAAGATGAAACACTTATTGTTGCTGGTCTTTTGTTCAATCCTTTACTGCGGTGCTTATGCACAATACGATTCTTCTCTTGCTGCAGAATTGGCAATAATAATGCACGATGACCAATCGGTGCGCGAAGAACTGGAGGGTGTTCGCAATAAATATGCAACTGATACAGCGATGTTGAGAACTGAAAGTGGACGTTTGTTTGCGCTTATGAATCAAAAAGATTCTATTAATATTATTAAAGTATCGGCTATTCTCAATAGGCATGGCTGGCCTGCACCTGAAGCAGTAGGCAAGGCAGGCAGCAATACACCATTTTGGGTCATTCAGCATGCAGGTATCGATACACAGCTAAAGTACCTGCCACTAGTAAGGCAAGCGGTGAAAGACGGTAAAGTACAAGGTGAAAATTTGGCGCTGCTGGAAGATAGGGTATTACTGGGTACCGGTAAGCGACAGCTTTATGGTACACAGATAGGTGGTACCATGGTAATGGATGAATTTTATGTAGCACCGCTTAGCGATCCTGATAATGTAGATAAACGCAGGGCGGCAATAGGCCTGGAACCACTGAGTATTTATGTTGATTATTGGAATATTAAGTGGAATGTGGAAGCATATAAAAAGCGGCTACCTGAGTTGGATAAGATATACGGTATTAACAACGAGTAGTATTTTTCACTTCTTTTTGTTGTATATTTGTCTTGTATATTATTCGGGTTAGTAAATCATCTTAGCTACTAAGACATTTATAGCAAAATTGAACAACGTATGTAAATTATGATAAAGCATTTTTCCTGTAAATCCCTTTCTAATAAGCCTTTTAGCCTCATTCGTCCAACTGCAACCGGTTGGATTTTTTTTTATTTTTTATTTTTTTCAACAAAATTGAACAACGTATATGGAAAAACTACAAGTCATGTTGCTGGTTTACCCAAATTAACCCGCAGTAAGGTATTCAACCAATTGACTAAACTATTAACTTTGCCAGCCCTGTTATTTTAATAAGGATATTAATATGTTCGAGAATTTAAGTGAGAAATTAGACTCGGCCCTCAAGCAACTGAAAGGTGAGGGTAGGATAAACGAGATAAACGTAGCCAGCACTATTAAAGATATACGCCGTGCATTGGTCGATGCCGACGTAAACTATAAAATAGCCAAAGAACTTACCGATAGGATAAAGGACAAAGCTACCGGTGAAAAGGTACTGACGGCCGTATCTCCGGGCCAGTTGATGGTGAAAATAGTGAAGGACGAACTGGCTGAACTGATGGGGGGCACCGAAAGCGAGATCGATCTTTCAGGCACACCTACGGTTATACTGATAGCCGGTTTGCAGGGTTCAGGTAAAACCACTTTCAGTGGTAAGCTGGC
>CBFGNI010000138.1:0-7347 GCA_965650105.1 uncultured bacterium | reverse complement strand
CATAATTACCCATTCTGTATGCTATATCTGCGGCCCAAAAATTTGCTGCAGCGGCATATACATCATTAACGGGGTACGCCAGTGACGATCCTAGTAACTTTAGCGCCTCTGCCCATGCACCATTCTTCATTTGCAACATAGCATAGCCGTACGTCACTTTTTGATACACCCGCCCAAAACCTTCGTCTCTGCGGCTTACTTCCAGTAGCTGGTTATATGCATCAGCATAATTGCCGGTCTTTATCAAAAGGTCAGACAGTAGTGTTTTCGCTTCGTCTTTGTATTCAGTTTGCGGATATGAGGCTAACAATGTTCTTATGTAACCAACAGCATCGTTATAGTAACCCATTTCATACGATAGCTTGGAAGCTAATAAAAGCGAAGCTTCCTGCTGGCCGGGATTGAACGGTATATCAGCACATATTCCAAAAGCATTTCGTGCGCTTTTCTTATCATTGGTTTTAAGGTAGCAATCACCCAGCAGGTACATTGCCGTTTGCCCCAGCGAATCGCGGCTGTCACTCAATGGTTTGAACTTCTCTATCGCATTTTTCCATTCATCTACGCGATAGTAAGAATAACCCATTTCGTACATATCCTCTTTCCTTATTTTGTCGGCATGCTCGTAGTAATGCTCAAAATAGGGCAATGCATCTCCATAGCGCTGTTCTTCAAAAAGCACTTGTGCGGCAAGAAGATGCAATTCATTATCATAAAACAGTTTCTCGGGCCTTTGTATTAGTTGCAGGGCTTCTTCCAGAGCCTTATCAGGCTTGCCTGTGAAATAATATATTTCAGCAACATAATAAGGTACTATGCCCTTGTATTGCTTTTCGTTCTCAATTTTTTTAAAGCTTTTTAAAGCTTCTTCATAGTTGCCCTGGTTGTACGCAAGCAGGCCAAAATAATAATTACCGGCTGTAGTATATGGCCCGCTGGCCTCTCTTATAGCGCTAAATAAGGGTATGGCTTTATCAAACTCCATATTGTTGAAGTAGCAATAGGCCAGTTCAAATTTAGCATTTGCAATCTCCTGGTTGCTCAGGTTAGCAATGCCTGCCTTTTCGTAATATGGTATGGCTTCTGTAAGCTGGTTGTGGTGAAAATAATACTGCGCTAAGTGATACGACACTCTTTGCTGATAGGCGGGGTTAGGTGTTTGGCCAACATAAGCTATCGCATCATCTACACAATTTTCGCCGTCTAGTTTTAGCGAAGAGACAATGATATAAAACTTTGCTTTATCTGCATCGGAAGCCTGTTGCCTGTTTACTGTAGGTGCTGTATATGCCAAATACTTATCTGCCGATTGTGTAGCCAGGCTAAAATGGCCTTGCTGAAATTGTTCTTCTGCAAGCACCAGCCACCTATTCTCAGGTAAGTGAGGCGTATGTATTTGAGCCGATGCCTTGTTGCAGGCTATCAAACTGATAGCTATACAAACAAGGCATCGTGTTATAATTTGTTTTTTCCTTTGCTTCATCCAAATGGTCTCTGATTAAAAGTTCCACGTTACATTCAAACTCGGGAATATAGGCAGCTGGTAAACGCGTTGGTTATCGGTACGGTTAATATAAAATATATTGTTCCTGTTGTAAACATTGCTAACACTCAGCGTTGTTTCAAGATTAGAATATGCGCCTAAGATAAACCTTTTACGTGCCGAGATATCCAAACGATGATACCACGACAAGCGGCCACCATTGATAGCATCAGCATACAATATTCCAAGGCTACCATTTCCCTGGTTAACATTTCCCTGGATACCTTCTATTGACTGGTTTTCCCAAAACGCCTGCGTTTGTGTGAAAGGGAATGGAGAACCAACATTCATACGTGCCGATAGTTCCCAGTCTTTCTTTTTGCCGGCTGCATAGCTAGCCAACAGGTTTATGTTTACACGTCTGTCGAATGGCGGCGGATATGTTTGTACCTCACCTTTTGAATCGATTGATTTATACTCTATCACCTGGTACGATACTACACCCCATAAGTATAAACGGCCTTGATTGTATCTTGCCGAAAGATCGATACCGCGCGCAATACCACTACCCACCTGGAAGTCAGGATCGGTTGCGTTTTGCTGATTACGGTTGAATTCAATTAGCTGTGTAAAATTCTTATACCAGGGCTCCAGGTTCAGCTCAACATTTTTTATATCTACTTCTATACCACCCAATGCGTGGTAGGCCATTTGCAGATTAGTGTTTACGTCTTCGCCACTTGTGTTTTTAAGACGCTCATCCGGGCTCAATATGAAACCTGTGAATAAGTTTACAATATCCCTGTCACTTTTTGTACTCAACAGGTTTTGAGAATATACACCACCAGCTGCTTTCAGGCGCACTGTTTTAGATATATTGTATTTCATACCCAAACGTGGCTCAGGCGATAACTTAGCTAAAGCCGAATAGTATTGTATGCGTACGCTTGGTTCAAATATAAACTTCTCAGAAAAATTCTTGCGATAAGAAACAAACAACGCACCATTTGTGTTACGGCGCTCCAGGCTGCTCGTTACGCTTTTCTCGCTTTCACTTACGTAGTCAAGAGTTGTGTATAGGCCACTAACTTCTATACCGTATTTTATCTGGCTATATCTTGGAAAATAGTAGGTGAAGTCTATAGCGCCCTCAAAGCCCGATACCCCACTTTTCCTTGGCACATAATTTTTCTCGTTCAACTCTACATCATATTTAGAGTATGCGAACTTACCATTTATAAGTGCCGAACTGCTTCCGGGTGTTACTACGAAAGTAGCGCCTGCGCCGGTAGCGTTCCATTTATAAGCCGCATTTTCAGCATGGGTACCGGGATCAAGCAATTTAGCTTTATCATTAAAATTGAAACCGAATAAATTAAGCTTACTACCATTATCACTGCTGAAAGTCACTTTACCATACAGATCGGTAAAGTCGAAAGGCAAACCGCTTTTAAAAGGTTCACCAAAACTACCATATAACGATTGTGAAGTTGAGCTCAGGTAACTATGTTTAGCCGATAACAGGAATGTTGTTGCAGACCCACCTTCTTTTTTAGATTTTGCCAGCGGGCCTTCCAGCATTACTCTTGCCATAATAGGTGAAGCAGAAACTTTACCAGACAGGCGGTTTTTATTACCATCTTTAGTGCGAACATCCAGTATTGCCGATGTACGGTTACCATACTGCGCACCAAAACCTGCTGTTTGTACATCAACATTGCGTATCGCATCTGTTTCGAATACCGAATAAAGACCTATTGAGTGGAAAGGGTTATAAATAGTGACACCATCTAATAATATACCCGTTTGCGAAGGCGCACCACCACGTATATAAAGCTGTCCGCCCTGGTCGCCGGTAAATACAACACCGGGAACAACCTGCAGGTATTGGGCAATATCCGGTTCGCCACCCGAACTGGGCATCATCTTCATTTCTTTTGCTGTTACCGTCAGGCTACCTGCGTTTACCTGGGTTATTTTTTCGGTTTTACGTGCCGATACTTCTACGCCTCTCAGTTCTGTTTGCTTTTGGCCCAGGAAAAGTTTTTTAGTAATAACACTGCCCGATTTCACGGTTACCGTAGTTCGGGTAGTATCGTAGCCAATAAGGCTGGTAAAAATGGTATAAGTACCTTCCGGTATCTGGGGCATTGAAAAATAACCGTTTACATCGGTTTGTACACCCATGGTAGTACCTTCCAGCAACACGTTTGTAAATATCATTGGCTCACCCGATGCGCGATCGTAAACAAAGCCCTTAATAGTACCTGTTTGGGCGAATGCAACTGCCGATAGGCATAAAAACAGGATGGCTAAAAGGCCCGAGCGTTTTTGCATATAATATATATTTTTACAATAAGATTATTTTGTGGCGGAAAAATACGCTTTTATTTACTTTTGGTGCGCGCGACAAAGATAGGAATTACAGTATAGTGACCAAATGTAGCATTTCCGTCCAATCCTATCTTCTAAAGGTTCACATAGCAGGTATCATTTTTTACTTATTTTGCCGTAATGAAGATATTCTCAGCTTCGCAAATAAAGGCATGCGATGCGTACACCACACACGCGTCGGGCATCTCTTCTACCGAACTTATGGAGCGCGCAGCCAGTGCATGCATACGATGGATAAAGGATAATCTGCCACAGCAAAGTGTATTTATTGTGCTTTGTGGCACAGGCAATAATGGCGGCGATGGGCTTGCTATTACACGTTTACTTTACCAGCAGGGGTACAAGGCCAAGGCTTTCCTGCTGCAAATGAGCACTGACCTGTCTGCCGATTGTAAACACAACCTGGAGCGGCTGCAGGCTATTGACAATAACCTGGTACAAATACTGCAACCTGATACATATATTACAGACATAGGCCCTCATATTGTTATAATAGATGCTATTCTTGGCACAGGCCTCAACCGTGCAGCAGAAGGTTGGATAGCCAACTTTATTGGTCATATTAATGATACGCCTAACAGGAAGCTGGCAATTGATATACCCAGTGGTATGCCCGCCGATAACATACCTGACGCGGGCGCAGCAATTATTGAAACCGCCGATACACTCAGCTTTCAGTTCTATAAGCGTTCATTTTTACATCCCGAAACAGGTAGCCTGGCCGGCAATATCCATATACTCGATATCGGCCTGCATCCAACCTTTATCGATTCTACTCATAGCAGTTATCATATTATTGATGAAAAGGTGATTAATGATATATACCGCCCACGCAAACCGTTCACTCACAAAGGCAGCTTCGGTACGGCTTATGTAGCCGGTGGCAGCTACGGCATGGTGGGTGCGATAACACTAACCGCCGGGGCTGCTTATCGCTCAGGCGCTGGCAAAGTGGTGGCACTGCTACCCGAATGCGGGTATAGTATTATGCAATCCACCGTTCCGGAGGCACTTTGCATTACAAAAGGAGAAAAACATATCAACCGTATTAGCGACTGGAACAATATGCAGAGCATTGCCATAGGCCCCGGTATTGGCACTAAACCGGAGACCGTCCGTGCTTTTACTGACTTTCTGGATATTTGTAAACAACCGCTGATATTAGATGCAGATGCGTTGAACATGATTGCAGCACAACCCGATTTGCTACATAAGCTACCTGCGCACAGCATACTTACCCCCCACCCTAAAGAGTTCAGCAAGCTATTCGGTGAAACAGGCAACACCATGCAGCGGCTCGAACTGGCACGCACAAGGGCAATGAAGCATAATATTCATATTATTCTAAAAGATCATCACACGGTGGCAATAAGCCCTGAAGGGGAATGCTATTATAACATAACAGGCAATGCGGGCATGGCAACCGGCGGCAGTGGCGATGTGCTAACGGGCATATTGGCCGGGTTAGCAGCGCAAGGTTATGAACCTTACGATGCCGCTATTTTAGGTATATACCTGCACGGCCTCGCGGGCAATTATGCAGCAACAGCACAATCGCAGGAGGCTATGCTGGCGGGCGATATTATCGCAAACCTTGGCAAGGCCTATACGCATATTAAATCTTCTTTCGAGGGAGCGCGCTAAAATTGGCACAAAATTTTCTTATGTATTGGTAGCGGTGTGCTTATCACTTAGTTTTGTAACCACGTATGTACCACAAGCTAGTCAATCTCAAAAGTTTTATAGAATGGAAGGCCTTTGGCGTATGCGCTGCCATTGGCGAAAAACTGGGTGTGGCATCGCCGCGCATCAGGCTATGGTTTATTTATATCTCTTTCATGACGCTTGGCTCACCACTTATCATTTATATGGTGCTGGCCTTTTGGATGAATATGAAACAATACATCTGGCTAAGCAGGCGCAATCCGCTAAGGTGGTTGTAACTGCTATTTGAAAGGTACTGACTGTATAAGTTTCATTCCTCTTTCGTTGTAAAAGTTCACTTTTTTCACGCCATTGTATCTTGGTATTACACATGTGGCTATGGGGTAAGCCTCGTAAGGCATTCTACCTTTGTTAAGATCCAGCGCGCAATAGGCCTCCACGAAATCTCCCGCCTTCATATCTACTTTCTTAAACTCCATCTTAGAGTCTTTCTTCGATGCCGGCATTAGCAATACCAGCATTATCTCTTTACTGAATTTAGGTGTGTCGGCCCTGTCTGTTTTCCCAAAAAAATCTTCATAATCTTTACGGTCGGTTATCACAAAACAATTCACTCCGTCTTTTAACTGCTGGCGGGTGCCTACGTAGTAATGGCCGGGCAACTGTTTTATTTCAACAGGTGTAGGTTGCGCATATATGGCGCTACAAAAACTTACAGCCAATAAAAACATCAATAGCTTTCTCATAAACCCTAAATTATCAATATAGCTTCAAAACTGCACTATTGATTGGCACATTTCTGATAGCAGGTTTTTCTTATCTTTGCGGCTCTATTTTTCAACCCCTCAAAAAAGAAAGGAAGGTACACAATGCCAGTGCTACACAACCGCATCTCGAACGAGGAACTGAAGCAGCGTATGCTGGCCGAAACCGAGCCACGTACCACAGTTTCCTTCTACAAGTATTTTCATGTTACAGAGCCACAGGCTTTTCGCGATGAACTATATAAGAAATTTTACGAGCTGAATGTATTTGGCCGTATTTATATTGCCCACGAAGGTATCAACGCACAGGTTAGCGTGCCTGCCAACAATTACGAAACCTTTCGCGATATATTGTATGCTTCAGCGCCCGAGCTAAACGGCATCCGAATGAATATTGCTGTAGATGACGATGGTAAATCTTTCTGGGTACTGAAAATAAAAGTGCGCGAAAAAATTGTAGCCGATGGCATTAATGATCCCAGCTTCGATCCCGGTAAAACAGGCCACTACCTGAAAGCGAAAGAGTTTAATGAACTTGCTGAAAAAGAAAACACTATCATAGTAGATATGCGCAACCACTACGAATACGAAGTGGGCCATTTTGAAAATGCTATTGAAGTTCCGTCTGATACTTTCCGCGACCAGCTGCCTATGGCGGTCGATATGCTGAAAGACCAAAAGGATAAGAACATTGTGATGTATTGCACAGGTGGCATACGCTGCGAAAAAGCCAGTGCATATCTATTACACAATGGCTTTAAAAACGTTTTTCATGTGGAAGGTGGTATTATTGAATATGCACGCAAAGCGAAAGAAGAAAACCTCCCGCTAAAATTTATTGGTAAAAACTTCGTGTTCGATGGCCGCCTGGGCGAACGTATAACCAACGATGTAATTGCTCAATGCCACACCTGCGGCAAGCCTTGCGATACACACACAAACTGCCTGAATGATGGTTGCCACTTATTATTCATTCAGTGCGAAGAATGTGCAATCAAATTAGATGGTTGTTGCAGCGAAACCTGTAAAGAGGAAAAACAT
>CBFGNI010000137.1:0-7405 GCA_965650105.1 uncultured bacterium | reverse complement strand
ATACTATACCTCGATTTAAAATCAGTGATCACGATTTGCGGAGCACCATTTACATAGTTGATAGAACTTGATATTGATAGTGCTTCCTTCTTCTGCGCGGCCCATTCATTTGGATCTGCATTTATACCGAAGTTATATACCAGATTACCACCGCCAAACAAGTTCAAACGTTTCAGCGAATATTTAATTGCTACCGGTAATTCTATACTACCAATTGTTGTATAATTAAAGTAACGCACTGTAGAATCGTATGTGTAAACAGTTTGGTTTGCGGTATTAGTGCCAGACTTCAAATTACTTAAATAAGAATCATCCATTATGCCGTCTTTTCTCAAGCGCTGAACATATTTCAGTTCAGTAAGTATTCCCCACTTATCGTTCAGGCTCAATGTACCTGTTGCCCCCAGTTGGAAACCATACAGACTGTTCTGGCTGGATAGCGATGTATTAGCACCTATTATTATCCCTGGATAGAAACGAACGGTACCCATGCGCATTTTGGCATTCTGAACCATTTCTGCAAAGCGATTCACTTTTTCGTAATGCGCTTGTTTGCCCGAGACCTTATAGTCGGCTAGTGGTACTAAATTTGTTTCGTTGTTAGCTTTTAAAGACATTGAAGCTGCAGGTACTATAGTATTATCAGCAGGTTTCTCTTCAACCTTCGCCAGCATTTCTTCTTTTTGCCATTCCACTTTACCTGTAGATATGGTATCCTTTTTCCAACCTGTAGCACGAGAGTATTTCTCTTTCGTCTCTATTTTATTGATAAGTATTTTCTCTTTTGCAGGTTGTTGGGGTTCCTGGCCTTGTTTGTTTGCTGTATTGGTATTAGCAGAAGCAACAATGCTACTGGTATTTGCACCTTTCGTGGCTGTAGTTGTACCAAGGGTTTCGGGAGTATTGGCCGTTCCGGTTTTACTATTTGCATTATTCAGCTTCGCGGTACTTGCAGTAGGGGCATCAATTGTTGCTTGCTGTAATTGAGTTTTAACCGGCAACGATTTTGAAGTATTGGCACCGGAGCCAAAATTGCGTTGTTCTTTTACAGACTGCTGGTTTGTGTTACTGCTTACAATTCCTTTTCCGGGATTGTTGCTGGTACCTTTGCCTGTATTTAAAGCAACAGTATTGTTACCTATGCCTAACTTATTGTCTGCCTGCTTATTAAAAGATGATTTGCTGTTAACATCCAACTTACTTGCACCAGATGTTTTGGCTACTGATGACACACCAGATAATCCGTTTACAGATTGATTACTCCTGATCTTATTATAGCTGTTGGGCTTGTTCTGCTCTGTTCCGTTAGTTCCGGTTGTAGCTATTGAACCACCGGTTTTATGGTTACCTGTATTTTGTTTTGTCTTTTTATTTCCCAGATTATTTACAGTTATGGTACCTGATGTATTTGATTTATTATTATTCACATCGGTATTTGCAACTATTTTCGTTGTTGACTTATCAGGAGTAGTGTTCGTGGTATTGTTAGATGATGTATTTATTTTATTTGCAGTGGCCATACCGCTACCCGTGCCATTTACGGCTTGTGAAACGGCTTGATTGGTATTATTATCGGCATTAAACCTGGTAGCTACCTGATAGCCGCCCATGCTCACAGTTGCCAGCAAGGCAAGCCCCGCCAGATAACCCATCATTCTGCGCCAGTTAAACGCTGCAGCAGGGGCCTGTGTTACAGGTAGCTCCTTATCCAGCAGCTCCCGCATCTGCAGCCAGGCGCCGGGGCGCTGCTTTTCCTCTCCGTTGGAGAGGCGCTGTTTCAGCAGGTCATCAATTTTTATCATGTTTTTATCCATGTGGATAAAATTTATTTTTTATAATGTAATTGTAGTTTCTCTATCTTATCTTTCAAAACCCGCCTTCCTTCAGAAAGGTGCCATTTTGAAGTACCCTCGCTTATGTTTAACATTTTTCCAATTTCCTTGTGCGAAAAACCTTCCATAACATACATGTTAAAAACGGCTCTTGTAGCACCGGGCAAGGCTTGCACTAATTCCAGTAATTGATTGTAATACAGCCTGTCAGCATGGTCCTTATGCACATACTGATCTTTTTCTATCAGTACTATCTTTTCAGAGTAACGTATATTTTGCTTTACATAGTCTGAAACGGCATGAAAAACAATTTTTCTTAGCCAACCTTCAAAAGAACCTTGAAATGTATATTGTTCTATTTTTTGAAATGCACGCAAAAAGCCGTTGTTCAATACTTCTTCTGCTTGCATTTCCTGATCAATATACCGTCTTACAACCCCCATCATACGCGCATAAAATAACGTATATAACTTCTCCTGGGCGTTGCGTTCATTACGCATGCATCCATGTATGAGCTCTTCTAGCTCACTTGCTTGTCCAGGTACACTATATGCCAAAGCTATAGTCAAGTAACGGGTGGTTTTAAACGCTTCACATACATAAGACTGAAACTCTTATACATGCGTTGGGTTGCACCCATATATTTTTTGTGGTTTAACAATAGATTACAACGCTAATATATAGCCGTTTATGCGATTATGAACATTTTGTCACTTATATTCAATCAAATAGAATGTAAGCTCTTATTTTTTGTTTATGACCAAAGCATCCAGCGTGGTTTGCGCCAACGGATGATAATTCATGCGATATTTTTGATATATACTCTTAGCCATAGCTTCTTTACCTGTCTCCATCATTTCCTGGTATAAGGGTTCTATAAATTTACGCCTGCCCACCCTACTCAGGAAACTTTCCATTTGATTATAGGCCGGCTTATAATCTGCTGCTATGGCCATAATGAACCATTGGTTAGCTATTTCGCTATTGCCGCTATCTGTAAAATGAAATTGTGCATCAAGCGCGGCCATTTTATCAGCAGATAAAGTTTTAGGCATTTTCCGCAGGAAGTGCAGCCATTCATAGGTTGTCCAGCCATTGGTATTGAGGTCTTTGGCTGCTGTGCCATTTTCAAAAGTTATACGTGCTTTATCAACTTTATCAAAACGCTCATGATCGGCACGAGGGGCATTTTCAGGTATGCCGGGGCCATATATCCATGCATTGATATCCAGCTTTTTTGCGAGGTTGCTATCGCCTTTTATCAGATTTGTATTCAAATAATCGATAAACTGTTCGGTTGTTATGGTTTTAAATGCATGTTCTTCGAAATACTTATTAAGAAATGCGTCCATTTTATCCCTACCAACATTATTTTCTATCAACTTAAGCAAAAGAGCGCCTTTCTCGTAAGCAATATCTGTTAATCCATCATCAGGGTCGCGGCCTGAAAGATCGAGTTTGAGATGAGTATCCTTACTATCCTTACCCAGGTCATCTACCGCTTTTTCAAGGTCCTGATAGCCTATTTCCCAAAGCATGTCGGTATAGCTTTTATCAGTCATAGCTTCAGTCAGGCGGCGTTCGAAGTAAACGGTAAAACCTTCATTCAGCCAGAAATCGTTCCAAGTGGCGTTGGTTACCAGGTTGCCGCTCCAGCTATGCGCCAGTTCATGCGCTATAAGGTTCACCAAAGAGCGATCGCCGGAAATAACGGTAGGTGTGCAGAAAGTAAGCTTAGGGTTTTCCATACCACCAATGGGGAAACCGGGAGGTAGCACCAGCACATCGTACCTGCCCCAGCGGTAAGGGCCATAGAGCTTTTCTGCTGTATTTACCATTTTCCCTATGTCTTCAAATTCATAACGCGCTTTAGCCAGCATACCCGGCTCGGCATATACGCCGGTACGTTCATCTATATCTTTAAATTGTATATCGCCCACAGCCAGGGCCATTAAATAGGCGGGCACGGGGATATCCATTTCAAAATAGTAAACACCATTATCATTTTTCTTTTGCGGATTTTTTGCGCTCATCAAAGCCATAAGGCCTTTGGGTACGGTAACTTTTGCAGTATATGCAAAACGGATACCCGGCCCATCGGCACATGGTATCCACGAGCGGGCATAAATAGATTCTGACTGCGTATATAAAAACGGGTATTTCTTATCATAGGTTTGCTGTGGCGCCAGCCATTGCAATGCTGTAGCATTAGGGCCGGTAGTATATTTTATACGCACCACTTGTGTTTGTTCACCAATAGGAATATCCAACACCCTACCCAGGTGTTCCACAAACTCACCTAATTTATATTCAGCAATTTCCCCATCTACCCAAACACTATCAATTGTAAGATCGTAAGTATCCAGCTTTAAGCTTTTCTCTTTTTTATCATTAGCGATTGTCCATGTAGCATAGCCGGAGATCTGTTTTTGCTGAAAACTAACGCTGATATCCAGATCTAAATGCTTAATATTTACTACATCTGCGTTCGACTGAGTATGAATATCTTTTGTAGCCTGCATGGTATCAGCGTTGGGTATATTGGAGGCAGCTTGTTCTTTATCGTTGTTGCAAGCAGTGAATAGCAAGGCCGAAACCACTATCAATGAGAAAACCTTTCTTATCATTCTATATTTTGTATTTGAACGTTATGCCTCAGCTATGTATATATTTTTCCAGCTTGTATTTTTCAAACTGTCCCATACTAGCCAGAGGAAGATAGCGGATAAAATTATAAATAATACCTCTAACCACCAGAATACACTGGCCAAATAGTGGCTAAAACCTAAAATACCTATTAGCAGAAAGCTGGAAAGGACGCGAGTAAATGTCTTCATACCGGTCGATTTCATTTGCTCTTTTACGGAAAAAGGTAGTGTTCTTTGATTAAGCCGTGCAGTGCAGGCTGTAAATACGGTTACATTAACCGCAGCCAGTAAAACATCGATAATAGCATGTGGCCCCCAAACATACACAACAAATACACCTATTATTGTTATAAACGGTAAAAAGAACTTTATCCATAAGGCTTTAAACGAGCCTGTCAATAAGTTTCCCGGTGTTTCTACAGGAGCGGAATAATATATCCATGCAGCTTTATATTGCTCTGATATATTTACATAATTCATAGCCTGCATCATAGCAAAGGCCGACATGTATAAGAGTATGTAAAAAGAATGGGATTGTGGTAACTCCCGCCATACATCGCCGAAAGGCTTATCATCCATCAGCAGCAAATAGAAAAAATAAACAGGCACATAAGCAAATGATGGATACACACGCATTTTAAATGACCGGCTACGGGACGTTTGCAACCATGTAAGCATGAACCCCGCCTTACTTAGTGGATTACTATTGGTTATGGCAGACATTTTCTGAGCAAGAGTACTTTTTATCTTTTTATCATTTTTTACGGTGGTATGCTCATGTATCTCTACCCCATCAATAGCCGCTATTTTTTGACCGAATGTAGGTGCGAACCATTTAAGCGTTATCCATAAACTTGCCAGTGGGAAGACGATAGCCAAAATACTGAGCAGCATAGTACCTGGCAATTCCGTTTTAAAACCTAACCACGACCAGCATGCAGCCAGCCAATAAGGCGGGGTAAGCCGTACCCAACCATAATCTTTTATATCAGCCTGTATGAAAGCCTGGCTTTTGGTTATTCCCTGCATCAGGTAGTAGAACGCTACAACGAAAATGGTAAAAGCTATCTGGAACGAACTGATAATGTTTTTGAAGCGCTCAGCACTAGCTAATCTCAATATCAATAAATAAATACCATTTACCAGGAACAACGCTATAAATACCATTAATACCAATGGCAGTGGAAACAAAACTGCTGATGGCCATCCTTTATCAATACCTAAAACTATCCAGCCCGGTAGCGACATAGGAAGCACTACCCTGAATAAATAAATGAATACATACAAGTTGCGCGATAAAAACAATGTCTGGTCGCTGATAGGCTTAGGTATCAGTATGAATTTATCTGTAGAATCAATAAGTACGTTAGAAAAATCGGTAATGAGGGAAAATGTGAGTATGAACAGGAACATTGTAAAATACATAGTAAGCCCAAAAATGGTATCCTGCAAATACAATAGCGGGAACATATATATCAAGCCCATACAGAAGTAGATAAACATATTCAGCACAGAGCTGAATTTTCGCGCCTTCCCTTCTTTACGCCTGCCAAAAGATAATGGCTTGCGATCATCCATTTTTAGCTTTACAGTCAGTATCGCTTTCAATTGTACAATATCGGCACCCATAGCGCGCCATACACCTGAAAATAACATTACTAACGCCAGGAATACCTTATTCATTTTCTTGTGTTGGTTTTAAAAATGATGTATCCCTGTCATTATTGTCAGAATAAAAACCACCAGTTCTCATATTTGTGCTGCCATCAGAAGTCAGTCTGGCGAATATTTGCTCCAGCGAATCGTTACCACCTTGTTTCAACTCTTGTATGGTGGCATTGGCTACTATTGTTCCTTTATCTATCAGCACTATTCTATCCGATACTTTTTCCACCACATCCATCATGTGCGAACAATAAAATATTGTTTTACCTTCCTGCTTCAACACCTGCAACATTTCCTTTACCAGTATCACCGCATTTGCATCCAGGCCCGAAAGTGGTTCATCAAGTATTAGGATATCCGGATTATGTAATAAGCCTGATGTAAGGAGTATCTTTTGCCTCATGCCTTTGGAAAAGCTATCCATACGCTGATCTATATTTGATAACAAACCAAAAGACTGCAATATCCGCTCCATCCGCTCGTTAATTACAGCGTCGGGTAAATGATATAGCTTACCGGTGAAAGTTAAATACTCACGTGGGGTCAACAAATCGTACAGTTCAGCTAGTTCAGGCACATACCCAATCCTTCTCTTAATCGCCATAATATTATCCCGAAGTGGCTCCCCGTCAACTAGTACATCACCCGAATAATCCTGGATAATACCCGTTAATATTTTTACGGTAGTTGATTTGCCCGCGCCATTCGGTCCTATATATCCTATTATCTGCCCCGGATAGATATCGAGATCGATACCTTTTAGTACCTCTTTATCTCCATAATTTTTTTTGAGACGCTTCAGTGAAATTTTGGGTTGCAAAAAATTCATATAACTGTCAATTAATAATTTAACTACCGGTTAAAACAATAAAGTTCACTTGTTGTAATACGCAACTTAATCTAAAGAAAAAGTAAAAACAAGTATTAGATAAAAACTCAGAACAGTAAAGCATCTCAGCCTGTGCATGCTAATTGACAGAATATTTTTATTCATACCTAGCCAACCACTAAACCACAAAAAATTGTCTTTATTATCATAACAGTTTGTAAAACTCATTTCCCTAATCTGTCATTCTGTTATATAAGCATTTTAACCTAATTGTAAACCTATGAGAAAGCTAACACATTACTTGCTGATACCCTGCCTTTTTTTATTGGGCATGTGTATCAAACCAGGCAAGGCACATGCATCGCATGCAGCAGGTGCTGAGATCGTTTATGAGTACATTAGCGGTAGCACTTACCGTTTTATCATTAAAT
>CBFGNI010000136.1:0-7533 GCA_965650105.1 uncultured bacterium | reverse complement strand
AGATATCAGGTCGCCGTCTTTCAACTCGTAATTGCTTGGAAACCCGTGTACTACTACTTCATTAACAGATATACATAATGAACCGGGGAACGGCGATTCTTTAGGGCCATAACCTTTAAAGGAAGGAATACCACCATTGTCCCTAATAAACGTCTCCGCCATCTTATCGATAGACAATGTAGTGATACCGGGCCTTAAAAAGGCTGCCACCTCAGTTAAGGTGGCAGTTACCATTAAAGCACTTTTTCTTATTATCTCAATTTCTTCTTTACTTCTTATGTGTATCATTTCAAGCAATTCAATTTAAACTGAAGCACCTGCTGCACTTTGGCGGCCTGCAATACGGCCGGTCTTCATCAGGCCATCGTACTGGCGCATCAGCAAGTGGCTTTCTATTTGCTGCAAAGTATCCAGTATAACACCAACGCCAATTAACATTGAAGTACCACCGAAGAACGAAGCAAAGCCACTGGTAACGCCAAACAAAGCTGCAATGCCCGGAAGAATACCTGCTATGGCAAGAAATACGGCACCTGGCAGAGTTATACGATCCATAATAGTAGCAATATAATCAGCAGTAGGCTCGCCGGGTTTTACACCAGGTATAAAGCTATTATTACGCTTTAGGTTATCTGCCATCTCAGTTGGATTGAAGATAAGCGCGGTATAGAAGTAGGTAAACGCTATAACCAGTACTGCATATATAATATTGTACCACAGAGAAGTATGGTCAGATAACGCACGTACAAAACCTTGCGCACTTTCGTTGGTTGTAAAACCGGCGATAGTAGCAGGAATAAACATTATTGCTTGTGCAAAGATGATAGGCATAACACCTGCAGAGTTCACTTTCAGAGGTATAAAATCGCGTGAGCCACCTGTTATTTCGCGGGCTGCATTACTACTGCCAATTACACGGCGTGCATAGTTCAAAGGTATTTTACGTACACCTTGTGTAAGTAATATAAGACCTACTATTACAGCAATGAATATGGCCATTTCGATAAGGAATATCAGCAAACCACCGCCACCGCCAAGGTTACGTGCACCAAACTCCTGAAATAAAGACTCCGGAAGGCGGGCAAGGATACCAACCATGATAAGAAGTGAAGTACCGTTACCTATACCTTTATCAGTTATTTTTTCACCCATCCACATTACAAACAGGGTACCTGCAGTAAGCACCACTACCGTTGATAACCAGAACATAAAGCCACCAAACTCAGGTACAATAGCCATACCTGTTTGTGTGCGCAGGTAAGCAACATAGGCACTAGCCTGGAAGGCCGTAACCAACACCGTTAAATATCTTGTGTACTGAGTGATCTTTTTGCGGCCACTATCTTCACGCTGCATTTTAGCTATTTGCGGTATTACTATACCTGCTAATTGCATAAAGATTGAAGCCGAGATATAAGGCATTACGCCCAGGGCGAATATCGATGCACGGCTAAACGCGCCGCCTGCAAACATGTTGAATAAACCTAAAAGACCTTCTTTACTGCTATCAAGTGCTAAAAGGTTAGGGTTGATGCCTGGCAGGGTTATATAACAGCCTATACGATATACTAATATAAGCATTAACGTAAATAGGATACGCTTACGGAGTTCATCAATACTCCAGATATTTTTAAGCGTTTCAATTAGTTTCTTCACTGGGACGTATGTTAATCAAAAAATGAAATGCGAATAAACGATAAAAGACGCATTTATCCAAATGCGTCTTTTCGATAATGATATAAATTAAACCAGTTCTACCGAGCCGCCTGCAGCTTCAATTGCCTGCTTGGCTTTCTCGCTGATAGCGTTTACTTTGAAAGCTATCTTAGCTGTGGTATCACCGTTGCCCAGTATTTTAACTGATTCTGTGCGGCTAATCAAACCATTAATATATAAGGTATCCAGGTTGAATTCTTCGATATTGTATTTTTCTATCAAATAATCTATCTGGCCAAGATTAAATACTTTATAGTCAACACGGTTCAAGCTCTTGAAACCACGTTTAGGCATACGACGCTGAATGGGCATCTGACCACCTTCGTGACCTTTTTTAGACTGATAACCGGTACGTGCTTGCTGGCCTTTGTTACCTTTAGTAGCCGTGCCACCATGGCCACTACCTTCACCACGACCAATACGTTTAGATTTGTGTGTAGCGCCTTCAGCTGGTTTTAAATTGTGCAGTTGCATAGTATATACAATTTTTGAACTTGCGCGGAATGTATAACCGCTCGCAAATCAGGTTAATAATTATTTTACTTCTTCTACTTTCACCAGGTGATTAACGGCTCTCACCATACCCAGTATCTGTGCATTTGCTTCTACTTCAACTGAAGAATTCAATTTACGCAGACCCAACGCTTTCAACGTGCGTTTCTGACGCTCCGGGCGGTCGATACCGCTTTTCAGTTGTGTAATTTTTATCTTAGCCATGACGCTTAATAATTCAAATAGTTAATGTCAAAATTTCCAGGGTAAATACGGAATTAACCGTTAAATACCTTTTTCAGGTTGATGTTGCGGTTTTTAGCAACTTGTACAGGCTCGCGCAGCTGGCCTAAAGCGCTGAAGGTAGCTTTAACCACATTGTGTGGGTTAGCTGAACCTAAAGATTTAGACAGAACGTCGGTAATACCCGCAGCTTCCAATACAGCACGCATGCTACCACCAGCTATTACACCGGTACCATGTGCTGCCGGACGAATCATTACTTTCGCAGCGCCTTCTTTAGCTAACTGCTCATGAGGTATAGTACCATTCATTACCGGTACTTTGATCAGGTTTTTCTTAGCATCATCAATACCTTTAGTAATAGCTTCCTGTACTTCTTTAGCTTTACCAAGGCCATGACCTACTACACCAGCACCATTACCTACTACTACAAGAGCTGAAAAGCTGAATGCACGACCACCTTTAGTTGTTTTTACAACACGGTTGATAGCAACTACTTTTTCCTGCAGTTCCAGGTCTCCACCTTTTACGCGATTAAATTGTGTTTTCGCCATTTTTTATCTATTTGCTTATGCTAGTCACCATTCCTGGTGAAACATAGAGTATTTTTATTATTCCGGAACGATCCCGGGTTAGTTTTAGAATTTCAATCCTCCTTCACGAGCGCCATCAGCAATAGCCTTTACACGGCCATGATACAGATAACCACCACGATCAAAAACACAGGTTTCAAGACCCAGAGCAAGAGCTTTTTGAGCTAATGCTTTACCCACTAGTGCTGATTTCTCAACTTTAGTACCGCTTTGTGCCGCTATATCCTTTTCGCGAGAACTTGCTGCAACTAATGTTGTACCGGTAGCATCATCAATAAGCT
The DNA here is from genome assembly GCA_965650105.1 of uncultured bacterium. Lineage (GTDB taxonomy): Bacteria > Bacteroidota > Bacteroidia > Chitinophagales > Chitinophagaceae > Polluticoccus. The sequence continues at coordinate 4,208 of CBFGNI010000136.1, read as the reverse complement.
GAGCATATATATCTTTATTACTACGGAAAACTGAAAGACGTGGCTTAGCAGCAACACCCGTCACTTTCGCGCGTATACGCCAACGTAATTTCTGGCGGCGCATCACTTTTTTATCAACTGACATATTTTTTAGTTTTACGGGCTTCCTTGTTTTAGCAAAGAGCTACCGGAGTTTTTTAATTTGTTTGTATAAATAAATTATCACCCACCGTAGTGGATGATAATCAATTAGCTTATTTACCAGCTGCCTTACCTGCTTTACGGCGAACGATTTCGTCAGAGTAACGCACACCCTTACCTTTATATGGTTCAGGCTTACGAAGGCTACGTATTTTTGCAGCTACAGCACCTAACAGTTGTTTGTCGTTAGACTCAAGGATGATCCTTGGGTTTTGACCTTTTTCAGCAGTTGCAGAAGCTTTTATTTCTTTCGGAAGATCGAAAATGATGTTGTGAGAGAAACCAAGAGCCATATCTATTTGCTGGCCTTGTACCGCAGCACGATAACCCACACCCACTAGTTCCAATTCCCTTTTAAACCCTTCAGAAACACCTTTCATCATATTAGCGATGAGTGAACGGTAAAGACCATGCAATGCACGATGACGGATCTGATCGGTAGGGCGAGAAACAACTATTTCATCGTTTACCATTTCCACTTTAATATCGCGATCTATCTTTTCAGTCAGTTCGCCTTTAGGGCCTTTCAGGGTAACCTCGTTAGCAGGACTTACAGTCATTGTAACTCCTTTTAATACCGGGATTGTTTTTTTACCTATACGAGACATCGTAATTAGTTTTTATATTGTTATGATTGTTGAGCCCGACCGGTCAGCCTTGTATAGGCACGGCTTAATGTATCAGCCTCTAATTACTTTCTATTAATAAATATTGCAAAGAACTTCACCACCTACATTTTGTGTACGCGCTTCTTTATCAGTCATTACACCTTTCGATGTAGAAACGATAGCGATACCCAAACCATTCATCACGCGGCGTATTTCAGCCGGCTTTGCATACTGACGCAGACCCGGACGGCTTACGCGTTCTAAAGACCTGATAGCAGGTTCTTTAGAGTTTGCATCATATTTCAATGCTATTTTGATGATACCTTGTTTGTTATCATCTTCAAATTTATACTTCAGGATATAACCTTTATCATAAAGGATCTCTGTCATGCGTTTTTTAACGTTCGATGCAGGGATCTCTACTATACGGTGACGCGCCATTTGCGCGTTACGGATGCGGGTTAAAAAGTCTGCTATAGGATCTGTTACCATTTTTCAGTTTAGTTTGTAAATTGTTTGTTACGAGTATCAGGACATATTTCCTGACTTTGAAACGTTATTCCTTTCTACCTTATTACAGGTAGCAGGTGTTTACCAGGAAGCTTTACGTACTCCAGGTATTTTGCCATCCAAAGCCATTTCGCGGAACATCACACGGCACAGGCCAAAGTGGCGCATGTAACCTTTAGGACGGCCTGTAAGCTGGCAACGGTTCTTTAAACGTGTAGGTGAAGAGTTTTTGGGAAGTTTATCTAACCCAGCGTAGTCACCTGCAGCTTTAAGAGCGGCGCGCTTTTCAGCATACTGAGCCACCATGCGTTCGCGTTTGCGTTGGCGGGCTTTTACTGATTCTTTTGCCATTTATTATTCTTTAGAATTAGTTGTTTTCTTTCTTAATGTTTTTGAAAGGCATACCCAGCTCTTTCAACAATTCGTAAGCTTCTTCGTTAGTTTTCGCAGTAGTTACGAAAGTGATATCCATACCACTGATACGAGCTATCTTATCGATGTTTATTTCTGGGAAAATGATCTGTTCAGTAACACCCATAGTATAGTTACCACGGCCGTCGAAAGACTTTTCATTGATACCTTTAAAGTCACGCACACGTGGAAGAGTAACAGAGATCATACGATCCAGAAACTCAAACATAGTTGTGCTGCGCAATGTAACGCGGCAGCCGATAGGCATTGCTTTACGAAGCTTAAAGTTTGATATATCTTTTTTAGACAAGGTAGGTACAGCCTTTTGGCCAGAGATGTTGGTCATCTCGTTTACCGCGTCATCTATAAGCTTTTTGTCTGCAACAGAACCTTTAACACCCTGGTTCAAGCATATCTTTACCAGGCGGGGGCATTGCATAACGGTTGAGTAGCCAAACTTCTTCATCAAAGCAGGTACTACTTCTTCTTTATATTTGCTCTGTAAACGAGGAATATATGTTGTCGTTTTCATTATTTAACCTCCTCTCCTGATTTTTTAGAGATACGTACGTAATTTCCTTCTTTACGCTCGCGTTTTATGCGAACCGGACCTTTAGACTTTGCATCCCACAACATAACGTTAGAGATGTGTATAGTCGCTTCTTCCTGCACAATGCCACCCTGCGGGTTCTGGGCGTTAGGCTTCAGGTGTTTGGTAACCATATTTACACCTTCAATAAGCACACGGCTTTTTTGAGGATAAACGGCCAATACCTTACGTGCTTTGCTGCGATCTTTATCATCACCAGCAATTACAACCACGTTGTCGCCTTTCTTAATATTAAACTTAGGTTGAAATCTCTGTTTCACTTTACTATTAGTTAAGTTGTTGAACTATAGCTTCCCGTTTTTTCCCAAACGGGCTGCAAAGGTACAACATATTTTTTACAATACTTCAGGGGCCAGGGAAACAATTTTCATGTATCCTTTATCGCGCAGTTCGCGGGCTACCGGGCCGAAGATACGGGTACCACGAGGGTCATCAGAGTTGTTGAGTAATACTACTGCATTATCATCGAAACTGATATAAGAACCATCTTTACGACGTAATTTCTTCTTTGTGCGTACAATAACGGCTTTAGAAATAGAACCTTTCTTTACGCCACCACCAGGCAATGCGTCTTTTACGGTAACTACTATCTTGTCTCCGATACCGGCATAGTCTTGTCCCGAATTGCCTAACACGCGTATGCAAAGCACTTCCTTCGCACCACTGTTATCGGCTACATTGAGCCGGGATTCTTGTTGTATCATCTTTAAATAAGATTACTTAGCTTTTTCAATAATTTCTACCAGGCGCCAGCGTTTTGTTTTGCTCAACGGGCGAGTTTCCATAATACGTACGGTGTCACCAATACCTGCGGTATTTTCTTCATCGTGCGCGTGGAATTTGGTCGTCTTTTTTACGAACTTACCGTATATAGGGTGTTTTACCTTACGTTCTACAGCTACAGTAATGGTTTTAGTCATTTTGCTGCTGCTTACAACACCTATACGGGTTTTTCTGCGTTTTCTATCAATTGTTGTTGACATCTGTAATTATTTATTAGAAACCTAAAGCTCTCTTGCGCTGTTCAGTTTTCATACGTGCAATAGTGCGGCGCAACTGGCGAATAGTAAGCGGGTTTTCAATAGGATTAACCGCATGGCTGAAGTGCATTTTTTTAAGGCGCACTTCTTCATCACTTATCTTAGCAGAAAGTGCCTGATCATCGAGCGAACGATAATCTTCAACCTTCGCTTTTTTTGCTTTTGCCATTTTATTAAAATATTATCTTTTTAATTTATTTGTTGTCCGTTGTTGTGTTCCTTTACTTTTCGCTGTATACAACAACTTTTTGTTGTTTTTTGTTGCTTATGCACCCGTATAATCAGGACGCACTACGAATTTGGTTCTGATAGGCAGTTTTTGAGCAGCCAGTTCCAGTGCTTCTTTAGCAACTTGCATAGGCACACCATCCAGTTCAAACATAATACGGCCCGGCTTTACCACAGCAGCCCAGAATTCCAGGTTACCTTTACCTTTACCCATACGCACTTCTTGTGGTTTGCGGGTAATTGGCTTATCAGGGAATATGCGGATCCAAACATTACCTTCACGTTTCATGTGGCGGGTCATTGCCTGGCGCGCAGCTTCTATCTGGCGGTTAGTTATCCATTTAGGCTCCATCGACTTCAAACCAAAAGAACCAAAAGCTACGGTAGCACCGCGCTGTGCGTTTCCTTTAATTCTGCCTTTATGGGCTTTCCTGTGTTTCGTTTTTTTAGGTTGTAACATTGTTACAATATTTTAAATAGTTGCTCTACAAAAATTGATTTTACTAAGGGCGGGCTCCACGTGTACCACCACCCTGGTTGTTACCACCGCGACGATCTCCACCTCCACCGCGACGATCTCCACCTCCACCGCGACGGTCAGAGCCACCACCCCGTGTATCC
>CBFGNI010000135.1:0-7581 GCA_965650105.1 uncultured bacterium | reverse complement strand
CTTTATATCGGCTATTTTTAAAATTGCATTTTTAATTATACAAAAAAATAATAAAACCAATAAAAAAAATACGCGGCCCGCTTTGGGGGCCGCTTCTTTTTATACCTAATTGAATTGATTATTTATTAGTAGCACCTGGTCGATCAGAAGTGGATTTAGGAGTATTACTATTAGTAGCACCTGGTCGATCAGTAACTTTAGTACCTCCCTGGTTAGTAGCACCTGGTCGAGTAGAGGTTTTAGTATTATCCGGCTTAGTAGGTTCAGGCTTTGAGGATGTATTGGTGCTCGGCTTTTTAGTGCCTGATGTAGAGCTGCCGCCTGTCTTAGCACCACAAATAGAATCTGCTTTCATAGTAGCCATTGCATTGATAAGCGAATCATTTTGCATCATCATTTCCATTCTCAGTTCTTCAACACGTGCGTTCACCATCGAATCTATTTGTGCATCGCTTGCGCCGGTATTTGCATCGTTTTGGCAAGAAGCCAGGGCTAGCAACCCGCCTGCAATCAATAATAATCCTTGTTTTTTCATTGTTGTTAGTTTTGGTTTGTTTACAAAATTATTGTAGTGACTGATTAAATACAAAGAAAGTGCCAGTTAATAGATTTATAGCATGTTGCAAGTTATAAAAATAATAAAACCGCCTCTTATTGAGGCGGTTTACATTTTATGCTGTAACAGCAGGCTTATTCACCTACTACTTCAAATTCTATTTCAAGTACATTTTCTTTACCGAAATCGATACTTGCTTTGTGCGTACCAGCTTCCTTCACATCATCAAGTATGGTGATGCGGCGACGGTCAATTTCATATCCTTTTTGCTCGCGGATAGCACGTGCCAATTGGATAGATGTAACTGAACCGAAAATTTTACCGCTGGTACCCAATTTAGCACCTAGTTTCACAGGGCTTGCTTTCAGTACTTCTGTCACCTTAGCTATTTCAGCCATCAGTTTATCCTCGCGTTTTTGCTTTTGCTTGCGGCGCTCTTCTAATATTTTCATATTAGAACCACTCGCTTCAATAGCAAATTTTTGAGGTATTAGGTAGTTACGGGCATATCCTGGCCTTACTTCTACCAGCTCATGGGCACCGCCCAGGTTGTCTACGTCTTTTATAAGGATTACTTGCATGATCTGTTTTTATTTTAAAAGGTCAGTTACATAAGGCATCAAAGACATTTGACGTGCCTTTTTAACAGCTTGGGCTACTTTACGCTGAAATTTCAGCGAGTTGCCGGTAATACGGCGGGGTAGCATTTTACCTTGTTCGTTCACAAATTTTTTCAGGAATTCAGCATCTTTATAATCTACATATTTGATGCCCATTTTCTTAAAACGGCAGTATTTCTTCTGGCGTTTCTCAACACGTGTTGAGGTTAAGAATTTTATTTCGTTTTGCTTTGCCATTGTTTCAGAATTTAAAGAGATTAAGCGTTTACAGCTTCAACAGAGTTTTTGTTGCGCTTTTTAGCATTGTACTCAACTGCATATTTATCCAGGCGGGTAATCATATGGCGCATGATATTTTCATCACGGTTCATTTGAATTTCCAGCTTAGCGTTTACATCGCTGCCTGCCTGGTAGCTCAGCAACCAGTAAAGGCCTGTAGTTTTTTTAGCAATTGGGTAAGCAAGTGAGCGAAGGCCCCAAGCGTCCTGGTGTACAATTTTCCCACCATTTTCTTTGATGAAGTCAGCAAACTTCTTTTGTGAAGCTTTAAAGTCATCTTCTGCCAATACCGGCGTAAAGATCACCATCAGCTCGTAATCCTGAAGGTTGTTTTTTGTTGCCATAAAAAAATTATGTTGTTAATAAATACCAATCACCCGGCAGCAACTGCGGACACATTCATTTTACCTTTCAGTAATAATTCTGTGGCCGGGTAAATTTGGGACGGCAAAGGTAGGGATTATCTTGGGAATTAAAAAGTCAAAACGCAAAAAAGCATAATGTCTGCCTTTAGCTTAATTTCAGGCCAAACCTACTGAATATCAATCCGGAATAATTAAGACTATGGATGAAAAATGCCCTCTTTGCGATAGGCCGCTAGCTGAGCCAATTACCAAACATCATCTGATACCACTGAGTAAAGGCGGTAAGGACACACCCACAGTGCCTATGCATAAGATATGTCACGATAAAATACATGCTACTTTTACTGAAACTGAGCTAAAAACATACTACCATACCATAGAAAGATTGCAGGAACACGAAGAAATAGGCCGTTTTATAAAATGGGTAAAGAAGAAAGAACCTGAGTTTTACGATAAATCGGTGAAGGCGAAAAAATAGCTATTTCTTAGATTTAAGTACTTTCTGTGCTCTTGACCTGAATGCAGCCGAAGGCTCATGTTCCAGTTCATCATTTATAATAGCAAGTAACTCCTGCCTTATATCAGGATATACTTTCGAGAGATTATCTAAAACCGTCATAGAAAAAACGCGTACTGCTATAGCTTCTTTTGGGTCTGCTAATAGTTCAAAGCAGGCATTCATTACTATGCCCTGATGTTTTTCAGGTACATCTACATATTGAAGTATCCTTACTACATTTCTTTTTACAGAGCCATGTACACCGGGTTCATTCATCCGCCGTAGCATCTGGGGTATGTAAGGCTCAAATAATTCAGGGTATATTTTACCAACATCACCTAAGGGCCAGCCGGCACATTGAGATGCCCTGTATTCATCATACAGGAAAATATCTGCCAGTTGCTTCAGGCGGGCTTTGTCTTTACCTACCCAGGCAACAATTTTTGCAGCGTCTTCTTTACCCTGCTTATTTAGCAGTTCTGCCCTTAAATCCATACACAAATATTAAGAAACATTTTCTTTTTACATCTCCCCTACACCCTTTACATTCGCAGTCCGCAAGAAAACGTATATGACAGAATTTGCATCCAACATTTCCGCCAAGCTTAATATAAAACTAGCACAGGTAAGCACCGTACTTCAATTATTAAATGAAGGTGCTACTATACCTTTCATAGCCCGCTACCGTAAAGACCAGACCGGCGCGCTGGATGAAGTACAGATACAAAACATACAAGACGAAGCCAAGTTCCAGAAAGAGTTTTCGGAGCGCAAGGCTTTTATAGAAAAGACCATAACCGAACAAGGTAAGATGACCGAGGCCTTGCAAAGCAAACTCGATGCATCTACTACCTTATCAGAACTGGAAGATATTTACCTGCCATACAAACCTAAGCGCAAAACCAAAGCACAGACCGCCCGCGAAAATGGCTTAGAACCTTTAGCATTACTGGTGCTGGAGCAGGGAAGTATATCGCCAGATACAGAAGCTGAGCAGTATATAACCGAAACAATAAAAACAAAAGAAGAGGCATTGCAAGGCGCGCGAGACATTATTGCTGAGCTGGTAAATGAAGATGCGCAAGCCCGTGCTAAAATACGCAGGCTGTTTGAAGACACAGCTACTGTACAAAGCAAAGTATTGGCCGATAAAGAAACCGAAGGAGCTAAGTATAAAGATTATTTCGATTTCTCTGAACCTGTTTCTAAAATACCATCGCACCGCATCCTGGCTGTAATGCGTGGTTTTATGGAAGGCATATTGCGTATGAGCATATCGCCTGTTGAAGAAGATGCGCTGACTATGCTGGAACGCAACTTTGTAACTGCAAACAACGAGGCTGCCAAACAAGTAAAAAAAGCTATAAAAGACGCATACCGCCGCTTATTGCAACCAAGCCTAGAAAGCGAATTTCGCATGATGCTAAAAACAAAAGGCGATGAAGAAGCGATCAGTGTATTTGCCGAGAACCTTCGTCAGCTTTTACTAAGCTCACCGTTAGGCAGCAAGCGCATATTAGCAATTGATCCTGGCTACCGTACAGGTTGTAAAGTGGTTGTTCTTGATGAAAAAGGAAGCCTGCAAAAAACCGATCTTATATATATACACGAGCAAAATAACAGGCTGCTGGATGCAGAACATAAAGTACGTTCGCTGGTACAACAATATAACATACAAACCATAGCTATCGGCGACGGCACAGCCGGTCGTGAAACAGAACAGTTCATCAAGAGGCTGAATCTTGGCTTGCCCATATTCCTGGTGAATGAAGACGGCGCGTCTATCTATTCAGCATCGGAAATAGCACGCGAGGAATTCCCGGACCAGGATATTACCGTACGTGGTGCAGTAAGTATTGGCCGCAGGTTGATGGATCCTTTAGCTGAATTGGTTAAGATAGATCCTAAGAGCATTGGTGTTGGGCAGTACCAGCACGATGTTAACCAGATACGCCTAAAAGAAAAGCTGGACCAAACAGTAGTAAGCTGCGTAAACACAGTTGGTGTAAACCTGAATACAGCAAGTAAACACTTACTAAGCTATGTAAGTGGTATCGGCCCATCTATTGCCGATAACATAGTAAACTATCGCAATGAAATTGGCCGCTTCGATTCCCGTAAACAATTGCTTAAAGTACCTCGCTTAGGGAATAAAGCTTTTGAGCAATGTGCAGGTTTCTTACGTATAAAGGAAGGTAAAAATCCGTTAGATGCTAGTGCCGTACACCCAGAAGCTTACGAAGTAATCGCTAAAATGGCAGGCGACTTGAATACCGATGTAAAAAAACTGATAGGTAACTTAGAGCTTATAAACCAAATTGATGCTAAAAAATATACTACTGAAACTTTAGGTCAGCATGCAATACAAGATATACTGAGTGAACTTAAAAAGCCGGGGCTTGATCCTCGTAGCGAAGCACAGCAATTTGAATTTGCTAATATCTATAGTATAGAAGACGTGCATGTAGGTATGGTAGTACCGGGTGTGGTAACCAATCTTACCCGTTTTGGTGCCTTTGTAGATATTGGTGTAAAACAAGACGGGTTGGTGCACGTGTCGGAAATATCGCACACTTATATTTCCGACCCTAACGAAGCACTTAAACTAAACCAGCATGTAACGGTTAAGGTATTGGAAGTAGATACTGCCCGCAAACGCATTGCCCTATCTATAAAACAAACGCAGGAAGCACCTGCCCGCAGAGAGCGCCCTAAACACCAGGGTAACTTCAATAACAAGCCACAACAAAAAGAACAAGCACCAGCCACTATGGATGACGCCCTGAGCTTATTGAAAAAGAAGTTTGGCAAATAATTTACTTTATATTACTAAAAACACATAAGAATTAATATCAATATAACATTTTGATTAGATGCAAAACAAAGAGCATTAAGGCTTTTATAGAATAATTTAACATCTGTAGGCAAAAAGCTTTACCTTTGCACAAATTGAGGAGCATGAGTAATAAGTTGATTTTCCGTAAAGCAAAAGAAATGCACTTTAAGATTGGTGGTAAACAACCACAATTGCAGGTAGGTGAAATTCAAAGTGAATTAAGTCTTTCCAGGGAAGAAATGAAATATTACCTCGATTCCCTTAAAAAACTCCGCCTTATCAAGTTTGATGAAGAAATACCCGATGTTATAGAAATGACCAAAGTAGGGTTAAATACTGTAATATAATCTCCTATACAGTATATTATATTTCATATAATATAATTATTACCGATACATTAAAATCAGGTGTTAACACATCTTATTTTAATGTGTTTTTAATGGTATGCATGCTTAATTTTAGATTTCTTTAACCATATTTAACGGTTAGATATAATAAATAAATTATGCATATTTCTATTACCCGTATTATAAGCACGGCCTTACTGTGCGTATCATTACCTATTTGCTCTCATGCACGCATGGTAGCAAATACGGAAATAAATTCAGGCAACAAAAAGCCCCTTTCATTTATAGAGAATAAAGGGCAGATTATTGATCAGAATGGCAACCAAAGAAATGATATTGATTTCAAGTTGCCGCTTTCCGGAATGAATATTTTTCTGGGAGACGGGCAAATTCATTATCAATGGAATAAGTGCCTCACAGAACACGATCCTTCAAAAAATGATCCCTTAAAGCTAAGTGCAGAAGAATTTGCAAAGATTAGGCATGATCATACCTATCAACCCGATCAATACCAATTGTACAGGCTCGATGTGAAGCTAATTGGCGCAAACCTTTCAGCACCGGTAGTTACTACAGAAAAACAGTCCTATTATGAAACATATTATCTGCATCAATGCCAGGGCCAGGTTGCTGCTACTTTTAATAAAGTAACTTATACCAACATATACCCCAATATCGATTGGACATTATACACACACAACGGTGAATTGAAATATGATTTCATTATACATCCGGGTGGCAACCCTAATGATATTAAGCTTCAGTACGATGGCGCAGCATCTTTATCGCTGAATGATGGTGTACTTACAGCTACTACGCCATTGGGCACTATAAGAGAACAAAAACCATACACTTACGCTGCACAAACCAAGCAAGCTGTAGCTTCAAAATATTTGCTTAAAGGTGATGTATTAAGCTTCGACATTGCCGCCAACACTACAGAAGGCGATCTTATAATTGATCCTACCATTAACTGGGGTACATACTATGGTGATGGCGGTGGTGAAATGGGTGGCGCCGTAGAAGCCGATAATGGTGGTAACTCTTACTTAGGCGGCTCTACCGGTAGTATCAGTAATATGGCAACTATTGGTGCACACCAGGTAACACAAGGTGGTGGCAGCGATGGCTTCCTAGTAAAATTCCTGCCTAACGGCACAAGGGCCTGGGCAACTTACTACGGCGATCAGTATGACGAAGGCTTTTATTCTATTGCGTACGATCCTTTCAGCGGTAGTATATATGCCGCAGGTACTTCCGAAAGCACAATAGGTATTGCAACCACGGGTGCTCACCAAACTACTTATGGCGGTGGTACAGTATCAGGTGGCGGCTACTATGGCGGAGATGCAATGCTGATAAAATTTACCAGTACGGGCACCCGTATATGGGGTACGTATTACGGTGGTTCTGGCTACGAATATGAAGCAAGTGTAGCTTGCGATGGGCTGGGCAATATTTTCCTGGCCGGGGGCACATTAAGCTCTAATAACATTGCTTCAGCTACGGGCGCATACCAACCTGCAATTGCGGGTCAGCAAGATGCTTTTTTGGCCAAATTTAATGGTTCTGGCGTGCGCCAATGGGGTACTTATTTTGGCGGATCGGATTACGAATATGGAGCCAGCGTTGCTTGCGATGGTGGCGGCAACATATATATTGTTGGGGAAACTACAAGTTCTAGTAATATTTCTTCAGGCTCTACTGTTCATCAACCTTCATTAGCCGGCAACGATGATGGATATATTGCCAAGTTCAATACTTCGGGGGTACTATCCTGGTCCACTTACTATGGCGGTACTAGCTGGGATGGCTTAAGCGACGCATCCTGCGATGCCGCTGGCAATGTTTACGTTGGGGGCTATACCTACAGCACCACGGGTATAGCTACTACCGGTGCATATAAAGCAAGTCTCACAGGATTTTCTTACGATGCCTGTATAGCAAAATTTAATTCTTCAGGTGTACGCCAATGGGGCACTTACTATGGTGGCGATAGTTGGGAGCAGGTGGCTGGTATTGAAGTAAGGCCTGACGGATCGTTTTTCGCTGTAGGTATAACCTATAGCCCTACGGGTA
>CBFGNI010000134.1:0-7791 GCA_965650105.1 uncultured bacterium | reverse complement strand
CAATGCTTCCTGATAGTACGCAACCTGCTGAGCAATGCCCTTAAGTTTACCCCCATTGGCGGTGATATATATTTGCAAAGTACAGTAACCAACGATGATGTCAGGCTATCGGTAAAAGATAATGGGGCAGGGATAAGTGAAGCAGATCTGGCACAAATAAAAAACAGCAGCCTGCACAGTACACGTGGCACCGAAGGTGAAAAAGGTACCGGGCTTGGCCTGAGCCTTTGTTTCGAGATGGCCGCACGTAACATTGGCAGTATAGATATAGTAAGTAAGCCGGGTAAAGGCAGCATCTTTACCTTGTGCCTGCCCTCGGCAGAGGAATAGCCGTATAGCATTCAATACTAGTTAGTTATTGCAGCGCATACCCCTGCGTTATTATGTGAAATAAATATTGGGAAATACGCTATTTGCAAAGAGAATGGCATTATTTTGTAGTAGCGGTAATATGCTGTTCATGCAAGAGGCGACTGTAAACAACAACGAACAACTACAATTTATCCTGGATTCCGCCGGTTTAGGCACATGGGATCTTGACCTTACCAGCCAAAACGTGTTGTGGGATAAACGTTGCCGTGAGTTATATGGAATATTTCACAACATAGACATTAATTACAGGCAGGTTATTGACTACATACACCCTGCCGATAGGGAAAGGGTAGATAGGAGTGTGCAACAAGCGATTGCAGGTGTAAACGATGGCCAATACGAAGAGCGCTTCAGGGTAATAGGTGTGGAAGACCATAAGTTGCGCTGGCTGCTATGCAAGGGTAAGGCTTATTTCGATGAAATGAGCAAGGCATACCGGTTTTCGGGTACAACACTTGATATTACAGAACTGGAAACCAAAAAAGAGGAAGCTGCTCTTGCGGCTGAGCAACTGGCTCTCGCTGTGGAAAGCAGTAACCTCGGTACTTTCAATTTAAACGCTGATACCGGCGCAATAGCCTACAACGCGGCATTTTCGAGAATACTTACCGGTACCAGTACAAGCAACCTTGGTCACAAAGTATTTGTAGAACATATACACCCCGATGATAAAGCACTTCGTAAACAGGCTTTTGACAATGCACATAAAACTGGGCGTTTAGAATATACTGTAAGGTTTGTATGGGATGATGGCAGCATACATTGGGTAAAAGTTTCCTGCAAATACATACAAAAAGGTGAGGGGCAACCTGAAATATATTCAGGTGTTGTGCAGGATATTACTCCTGAGGTTGAGGCACGTACCGAGCAGCATAAAATGCTATCGCTAATAGACAATAGCACCGAATATATTGCTATAGCCAATAATGACGGGCAGGTAACCTATATGAATAACGCCGGTAAAACATTGCTTGGCCTGCCGCTTGATGTTGATATAGCCACCCTTAATACAAGAGATTTTTATACTGCCGCAGAGCTGGACAGAGTAAATAAAATAGTACTGCCATCGCTCAGCAGAAATGGGTACTGGTCGGGCAAAGTAAACCTGCGCCATACAGCCACAGGCGAAGAAATACCATGTTATGCCAATACCGTTTTGCTATACGACCCTGTAACTAAAGTACAGGTTGGGCGTGGAGCAACCATGCGCGACTTGAGGCAAGAGCAAGTGGTGCAAGATGCGCTGAGAGATATAGAAACACGTTTCAGTAACCTGGTAATGCAGGCACCAGTAGCCATTGGTATATTTACGGGAGAAAACTTCCTGTTGGAAACTGCCAACGACTACATGTTGCAGATACTGGGTGCGGACCGGAGTATTATTGACAGGCCACTGCTGAAAGCAATACCACAGATAACTGGGCAACCCTTTGCCGAGCTGCTGGAGGAAACCTATGAGAGCAATAAAGCAAAAAACGGCTACGAACTGGAGGCACTTGTGTATCGCGACAGGAGACTGGAGCATTGTTATTTTAACTTTGTATTCTCTCCTATACAGCAGCAAGGCATAAACCGTAAAAGTATAATAGTAGTAGGCACTGAAGTAACGGAGCTGGTAGCCGCTCAAAAAGACATTAAGGAAAACGAGCAGCGCTTTAAAAATCTGTTGGCCGATGCACCTATTGCAACCGCAGTATATACCGGCCGCAACCTTACTATAACTATGGCCAACGACGCTATGGTACGCCTTTGGGGTAAAGACAATAGCGTAGTTGGTAAGCCATTGGCAGAAGCATTGCCTGAATTGCAGGGGCAACCGTTCCTCGACTTGCTGGATAAAGTATATACAACAGGTGTAGTTTACCATACCCCTGAACAAAGGGCCAACCTGGTGGTAGATGGGGCATTACAATCGTTCTATTTCAACTTTACCTATAAGCCATTGTTCGACTCGTATGGCAAAGTGTATGCGATATTGAACATGGCCGTAGATATAACTGAACAGGTAACGGCGCGTGAGGCAGAAAGAAATATAGAAGAAAGGCTGCACACCGCGGTAGAGCTGGCCGAACTGGGTACATGGTCGCTTGACCCGCAAACGGGTATCACCACTTTATCGGAGCGTATGCAGCAGTGGTTTGGTATAGATGAAGATACGCCTAGCCTGGAGCAAGATATATCATCGGTACACCCTAAAGACCAAAACAGGGTGCGGTTATCAATAGAGCGCGCGTTGCAGCCCGATAGCCATGGCGAGTACGACGAAGAATATACAGTAATAAACAGGAAAACAGGTGAAGAACGCGTGTTGCACGCCAAAGGAAAGGTTGTGTTTGATGAAGAAGGCCGCCCGGTGCGTATGACAGGTAAGGCGCAGGATGTGACCCTGCAATTGGCTACACAGCGCGAACTGGAAAAATTGGTGGACAGGCAAACGCAGGAATTGCAAACCGCCATGGCCGACCTTGAACGTGTAAATGCTAACCTGGAGCAATATGCCTATGTGGCCAGCCACGACCTGCAGGAGCCGCTAAGAAAAATACGCATGTTTACCGATATACTGCAAAGCAAAAGCAGTGAAGAGCTAAGCCAGGAAAGCAAAAGCTACCTCGACCGTATATCGGCAGCGGCAGGGCGCATGAGTACACTGGTAAAAGAAATACTGGCATTTAGCAAACTACGGCGCAAAGAAGAAGACTTTGTAGATACTGACCTTAACAAGATAATAGAAGATATACGCGGCGACTTTGAAATGGCAATAGCTGAGAAGCATATTGAGTTTGTAGCTGACAGGCTGCCCAATGTAGTAGGCATACCTGTACAAATGAACCAGTTGTTTTACAACCTGGTAGGTAATGCCGTAAAATTCTCGCACTTTACGCCCGGCTCCTATATACATATAACTTGTAAAACGCTTACACCGCAGGAAGTACTGCACTACCCGCAACTGAATGCGAGTTGGCCATACTGCGAGATAATTGTGCGCGATAATGGTATTGGCTTCGATCCTGTATTTGCCGAACAGATATTCATTATGTTCCGCAGGTTGAACACACGGGAAGCATACCCCGGTACAGGTATAGGCCTTGCGTTGTGTAAAAAAATAATGCTGAACCACAGCGGTGATATATTTGCGCATGGCATAGAAGGTGAAGGCGCATCATTTCACATATTATTACCAACGGCAAGAGGATAATGCCCAATTATTACGCAGCTTTTTTCGCCACTATGATCAGGTCGGTTTCGTTTTTATTATTGTGAGTATAATCTTGCCGGGCAATATCTATTATTTCAAAACCATTCGCCAGTAAAGCTTCGGTGAGGTAATCGGCTTGGTGATAGTACATATATGCCTCATCGCCAGAGCTGGAGCGCACCATTCCTGAATTACTATAGTCATCTTCCATTGTACTAAGGTACAATGCGCCATTAGGCAGTAATATAGCAGTACTATCTGCAATAAACTGTATAGCTTCTTCTTTTGAAAAATAAGGGAAACAAAATCCTGATACGATAGCATCGTATTTTGTGCCAAGCGCAAGTATATCCCTGCCATCCATTATTTTGAAATCGGCATTAGGATTGTTGGCTTTTGCTAAGGTTAGCATGGCTTCTGCCAGATCGATACCTAGTATTTTATATGAAGGATTTTTGTTTAGCAGGTATTGGGTGAGGTTACCGGGTCCGCAGGCCACATCGAGTACAGCTGCATTTGCATTTTCAATATTATTGCAAAACATATCCAGCGAATTACTGTACGAGTCTACATTCATAAACTTGTCTTGGTATAAAGCTGCATTTTTATTGAAAACATCGACGGTGTTTTTGGTGATATCCATAAGTTAAAGATACAACACCCGTTTGGTGCAAGTGTTAATCGAACGCGGCTATGGTCAGTTCCTGCATACCATTTTGCCAAATATCATTGCCTAAAGACAGCAGCAATTCTTTGTCTTCATCAAAAACCTTTGCAAAGATATTGCAGGCATCTACACCCTTGCCCTGGCCATAATATATACCCATGCAATTGGATGTGCTGACGCGTGCAGGTTTTAATGGCCCATATACCACCTCGCCCGGTGTGGTCATTACCGAGGCGTTCTCTTGTATAATGTCCAGCGTCGGTGCGGTGTCTATCCATATTTCCTGTCCTGATACGCGTGCATGTATAAAACTGCGCGTAAATGGTAGCAATGCAGCAAAAGCTTTGCAAGTAACAGGGGCATCTTCGTTATAAAATCGGAATCTTATGATAGTGTTATTGGGGGTAGTTATTGTAAACCCGGTCATTGTTTTCAATTTGCGGCAAGGTAATTGCTTTTTACGAAGGAAGACAAACGGCTAGGCGTAAAGAAACTAGCGTAACTTTATAGGGTATGAGCATAAAAGTAATAGTGACCGGTGCAAGTGGCATGGTAGGTGAGGGGGTAGCTATGGAATGCCTGAACAACCCCCAGGTGAGCGAAGTGCTGGTAATAGGGCGCAGGCCAAGTGGCCTTAACCACCCTAAGCTAAAGGAAGTGCTACATAAAGATTTCATGAATCTGGAGCCCATTGCGCACCATTTTTCCGGTTACGATGCCTGTTTCTTTTGCCTGGGTGTTACATCGCTGGGTAAAAGTGAAGAGGTATATACAAAGCTTACCTACGATCTGACTATGGGTGCAGCCAGGCTTATGGCGCTGCATAGCCCGCAAATGACGTTTATATATGTATCGGGCACAGGTACAGATAGTACGGAAAAAGGCAAAAGCATGTGGGCAAGAGTAAAAGGTAAGACCGAGAACGACCTGATGAAACTGCCTTTTAAAGATGTATATGCCTTTCGCCCGGGTATAATGAAGCCTACCAGCGGTATGCGGAATACTAACCCGCTATATAAATATATTGGCTGGCTATACCCTGCATTGCGAACGGTAATGCCATCGGCCGCGTGCACACTGAAAGAGGTAGGGCTGGCAATGATACACGTGGCTGTACATGGTTATAGTAAAAAAATAGTAACAGTAAAAGATATGGTGGAAATGGCACAGCACGAGGGGGTGCAGAAAAAGTAAATGCTAAAAATATTAAAAGTACTTATTTGCCTGCTGGTAACTACGCAATGCGCTTCGGCACAGCCACCTGAAAAAATTAAAGTAGAAATTGATACCGCATTTTCCTGCCCGTATAGCAAAGCGTTCATTACAGTCAGGCTACGTATTACCAATACCACGAACACACCCATATATGTGCTAAGGCGCGATGTGGAACAAACACTGGGCGTATCGTTTTACAATGGCGGATCGGGCATTGTGGTAACCAATACGGATTTCAGGCCCACCGCCGAATATATAGAAAGATATATGGCTGATAG
Source organism: uncultured bacterium (assembly GCA_965650105.1). Lineage (GTDB taxonomy): Bacteria > Bacteroidota > Bacteroidia > Chitinophagales > Chitinophagaceae > Polluticoccus. The sequence continues at coordinate 2,063 of CBFGNI010000134.1, read as the reverse complement.
TGTACGGAATAGGGTGAAAGGATATTATGATACGCTGCTGCAACAAAACGATAAATACCTGGCCGACTCCTTCGACAGGCATGAATATTTTCGCATTACGCCCAATAGACCCATTACTATATATGGAAGACACGATATAGATCTGGATGGCTATAACTTTAAGCCCATAACCCCGCTGCAAAAGAAGAGTATGCAAACGCAGCTAAGCCAAAATGTACAATTTTATGGGCGGGATAAAATAACTATGGATGTAGTGCAGTTTAAAACCCCTGCATCGTTCTATCTAAAACAAGCTTTCCTGAATTATTTTAAAGGGTTGATACCCCTTATTGTGCTGCCGGAAAATAGAAATAAATACGATATGAGGCTTTGATGGAAAATTAATTCCATGCTTAACGTCTTGATAACTACTCTATATTGAGTTGCTGTAGTACTTTCGTAATTGACGGGAGTGAAACCTGTGTCTTGTTATGTTGCTTCAAAAATTTTCTTATAGTGCAGAAGAACTCCGCTCATTTATACTGAGTGTAGATACCTTCATTTTAACGCTTAATAACGGCAGGATAGTACAATATTGCCCGCCCAATATAGGGTCGTTTCGCCGCTGGCTGCTGGATAATAATATACGCGACAGCAAAATGCACTTAAAATTCACCGAGCTTTTCCGTTAGTTCCCTTTTTTCTCTTCGTTGCTTAACTGCTTGTTTACAGAATAACATGGCCGTTCGGGCTGTAGTTTCACGTTTTGGGGCTTATTACTGGGTATGTGGATAAATGCGTTTTTTTCCACATTAATGAAAATGTGACTAAAGTCATTTATTGTTCCTGAAAATTTTATTTATTTTTTCATTAACAAATCATTAGCAAATTATATCCATTACTAAAACACCACCAAACGTACTCTGTTTATGGAAAAATTACTAAGTCTATTTACGACGGAATCGCAGCAAGTTATTTATTACCACAGGGAGACTTCAGACAGGTTGGTGAACAGGCTGACCGGAATTGCCGACAGGTATATACAACAATACCGCAGCGAAATACAAGACCACCCGCACCTTGATACTGTTGATAATAAAGTGAACGACTTTTACAATCAACTAATTAATATACAAACCTACCTGATGCAAAGCTGGAACGAACTTTAGAAGAAATTTTAGAGAGAGAAGTTTGGCCGCCTGTTATTTACAGGCGGTTTTTTTATGTGCCCCATTATCTAAATACTATATTCCATTATATATTTGCTGCCCAAATATCCCTCTACTACTTATTATGAAGAAGACCCTATTAGTAACCTTATTCATTCTGTCTGTATTTTATACAGAAGCTTTTAGAAGACCTGTTACCGTAACTTTTGAAAAAACAAAAGATGAGATATTTACCAAGCCACAATTAAAAGCGTTGTTGGCACAAAATCCCAATCCCGCTATATTGATCAGGATGCCTAATGGCAACGGGAATGTATCATCGGGCGAAAGTGGTATTTCAGGACTTGAATTTACCAAAGCGGAAAAGAACCAGGTTGTTTCGGCCATAGAAAAGAGTCTCATACTAAGTGGCTTTAGTGTGCGCGACAGGGCTATTTACGAAAAGGTATTGGATAATATGAATAATGGCGACTATTCGAAAATGGCCGATCTTACGGGTACCGACCTTGTGCTGGAAGTGGTAGATATTAGCCTGGAAGAATACCACACTAATACGGTAGATAGAAAAGGAGCGGATAAGTCTTACAATTGCAATTTTAGCGGTTTTTATGGCTGGAAGGTAGAAATGAAGATAATAAGCGTGAAGCTGAACGAAGTAGTAGGGCTATATACGTTTTACAAAACGCCTTGTACCAAAGGCTGCAATTTTGAACTGGATTTGCATTGCAACCTGCTTTCTCCCAAAATAAAAAGAACAAAAGATAAAGAAGGTAATTACTCTCCCTTTGTGTATAAAGTAGATGTGGATGGTGCCAAGCTGGATAATTTTGGTAACGCCATATCGAAGAAGCTAATAGAGGCAATGAAGTAAAAGCTATTTAAATAATATAAGAAAAGCACAGCCCCCAAGCTGTG
>CBFGNI010000133.1:0-7878 GCA_965650105.1 uncultured bacterium | reverse complement strand
ATCGCCTGGTCAGTTGATGGTGAAGATAGTGAAGGACGAACTGGCCGAACTGATGGGGGGCACCGAAAGCGAGATAGATCTTTCAGGCACACCTACGGTTATACTGATAGCCGGTTTGCAGGGTTCGGGTAAAACCACTTTCAGTGGCAAGCTGGCCAGCTTCCTGAAAAGCAAAAAACATAAAAAGCCGCTGCTGGTAGCTGCCGATATATACCGCCCGGCGGCCATGGAGCAGCTTAGGGTATTGGGTGAGCAAATAAAGGTGCCGGTTTATATTGAGGCTGAAAATAAAGATGCGGTATCGATAGCGCAGAACGCTATTGCAGAGGCTAAGAAAAATGGTAATAACATAGTCATTATAGATACGGCGGGCCGTTTGGCTATCGACGAAGCGATGATGACCGAGGTCGCCAATATCAAATCGGCAGTTAGCCCTCACGAAATACTGTTTGTTGTCGATTCAATGACGGGTCAGGATGCTGTGAATACAGCAAAGGCCTTCAACGATCGTCTCGATTTTAGCGGTGTGGTACTTACCAAGCTCGATGGTGATACACGTGGTGGTGCGGCTTTATCTATTAAGTACACGGTAAACAAGCCCATCAAGTTTGTAAGTATGGGCGAAAAGCTCGATACGCTGGATGTATTCTACCCTGAGCGTATGGCGCAGCGTATATTGGGCATGGGCGATATCACCACCCTTGTGGAGCGTGCGCAGGCCCAGTTCGATGAAGTACAGGCTAAGAAACTGGAGAAAAAGATACGTGCCAATAAGTTCGACTTTGAAGACTTTAAAGACCAGCTGCAGCAGATAAAAAAGATGGGTAACATTAAAGACCTGTTGGCAATGATACCCGGTGTAGGTAAGGCGATAAAGGATATTGATATATCGGACGATGCATTTAAAGGTATCGAAGCTATCATCAATTCAATGACCCCTTACGAGCGCAGCAACCCCGATGCTATTGATGGCAGCCGCCGCAAGCGTATAGCTAAGGGAAGTGGTAAGGACATTGCCGAGGTGAATGCCTTCATGAAGCAATTTGAGCAAATGCGCCAGATGATGGGGCAAATGGGCAAAATGCGTGGCATGATGCCGGGCATGGGTATGCCGGGTATGGGTGGCGGTATGCCATTTGGCAAAAGGTAAAAGCAAAGCGTTTTAATATATATTTGAAAAAACAAGCCGGCCACGGCATATCATACACAGTACTTAGTATACAATGAGCAATCACAACGAAAGTGTTGAAGATCTATTAAAACGCGAAGAGGCGTTTCATGATGAATGGGCATTATCTGAAAATGTTGATGACATTGACGTGGAAACGCTTTTTGAAAGTTTCGTGGCTATGGAAAACACCCATATCATGAACAAATTGGGTGATATCAAAGGCAAAAAGATACTGGACGTAGGTGCGGGTTTGGGTGAAAGCTCGGTTTACTTTGCTTTGCAGGGTGCCGAGGTATATTACAACGATATATCGCCTAAAATGGGCGAATTCGCTGAGAAGCTGGCAGCTAAGTACAACGTGAAGCTGAACCTGATGATAGCGCCAATTGAAAAGCTGGACCTGTACGAGAATTTCTTCGATATAATACATTGTGCTAACCTGATACACCACGTACCGCAGGTTGACCAGGATTACTGGATAAAAACCATGCATGGCGCATTGAAGGCAGGTGGCACATTAGTGACATGGGACCCATTGAGGTATAACCCGGTTATTAATGTTTATCGTCGTATGGCAATGGAAGTACGTACAATAGATGAAATGCCGGTAGGCTTCGATATACTGAAGCTATATCGTAAGTATTTTTCTAAGGTAGAGCACAGGGAGTTTTGGTTTACCACATTATGGTTATTTCTCAATTATTACCTGGTTCGCAGGTTGAGCCCTAATAAAGTGCGCTATTGGAAGCATATTTTTAAAGAGAAAGAATCGCGTATCGGCTGGTGGTTTAAACCGCTGAAAGCACTGGATACATTGCTTCTTAAGCTTCCAGGCTTCAGGCACATGGCCTGGGGCATAGTGATAGTAGCTAAAAAGTAGAAGTTCTTACCAAATTTTTAACAAATTATGCAGTTACCCACTTGATTGTTAATGGTAATTGCTTAAATTTGCAATCCTTATTTTATTGTTAACGCAAATAATTTTTATTATTTATGGCGGTTAAAATTCGTCTTCAACGCCACGGGTCTAAAAAACGCCCGTTTTATTTCATCGTAGTAGCTAACAGTACAGCTCCGCGCGATGGTAAATTTATTGAAAAACTGGGTACATACAACCCACTAAGCATCCCTGCAACTGTTCGTATCAATCGCGAACGTTCATTGCATTGGCTGCAAAACGGTGCGCAACCAACTAATACTTGCCGCCGCATCCTTTCGTTTAAAGGTGTATTGTTCCTGAAACACCTGATGCGTGGTGTAAATCTTGGTCTGTTTGATGAAAAAGCAGCCTGGGAAAAGTTTGAATCATGGAATGCTGAGCACGAACAAGTGGTAGCAAAACGTGAAGAAACACACCGCCAGCACAAAAACGACAAGCGTCATGCTGCAATGAGTGAGTCGGTACGCCGTGTAGAAGAAAAGATGGCTGCTAAAGCTGCTGCTTCTACTGCAAGCGAAACTTCTGAAGGTAACGAAGAAGCTGCTGAAGCTCCTGCTACTGAAGGTAGTGAACAACAAGAAGGTTAATAACTACTTAGCATTAAAGAAAAAGCAACGGTATTACCGTTGCTTTTTTTATGTCTTGTCCTCAGGGCCGGGCCCCCGCCGCCTACCTGACCTTGGCCACACAGAGCACAGAGGTGCCCACCGTGTTGCGTGGTAGCAGTAGTGCTTCCTGGTAAAGGCCCCAGCCTATAAGGCCATGTACGGCTTTAGCTAAGCTTCCTTTAGGTGGGTGTAAAGTAGTGTTGCGTTCCTTCTTCACGGCGTTGTTTAGCTTGAAGGCCATATACAGGCTATGAAAGAAGTAGGTATTGGTAAGCGCCTGCATATCCAGCTCCTTGATTGTTTGCGCCATCATATCAAGGTCATATCTTCTGAAGTGGCCATAGTACTCATCGTAGTTGCTCCATAGCTCTTTACGTGCAGGTACGGTTATCAGCAAGTGTGTAAGGTTAGGGAATGCCGGTATAAGCCCACGTATGAAATCTACCGGATGTTCTATATGCTCAATCACATCTAAGAACATGATGGTCTGCACCTTGCTGCGTATCTCAATAGGTAAGGTGACTGCATCGGTATGGTAATAGATGCTCAAGCCTTCACTTATGGGTTTAGTATTGCCAAGTTCAACACCTGTTATTGCCTTGCCGTGCTGCTGCAGGTATCCCGTAACAATACCGCGGCCGCAACCCACATCCAATATATTATCTAGCTTGTACTTGTTAAGGTAGTGCAGAATGATCTTATTGCGGGCAGTATTCCAAAAGTCGTTTTGTATACCATCGGGGTATGCTTTTGAAAACTCATCGTTGTCAAACTCAGTATGTATTTCAGACTGCATAATTTATAATGCGTTGTACACGCATAAAATTTTAAAACTATGTTGGCGAAGATAATTGTTTGATAGCTATTTGAACTATTTTAGCGAAGCATTTTCACAACAAAAATTATTTCAATAAAGGATCTACCTATGATGCAACTTCCCTTGCAACAAGAGCAGAATAAAGCAATTTGGAGGAAAGTATTTATCATACTTTCTATAGCTATAGTTATATTGATGGCATTGCTGAGTAAAGATTACGGGCAATCGGGCGATGAATGGCTGCAAAAGGAATATGGACAGAATATATACGACTACTATGCAAATGGTAATCAGCAGGCATTAGATTACTCAGGTAAATCGTTGCAATACCAGGGTATGGAATATTACGGTGGGCTTTTCGATTTTGGTATGGAGATATTGCACCGCTGGTTCCCTTCTATTGATCATAATAATTTAAGGCACTTTTTTAATGCCCTAATTGGTGCATTATTAATGATATTTACAGGACTGCTTGCACGGAGGCTGAGTGGCAAATGGATTGTGGCGACGCTTGCACTATTGTTCATTTTCTTTTCACCACGCATATTTGGTGAAAGCATGAACAACCCTAAGGATATACCATTTGCAAGCGGCTTTATTATTGGCTTGTATTTTATGGTGGCTATGCTGCAGGATATGCCTGCTAAACTATGGCGAAATACGCTTGGCCTTGCTGCTGGCTTTGCCATAGCGTTCGGTGTACGTGCTGCAGGTGGCATATTACTATTGGCTTATGTAGGGCTATTCTGTTTTATTTACTACCTGATAAATAAAACGTTTAGGGAGCAGTTTAAGGCAAATAATAATAAGCTATTTAAAAAAGCTATTATAGCGCTTGTTGTCTCGCTTATATGCGGGTATATAGTGGCATTGTTTGCATGGCCCTGGGGCTTGCAGTCGCCATTAGCTAATCCATTAGTAGCTCTTAAAGAAATGACCAACCGTTCGGTAATATTGAGGGTACTGTTCGATGGGGAATATTGGTCGAACAACGCTTTGCCTTGGTTTTATGAGTTTAAGTGGATCATTATGACCAGTCCATTGATAGTAATTGCCGGAGCAGCTGCTTTTGTCCTCCTGGTAAAACCTGCTATCAACCGTTATGGCCTTTTTGCAGTAGGCCTGGTTATATTCAGCGCTGTTTTTCCACTGCTGTATATGGTATATAAACATTCCTCGGTTTACGATACCTGGCGACATGTATTTTTCGTTTATCCCGCATGGGTTATCATGGCAGCTTTGTGCATCGATATTATAGCAAGCTTTATAAAAAATGAAAAACTTAAACTAATACCTTTTGCTATAGCACTTATCGCATTGCTGCCAGCAATAGTATGGACGGCAAGATCACACCCCAACCAATATGTTTATTTTAACGAACTACAGGGTGGGGTAAAAGGTGCGTATGGATATTATGACATTGACTACTACCAAAACACTGATAAGCAGGCAGCTGACTGGATACATAAAAATGTAAAGCCAATACCGGGCAGAAAAGTCATTGTATTATCGAACATGGCAGGTATTGATAAATATTTTGAGAAAGATACAAGCTGGCTAACCTATAATTACGGAAGGTATAGAGAGCGCTATCACCTTAATTGGGATTACTATATAGCTTACCCCAGATATGTACCTGCACAGCAAATGCAGGATGATAAATGGCCATCTGCCAATACGGTGAAAATATTTGAAATAGATGGTGTGCCGCTGAGTGCAATATTCCGTAATAAAAGTAAAGCGGGTGTAGAAGCTTACGAAGCAATGGAAAAAAAAGACTATACAACAGCGGCGCAAAAATATGCTGAATATATAGCAGCAAACGGGCAAGATGAAAATGTGATGAATGAATATGCAATAGCATTAGCCTATTCCAATCAAATAGATGCAGCTATAAGCGTGCTTAACAAGGCGGGTGAAATAGATCCTTCAGACCCCCAACGTTATCAAATACTGGCTTCGCTATACCAGGCTAAGGGTGATGCGCAAAATGCCCAGCGTGCCATGAACCAATACAACGAAATAGTATTGAGAATGCAGGAGCTGGAAGGGCCTGCGCAAGAATAATATGGTGGCAGCAGAAAATATTAAAACAGAAAGTGGTGCCGGCAGGTACCACTTTCATACGTTTGATGCGCTACGTTTCCTTGCTTTTTTTAAGGTGTTTTTGTTACATACACCTATAATAGCATGGCCATGGTTCAATACACTAAGGGCCGGTGGTGGAATAGGGGTAATGTTCTTTTTTGTGTTGAGTGGTTTTTTAATAACTTATATAGTTGGCGAGGAAAAACACAGAACAGGTACTATTGCACTTAAAAAATTCTTTGCGCGCAGAATACTGCGTATATGGCCATTGTACTACCTGATGGTACTGGTGGCTTATACAACGCCATACTTACTAAGCCATGTATTGCACCTTTCTTCATCGGGGGAAGGATATGAACCAAGACTATGGGCATCGATGTTTTTCCTTGAAAACTACATGATGATGTTTACACATACACATGCCAATGTATCTCCATTGTCGGTAATGTGGTCGCTGTGTATTGAAGAACATTTTTATATAGCATGGGGTCTGCTGATGTACTTTGCAAGTTTGAAAACGATGCGGAATTGTATGTATGTATTTCTAATGCTGGGTATAGCTTGCCGTTGCCTGTATGTGCAATACAATATACCTACCAGCGATTTATTTACAAATATTGACCTGTTTGCATTTGGTGCGCTGCCTGCATTAGCCCTTATAGATAATAAAGCAAAGGTTAATGCAATACTAAACAGTATCTCGCATACAGTTAAGATTTGCTTTATTGTTGCAGTAGTGGTTGCGGTAGTTATTTTTTCGCAACTTAAAACTGATGGACAATTTATATTACCCACAACTTTATTAGGGGCGTTGTTTAGCGGGTTGTTGTTGATTATTATTCCTGAAAGGAATAGTATAAAGATACCGGATGGTAATTGGATGAGCAGGCTAGGGGTGTACACATACGGCCTGTATATGTATCATACGCTTGTAATTAACTTACTGAAACAAGTATTTAAAAGCAGAGGCTGGGGGCTGGATAATCCTCTGGTTGCTTTGGCCTTTTTTTTAATGTCGCTGCTTCTAACTATTATTTGCAGCGTTGTCTCCTATTACCTGTTCGAGAAACAATTTTTAAAGCTTAAGAAATATTTCAGGTAATTGAACCTTGCTTTTTTTGAATACAGGTTAGCTATTAAAGAAAATAAAAACGGCAACTAAGAGATAAATGCAAATCAGGGTTGCGGTAATCCATTTGGGTTTTTCTTCCGTTTTTTTCAAGGGCAATTTATACGACATCTTCTTAATAGTTAGGTCTGTTGAAAAAATGTTATTCTATGTTTTCAATACCACACAATAGCTAAAGAACAATTGTAAGATAAATGGTAATTAGAACAACAACAAATATTAAGCCAAAAATGACAGCCTAAAACTACCCTGAAAATCAGATATTTGTATGGGTAATATGTCTATTGATGTTTGGTAGCCTGTAACCATTGCTCTATCTGCGTTTGGTCCATTTGCACATAGTTTGTTTGGGCCTCAATCCAACCATTATTTAGCAAATAAATGACAGGCCAGCTATAACCCACAAGCCCGGTAAATGTATCAGCATCTAGGCGCGTATAAGGTATGTTGGTTGCTTGGGTTTGTTCGAAGAAAGGTTTCCAATACATATCCTTACCGGCAAGCACTATATGGAAAGGAAGAGAAGGATTTTTCAATTTCATGACATGCATCTTATAAGCGGCAACCCTGCAATGAGGACAGCTGAGACTCATAAAAGCAACTACATGTTTCCCTTTGGTAAGATCTGTTTTGGGTGCATCGGTTTTTCCCGGTGCGTATAGGGACGACAGATCGATTTGATGACGATCTTTTTTTATCCACTGGGGTTCAGTATCGGGTAGGGGATACATAAAGAAGGGGATAGCTATAATGCTGAGCGTAATAGCCCATATAAGAATATTGCTGCGTTTGAATATAAGGCCGCGATGAAAAAGTATTAATATGATAACTGCAATTGCTAAAGCTACATTCTTAATAAGTGAAGCCGACGGTGACATCCAAATGGCATCGCCAAAGCAACCACAATTGATATCGTTGCCCATTTTTGCCCATAAGAAAATAAGGTATATACTAAAAGCTACAAGCAGTGCTATTGCGCCCTTTAGCACCCACTTTGTTTTGCCGTACAAATTAAATACCAACAGTGCACCTAAAGCTGCTTCCACCCCTATCATGAATGCTGCAAAAATTGCTGACAAAACCCAGGGGAAGTGTAAATACTCGGCTATGGTAAATTGAAAAGTT
>CBFGNI010000132.1:0-7980 GCA_965650105.1 uncultured bacterium | reverse complement strand
GAAACTTTAAGCCGCAAACAGATAATCCCCAGGCAGGCATTCGCAGAAACACCCCACCCGATACCAGTGAGTTTAGTGGCAGTAAAATGTTCATACCCGGTGGTTTCCAGACATTACCATCAAAAGCAAATGACTATAATTTTGACGATGATGATATGCAGACCCCTTTCAAACAAAAACCTAAGACTGACCAGGGAGATGAAGATGCCCCTTTTTAATGAGTTACTAACCTGATCTATAAATAATAAACAGCCACTTAATAAGTGGCTGTTTTATGTAACAGGTGTATGACTGAATGAGCACCGTTCAGAATATTAATCACAAGTAAATAATTCGTCGCTTGAATGTCAAAAAAAGGGTGATTTTATATATGGGATATTATTTGGCTTAAAAATTGTTTCAGTACAAAGCAATAATGCATATTGCTTATCGTTATTTTGTTTCTTAAACCATTTTGTATTATATATTTTCACACCCACTAAACAAAACAAATCCCTTATGAGAAAAGTCTATCTATTATTAGCCCTGGTATCTATCAGTGTATTCGCTTGTAAAAAAACTGATAACAGTTATGTAAAGCTGCCTCCCGGCTTTATTATTAATGGTATTTCTGATGTAACAGTTGAGAGAGACAGTGTTGCCTTTCTTAGTGTGAGCGTTGAGATGAAAAAAGGTGAACAAGAGGCTGTAACACTATCGGCCACAGGTTTGCCTGCCGGCGTTACCGCATCATTTACGCCCGAAAGTGGTACCCCTGATTTTACTGCCCTGGTCTCTTTCAGAACAAGCCGTAGCTCTGTGCCTGGCACCTATCCTATCAAGCTGGTGGCAACAAGTAAATCAGGTGCACGTTCTTACGATATGAACCTCATCATAAAACCGATCAGTGAATGCGGTAACAAAGCGTCAGGTCAATATTTGGCTGACGATCTTTGCGATAATATAGGATCAATGACATATACCACGCAGGTATTCCCGTCAGGTACCAATAATAAAGTGTTCATATCTAATTTTGGTAACACATTTAGCAGTAGTGTTTTTGCTAACCTTAACTGCGAAGAAGGTACATTAGATATACCTAAGCAAGCATTCCTAGGTAGTGGTACTATTTCTGGTACCGGTACGTTTAGCAGCACCCAAATGGATATTAGTTATTCTTTCGATTTTGGCGGTGGCTCAATACCTACAAATTGCCATGTTGTTATGACCAAACAATAAGCAAACAATACTACTTACAAAAAAAGCCCGGCATTACCGGGCTTTTTTTGTTTTTGATCAGAGCGTGATCTTTGGATTATATTCCTTTATTACACTTTCATATAGTTGCTCGTACATAGGTACGATACGGTCTTTATCAAATTTACCCGCATGGGCTATCGCGGAATCTTTAAATTTTTGCAGGCGCTCATCGTCTTCCAGTATATATATAGCGTGTTTGGCCATGTCCTCTACATCACCAACATTGCTTAAAAAACCGGTTTCGCCCTGAATATTTATTTCCGGAAGGCCGCCTGCATTTGTAGAAATTACAGGTACGCTGCAAGCCATCGCTTCAAGGGCTGACAAGCCAAAGCTTTCGTATTGCGATGGTAGTATGAACAGATCGGTAATGCTCAATATCTCATCCATTTGTTCCTGCTTACCCAGGTAACGTACATCGCCACATACATCAGGCATACTTCTGCATATTTCTTCTGCATTCTGGCGTTCCGGCCCATCACCAATCATCAATAGTTTGCTGGGCATTTGCTTATGTATCTTTTGAAAGACTTTTATTACATCTTCCACCCTTTTTACCTTCCTGAAGTTAGATACGTGCGCCAAAATCCGTTCGCCATTTGGTGCCAGCATCTTTTTAAAATGCTCTTTATCCATTTGGTGAAAGCGATGTGTATCAACGAAATTCGGAATGACTTGTATGTCTTTTTCTATCTTAAAAGAGTTGAATGTTTCTTCGCGAAGATTGCTGGATACAGCTGTGATGGCGCTCGATTCATTAATTGAAAATGTAACCACCGGTGCATAAGTAAGGTCTTTACCTACTAGGGTGATATCGGTGCCATGCAACGTAGTGATATAAGGTATATCATGGCCCGTTTTCTTCAATATCTGCATGGCGAAATATGCTGCCGAAGCGTGTGGTATAGCATAGTGTACATGCAGCAAATCCAAACCATGATTCATAACCACGTTTACCATGGTGCTGGTCAATGCAGTTTCGTATGGCGGAAAATCGAATAATGGATAAGGTGGTACCGTTACCTCATGATAATAAATATTGGGGTGAAAATGCAAACGGACAGGTTGCTGGTAAGTTATAAAATGTATCTCATGGCCCTTAGCTGATAACGCCATGCCCAATTCTGTAGCCAATACACCACTACCACCAAATGTAGGATAGCAGACAATACCTATTTTCATGGTGCAAATATCAGCAATAAGCAGTTACAATCCCGTTACGATAATGATAAGGATTGATAATACAGCAATAGAGACCATTACTCAACCGGATGAAATATACCTCCCAGGGGTATTTTATGGGGTAAATTTTTAGAAAACATATAAAGAATGGCTGCATGATAACTGATACACTGCCTGCTTTGCTATTTTTATAGCATGAAACGATTTTTTAGCCTTATTGCTTTTACCGCAGCTTCATTTTCCGTACAAGCCCAGGACTCCCTGATAATGCGCCGCATAGCCAATGAAGTGCTTTTGAATAGCAATTGTTATGATAACCTTCGTGTATTATGTAAGCAAATAGGCCACAGATTAAGCGGTACGCCGGAAGCAGCTAAAGCTATAGAATGGGGACAGCAATGCATGCAAGCTGCCGGGGCAGATAAAGTATGGCTACAACCTGTAGATGTACCCAAGTGGATACGAGGGAAGGAAAAACTACAAATTGGATGGGGCAAAGGGCATGTTCAAACTATACCTATGCTATCTATTGGTAATACCGACGGTACAGATGGCAAACTGCTTACAACACCAATAGTGATGGTACAGGATTTTAATCAATTCAATGCGTTGCCTGCCGATGCTGTGAAAGGTAAAATCATCTTTTTCAATTATCGCTTCAGGCAAGATATAATAAATACGTTTGAAGGATACGGCGATGCGGGCAAATACCGATGGACTGCACCTAACATGGCTTCAGCTAAAGGAGCGGCAGGTGTTATTATACGCTCTATATCAACCGGCGAAGATGATGCGCCTCATACAGGCTCTATGCGTTATGCCGATTCGGTAAAGCATATTCCCGCTGTAGCCATAGGCAATAAAAGTGCTGATATGCTGGAAACAAAATGCAGGCAAGGTGCAGTAACTGCAATGCTGCAATCGGAAGCTAGGATGGCTGGCACTGTGCGTTCATATAACGTGATAGGTGAAATAAAAGGAACCAGCGAACCTGAAAAAATAGTTGTGGTTGGCGGGCATTTAGACTCGTGGGATGTAGGCGAAGGTGCCCATGATGACGGTGCGGGTTGTGTGCAATCGATAGAAGTGATCCGTTGCCTGAAAGAACTGCATATCCGGCCTAAATATACAGTGCGCGCCGTATTGTTTATGAATGAAGAAAATGGACTGAAAGGCGGCATTGCCTACGCCGATTCAGCAAAAGCTAAAAATGAAAATCACTTACTGGCTATAGAAACAGATGCAGGTGGTTTTTCGCCAAGAGGTTTTGGATTGGATATGCCACTGCCACAACGTGAGCAAATAAAGTACTACCGAAACCTTTTCCTGCCATACGGAGTTTATGATTTTGAACAGGAAGAAGGTGGAGCCGATATTTCGGTGCTGCATAAAAATGGTGTACCTGCTGCAGGGCTACTACCCGACCCGCAACGTTATTTCGACCTGCACCATACTAATAATGATGTGTTTGAAGCAGTAAATCATCGTGAATTAAAGATGGGTGCACTAACTTTAGCTCAGCTTGTTTACTTGATAAGCGAGCATGGGTTAAGATAAATGCCTTCAGAGGAATTACATATTTTAAAGAAGTTATTCGGCAAACCTTCGTCGGTTATTGCATTGTGCATCATTGGGCTTACCTGTTTAGTAGCACTGTTTGCTTACGTGCTGGCTCCCGATGATACACCTTACGCCAACAGGATGGTAGTGGAACTTGGAGCCAGGCAGCCCGGTTTTGAGAAGCAATTGCTGCTAGTGCCAAAAGCTACTCCACAAAAGAGAAAAGGATTAAATACAGGTTGGTTAACAGGTAGCCCTTCCAACCTGAATGCTATACCCTTTAACAGGTATTATTTTGATGCTGATAGAATATACATACAGCATTATATTGATGAAGACTTGAGTGATACTCTGTCGTATTCATTCAAAGACTTATTGCCACAACAAGAATTAAATAAATCTTCTAATGAACAAAAACAGTTTATAGTTGATCACCGTATTGAACAACAAACTTTTTATCTGGGTACTGACAGATATGGAAGAGATATTTTATCGAGATTGATTGTTGGTAGCAGAGTAAGTTTAGCGGTAGGTTTTGTAGCAGTGCTATTATCTATCACCATAGGTATTATTCTGGGTTCGCTGGCAGGTTATTATGGCGGCGTAGTAGATGGTTTTGTAATGTGGATCATCAATATACTATGGGCCATACCAACCTTGCTCCTTGTATTCGCTATTACACTCACAATTGGGAAAGGCTTCTGGGAAATATTTGTAGCTATTGGCCTCACCATGTGGGTGGGCGCTGCCCGGTTAATTAGAGGACAGGTATTAGTGCTCCGTGAAATGGAATATATAACTGCAGCAAAAGCATTAGGTTTATCTGACAGGCGTATCATCTTTAAACATATTCTACCCAATATAGCCGGGCCAATTATGGTAATCGCTGCCAGCAATTTTGCTACTGCTATTTTGATTGAAGCAGGCCTTAGCTTTTTAGGTATTGGTGTACAACCGCCCCAACCATCGTGGGGATTGATGATAAAAGAACATTACAATTTCCTGCTTACTAACAGGCCGTTGTTAGCCATTATTCCCGGTATCGCTATTATGTTGCTGGTATATGCGTTCAATATTTTAGGTAATGCATTAAGAGATGCATTTGATGTGCGGGATAATTAATATAAAAGACAAAATGTAAAAAAACTCATGTCTATTTTTGCATTTTACGTTTTTAATTCTTGTGCGGCAATATACCCGCTACTCCATGCATGCTGAAAATTGAAGCCCCCTGTTATGCCATCTATATCCAATATCTCGCCAGCAAAATAAAGCCCCGGCACCAGTTTGCTTTGCATGGTTTGCGCGTCAACTTCGCTTAATGTTATACCACCACAGGTCACAAACTCTTCTTTAAAAGTTGTCTTTCCTTTTACATTGTATTCATCGGCAACAAGATGCTTTACCAGTTTGTTTTGTGAAGCAGCAGGTAAATCGCCCCAACGCATATCCTCTTTTACGCCCGATTGTTGTAAGAAGTATTCCCATAAGCGTTTGGGTAAATTGAATGGATTCCTGCTGTACATCAGGAGCTTTCCATTATCATGTCTAAGCGATACCATTTGCTCTTTTATATCCTGCTCTTTTACATCGTTTAGCCAATTGATATGTATAGTGAATTCGTAATTGCGCTGTTGCAGTTCCCTTGCTGCCCATGCTGAGGTACGTAATACACATGGGCCACTAAAGCCCCAATGCGTAATGAGTATTGGTCTGCTGTGTTCTGTTATCTTAGTACCTAATATTTTAAGACTTGCATGCGGTACACTCACGCCCATCAATTCTGTTATGGGGTGCTTAGGCAGATTAAATGTGAACAATGATGGAGCGGGTTCGCTAATGGTATGCCCGGTTGCTTTCAGCCATGCATACTGATCTGTTTTAGGGAAACCACCACATGCTATCAGAACTTTATCAGCTTCGTAAGCACTGTTATCAGCAAAGTGTAATATGAGCCTACCTTCTTTTTGTTCTATTGATTGAAGAGATTTGCTATAGCGTACCTGTACCTGTTGTTTCATCATTTCCTGCCAAATAGCATTGATGATAGTTTGCGAATCATCGGTATCAGGAAACATACGGCCATCCCCTTCTGCTTTTAGCAACACTCCTTTTGCTTCAAACCAGTCAATAGTATCCTGCGGGCTGAACCGATATAGTGTTTTCTTAAGAAAATTCTTGCCGCGTGGGTAGTTGCCAATCAGTTCGGGTATATCAAAACAAGCATGTGTTGTATTACAGCGTCCGCCACCCGATACTTTCACTTTTTGCAATGCCTTGCTCGTTTTTTCAAATACTACTACTTCCCTGTTCTTATCATAAGGAATATTAGCTGCGGCAAAACAACCGGCGGCACCTGCACCAATTATGGCTATATGTTGCAATTAATTAACTGATTTTATTTGTGCTTCAACCACTGCAATAGCAACCAT
This sequence comes from uncultured bacterium, assembly GCA_965650105.1. Taxonomy (GTDB): domain Bacteria; phylum Bacteroidota; class Bacteroidia; order Chitinophagales; family Chitinophagaceae; genus Polluticoccus. The sequence continues at coordinate 1,567 of CBFGNI010000132.1, read as the reverse complement.
GTTGACTATCTGGCGTACACTGCTGCCTAGTTGCAATACATGTACAGGCTTGCGCAAGCCAAGTAATATGGGCCCTACTGCTTCCGCTCCGCCTACTTCCTGCAACAAATGATAGGCAATATTGCCTGCTGCGAGGTTAGGAAATATCAGCACATTGGGCGATTCATTTACTAAGTCAGAGAATGGATAGTTCTCACGCAGCAGATCTTTATTAAATGCTATACCCGCCTGCATCTCACCATCTATTATCATTTCAGGATGCATAGCTTTTATTTTAGCTACTGCATTGCGCATTAATATGGCTTCCGGAGAGGGACTGCTACCGAAATTGGAATAAGATAGCATTGCTATGCGAGGCTTTATATTCAAATTTTCAACGGCTTTTGCAGTTTGCAGTGTTATATCTATAAGTTCTTCCTCAGTAGGATTGAAATTAACCGTAGTATCCGCAAAGAACAATGGCCCTTTTTTCGTCAGCATTATATACATACCTGCCACACGTTTGGCATTTTCCTGCATACCTATTATCTCTAATGCAGGGCGAAGTGTATTGGGGTACTGACGTGTAAGGCCAGATATCAGCGCATCAGCTTCGCCGGTTTCCACCATCATACTGCCAAAAAATGGTCGTTCACGCATTATTTTGCGTGCTTCGTAAATATTATAACCTCTTCTTTTTCTTTTCTCAAAGAAAATAGAGCCATACTCAGCACGTCTGTCGTGTTGCCTGTCGCTACGCGGATCGATAATATGTACGCCTTCCAGTTGAAGATTGTTTTCTTCTATCAGCGCTTTTATCTTTTTTTCTTCACCTAAAAGTATTGGTATGGCTATATGCTCATCGTGCACTATTTGAGCTGCTTTTAATACTTTAAGATTTTCAGCTTCTGCAAATACTACACGTTTAGGATTTTGTTTGGCTTTATTGATGATAAATCTGAGCAGGTTGTCGTCAGAGCCAAGCCTGCGATACAGTTCAGATTCATAAGTTTCCCAGTCGGTTATTGGGTTACGCGCCACACCACTATCCATAGCCGCTTTAGCAACTGCCGGCGATACATTGACCAATAGTCTTGGGTCGATAGGCTTGGGGATAATATAAGTAGGCCCAAAGTGCAGGCTACGCTCATTGTACGCTACATTTACCATCTCTGGCACGGGCTCTTTTGCTAGTGTGGCTAATGCTTTCACAGCAGCCAGCTTCATTTCTTCATTGATGGCTGTTGCACGTACATCTAACGCACCGCGGAATATATAGGGGAACCCCAGTACATTATTTACCTGATTAGGATAATCGCTACGGCCGGTTGCCATAATTACATCCGGTCTTGCCTCCAACGCATCTTCATAAGCTATCTCAGGATCGGGGTTGGCCAATGCAAAAACGATAGGTTGCACACCCATACTTTTCACCATGTCTTTCGATAAGACCCCCCCTTTCGATAGACCTATAAATACATCTGCATTCTGCATTGCATCTGCCAGGCTTATACTTGCTATATCCTGTGCAAATTGTTGTTTGTATTCATCAAGGTCGGTGCGCGATTTTACAATAAGCCCCTTGCTA
>CBFGNI010000131.1:0-8002 GCA_965650105.1 uncultured bacterium | reverse complement strand
GAATTTCAGGCCTTTCTCCCCTATTACTTCACTTACCCTGCCTGCGGCAGCACGTGTTTGCATATCCATTTGCCATAGCCTGAAATACGCATGTATGTAGCCTTGTATATAGTACAGGTCATCATCGTTAGCGGCATATATATGCGGAACTAACCTATCATCGAAACTTACCCCTACTTTTTGCTTAGTATGTAGGTTGAAGTTGGCGCTGAATGATCTATTGGTCGCTTCAGCATTAGCCCATGAGCCATTAACAGGATCGAGCAGCCGGCCCAATGCCGGCAGCTTACCAAGGGGGCGATCGAGCAGAAAAATTAATATCGTTGTTAAAACCAGTGCAAGTATGGCTACAACCTTACGCATATAACAATAGGCATTTAGCTATTTAAAGCTACATAATGTAATGCACACATACTATTAACTGTTAGGTAACTGTATAGTATAGGTTTTACCTGGCTTAACAGTCAGGCTTTTATCGCGCAGCCAGGGGTTGAGTATTTTAAGCATACGGTAAGTAGTACCATTGTCAAGCGAAAACTGTGTAAGATCTTTAATCGAGCTATCGACGGTAATATTCCTTGTATTCAATGGCTTATACGCATCAATGCTCTGCATGATAAAACCTATACTATTAGCTTGGGACAATATATGCTTGAAGGCCAGAATGCGGAAGACATAACGCATGGTTTCTTCAGGTAAAAGCAGATCGTAATAATTAGTACGCTGCTGCTGCGAAGAGAATTTGCTATATCCGGCCATACCACAATTATATGATGCAGCAGCAGCCGTCCAGCTTCCAAACTTATTGTATGCATCGCGCAGGTATCTGCAAGCAGCAAGGGTTGCTTTTTCTACATGATAGCGTTCATCTACTTCATCATTTATCTCAAGGCCATATCTCGGACCTGTATCGCGCATAAACTGCCAGAAGCCTACCGCGCCTGCACTGGAGGTTTGATTGCGTAAGGCGCTTTCAGCCACGCACAGGTATTTAAAATCATCGGGAATGCCGTTAGCTTTAAGTATTGGTTCTATAACGGGGAAATAGCGTGTACTAAGCCTTAAAATATATAGTGTACTGTATTGCGCATAGTAGTTATACAGCAATTCCCTGTCCATTTGTTCTTTTACATCCCAACGTTCCAGTGGTACTTTTTCACCAGCGAAGGCGATAGATTTTGGTGTTTGGGGCACATACCACTTATACTGTAAACGTCCGTCGTGTTTTACTTCTACGGTTTCTTCATTTTTATCTGTTTCACGGAAAGCAAGCCCGGTAATGACAGATGCGCCAATAGCTACACCACATACAACATATAAAACCGATTTAAAGCGCTGATTCATACCTAACAAATTTTCGGGGTTATTCTAAATTTACCGATAAATGCTTACAAGAAAAAAGCAGTTTTTGCACATTACCATTTATTTATCAAATGAATAAGGCGAAGAAATACTCTTCGCCTTATTGGAATATAAAATTAAAATTTATTTACCCTCACGTATCAACTGCATCAACTCATCCAATTTAGGTTCCAGTATTATCTCAGTACGTCGGTTTTGCGCCCTTCCTGTTTCAGTAGCGTTATCAGCAACAGGATCAAACTCACCACGGCCACTGGCAGTAATGCGTGTAGCCTGTACCGAATAATCTTTTACAAGTATGCGTGCTATAGAGGTAGAACGCGCTACGCTTAAAGCCCAGTTATCGGGGTACAGCTTAGTGGCAATAGGTTTATTATCGGTATGCCCCTCCACTTCTACATTTATATCAGGGTTGGTCATCAACACGCCGGCAACTTTAGCCAGGGCGTCTTTACCTTTCTGGTTAACAACCGCACTACCCGATGGAAATAAAAGGCTTTCCTGCATACTTACATATACTTTGCCATTTTTCATCGATATAGTCAGTTCATTGCTGTTGAAATTGACCAGTGCATCAACAATCTTTTGGCGCAACGCTTCCGTATTACGACGCTGAGCATCAATACGCTCCTGCAGTTGTTGCAAGCGCCTTTGCTGGTCAACAATTTGCTCTTTACTACTGCTTAGTTCCTGGTTAGTATTGCGATACACATCGCCCAGCGCATTGTTGTAGTTACGCAGTTTATTAATACTATCGTTAGCTACATTCAGTTCAGTTTGCAACCTTTGCTTTTCAGACATATTGGTTGCCGCCGCAGATCTTGCGTCCATATATTTTTTATTGGAAACACATGAGGTGGCTAGCATTGCAGTTATACATATGGTAGTGACAGCTAGCGTGATATTTTTCATAAATGTTGGATTTGTACATATAGAAATGTTAAAAACCATGCCACCTAAAACCAGACTAGCATATACAACGTAATTAATATGGAAGCACTTAATGAGTCAAATGAGATCTTTAAAAAACATAATAGCCTTTGCCGCACTCATATCGCTAAGCATTACCAGTTGCGCACAAGGAAGTGATAATGATAAGGGTGACAAAAAGGATAACCCATATTATTCGCATACCGATACAAAACCTGTTAAGTTAAGCGATGCTCAATGGCGAAAAATGCTATCTAAAGGGGTTTATTATATAGCGCGTGAAGAAGGTACGGAAAGGGCCTATTCGGGCGACTTATGGGATAATCATAAAGCAGGTACCTATTATTGTGCTGCTTGTGGCAATACGCTGTTTACGTCTGATACTAAGTTTGAAAGTGGCACGGGTTGGCCTAGCTTCTACAGGCCTGCTGCGGCCGGTAGTGTAATAGAAAAGACAGATGCAGATGGCAGCCGAACCGAGGTAGAGTGTAAACGTTGTGGTGCACATCTGGGCCATGTATTTGATGATGGACCGAAACCTACGGGATTAAGATATTGTATGAATTCGGATGTGCTTGATTTTGAAGCAAAAAAATAGTGGGATGTTTTCATAGTTTTAGTGGTAAAAAAAGAAGCGCGGTACGTCTGTACCGCGCTTCGCATTTATGCTTATAATGTAAATTAAGCGTTGTTTTCTTCAGTAGCTGCGTCTTGTGCAGGAGCTTCGGTAGCAGGTGTTTCTGCAACCGGAGTTTCAGCTTCTGCAGCAGTCTCAGCTTTCTTAGCAGTAGCTGCGCTACGACGGCTACGACGTGTTTTCTTGGCAGCAGCTTCTTTGCCATCTTTATTGTAGATCTCGTTGAAGTCAACCAGTTCTATCATTGCCATATCAGCAGCATCACCCATACGGCGAGGCAACTTGATAATACGAGTATAACCACCCGGACGAGCAGCAATTTTATCGCCAATAGTACCGAACAATTCTTTGATAGATTCTTTGTCTTGCAGGTAGCTGAATACAACACGACGGTTGTGCATTGTATCTTCTTTACCACGTGTTAGCAAAGGTTCTACATATACACGTAAAGATTTAGCTTTAGCAAGCGTAGTAACTATACGTTTGTGTTCAATAAGCTGGCTGGCAAGGTTTGATAACAATGCTGCCCTGTGCGAGGCTGTACGGCCTAAATTTTTGATCTTGTCTCCGTGACGCATGACGTTTTAAATTTTAGTGCCTTTCGGCGGTTTCCCTCATACCGTGTCAAGGAGTTATGAGGTACTTTGTTAAATAAAAAGAAAAATGCAAAAGCTGGTTTCCAACTTTTGCATTTGAAGTTAATTAGTCGTTGCTGCGGTTGAACTTGCTGATATCCATACCGAAGTGCAAACCACGCTCGCCCAGTACTTGTTCAATTTCAGACAGAGATTTCTGACCGAAGTTGCGGAATTTCATCAGTTCTTCCTGAGTGTATTGTACCAGCTCACTTAGTGAATTGATCTTAGCAGCTTTCAGGCAGTTGAATGCACGTACAGAAAGTTCAAGATCTTCAAGCGGAGTGTTCAGTACTTTACGCAGTTGCAGTGTCTCTTCATCTACCACTGCTTCTTTTTCTTCACGTTTAGTATCCAGAGAGATGTTTTCATCTGTAATGATCATCAGGTGCTGGATAAGTATACGCGAAGCTTCTTTTACAGCTTCTTCAGGATGTATAGTACCATCGGTAGCTACTTCCATTATAAGTTTTTCGAAATCCGTACGTTGTTCAACACGTGTATTTTCGATGCTGTACTTTACGTTTTTGATCGGGGTATATATAGAGTCGATAGCTATGATACCAAGAGGGGCCTCTTTAGGACGGTTCTCTTCAGCAGGTACATAACCACGGCCTTTACCTACATACAGCTCTATCTGAAAGTTAGTACCAGGTTCCATGCTGCATATTACCAGTTCAGGGTTCATCACTTCAAAGTTAGGAAGTGCTTCGCCTATCATACCGGCAGTAAAAGTTTCCTGGCCTTTGATGTTCAGTTCCACTTTATCAAAAGAAACGTCACCTTCAACGGCTTTTTTCAAACGTACTTGTTTCAGGTTCAGGATGATCTCTGTAACATCTTCAAGCACGCCTTTAATAGTAGCGAACTCGTGGTCGGCACCGGCAATTTTAATAGCTGTGATCGCATGTCCTTCCAGAGAAGAAAGCAATACACGGCGCAAAGCATTACCAATGGTTACACCGAAACCGGGTTCCAACGGACGAAATTCAAACTGAGCTTCGAAATCAGTAGCTTTCTGAAGAACGATTTTATCCGGTTTTTGAAAATTCAATATGGCCATATTGAGCTAAATAAGTTTACAATTTAAAAAAAACTACCTGTTGCAGGCTAAAAGGTTGCTAATATAATGAATTTCACCCATTCTAAAAAACAAGTAAAGCCCCCACTTAAGGGGGCTGTCAAGTTATTTAGAATACAACTCAACGATCAGCTGTTCCTTAATATTTTCAGGAACACTATCACGTTCAGGATGAGCCATATAAGTACCTTTCATATCCTTTTCGTTAAAGTCAACCCAGCTGATTTTAGGGTTTTTACCACGCATAAGGCTGGTAACAGCTGTGTTTACTTTACTCTTAGGTTTCAATTCAATTACATCACCTGGTTTCAAGCGGTAAGAAGGGATATTAACAACCTCACCGTTAACCATTACGTGTTTGTGCGAAACCAACTGGCGTGCAGCAGGGCGTGTAGGTGATATACCCATGCGGTAAACCGCATTATCAAGACGTGCTTCCAGCAGTTTGATAAGGTTTTCACCAGTTGCGCCTTTCAGGCGTGCAGCTTCAACGTACGTATTGCGGAATTGTTTTTCCAGCAAGCCGTAAGTGTATTTAGCCTTTTGTTTTTCCTTCAGCTGTACAGCGTATTCACTAGCAGACTTGCGTTTGCGTGAAGGGCCGTGCTGGCCTGGAGGATTGCTATTCTTTTGCAGGTTTTTGCCTGAGCCTAGAATAGGTTCGCCGAAAATGCGGCAGATTCTGTTTTTGGGTCCTGTATAACGTGCCATGACGATTTTTGTTTAAACTGCTCCGTCTCCTTTAAAAATCGTAAAACCCGATCCGGCGCAGCGTGTTATTAATAAAATATGATTGATAATCTTTGTATTTGGTAGTTCCTGTAAAAAAACAGTGATTATACACGACGTTTTTTAGGAGGACGGCAACCATTGTGTGGTAAAGGAGTAACGTCTTTGATTGAAGTAACTTCCAAACCTATATTAGCTAAAGAACGGATAGCACCTTCACGGCCTGAACCCGGACCTTTAACGAAAACATCTACTTTTTTCAAGCCGGCATCCATTGCTACTTTACCGCAATCTTGCGCTGCCATTTGAGCTGCATAAGGCGTGTTCTTTTTAGAACCACGGAAGCCCATTTTACCAGCTGAAGACCAGGAGATAACCTGACCTGTTTTGTTGGTAAGAGAGATGATGATGTTGTTGAACGTAGCGCTGATGTGTGCATCACCGTGTGCGTCAACCTTTACAATACGCTTTTTAGCAGCTGTCTTTCCAGACGATTGTCCTTTTGCCATTTTGTTTTAAATAAGGTAGTCAAAAAATGTTTAAGCCGTTTTTAAGCGGCCAGGGCCATCCCTCCCCGGTGCACCTCACCGGATCCGGCGATAGCACTAAGTTTATTTCTTAGGTGCTTTTTTCTTACCTGCAACTGTCTTACGCTTACCTTTACGGGTACGGCTGTTAGTACGGGTACGCTGACCACGTAAAGGAAGACCTTTACGGTGACGAAGACCACGGTAACAAGCTATATCCATGAGGCGCTTAATGTTCATTTGCACTTCAGAACGCAATTGTCCTTCAACCTTGAACTCGGTGGAAATAATATTACGGATAGCAGATTGCTCATCATCATTCCATTCAGCAGCTTTCTTGTCATAATCAATTTCTGATTTGTTAAGAATATACTGAGCAGTGCTACGGCCAATGCCATAGATGTATGTGAGCGCTATTTCGCCACGTTTGTTTTTCGGAAGGTCAATACCAGCTATACGAGCCATGTATATATTTAATTTAAAAAATTCTTAATACTTAAATTAACCCTGACGTTGTTTAAAACGAGGATTCTTTTTATTGATGATGTACAGTTTACCTTTACGGCGAACTATTTTACAATCAGCACTACGCTTTTTAATGGCAGCTCTAACCTTCATGACTGTTTGGTTATTTAATTAGTTTATTTATAACGATATATAATACGGCCCCTGCTTAAATCATACGGACTCATTTCTACGCCCACTTTATCGCCCGGTAGAATACGTATGTAGTGCATGCGCATTTTTCCCGAAATAGTTGCCAAAATCTCGTGCCCGTTTTCGAGGCGCACACGGAACATAGCGTTCGATAAAGCTTCAATAATTACTCCATCCTGCTTGATTAAAGACTGTTTAGCCATATTAAAAGGACTGCAAAGGTAAGAAAAAAATTGTTTTTAGAAACAAATTTCTTGCAAAAAACTCTTATTAATATGAAAAACCATTTATAAAATGCAAAATATACAATGCTAGCCTGCCATTTCAGGCTTTCTAATTGTTTTTGCCCATGTTATTAATGAAGGAAATTGTTCGTCTATGAGGTCGTGCGGAAGTTCATAAGGCTCATGTTTTGTAGTTAAAAACACCGAATACATACCAACCCGCTTCCCAAATTCCATGTCGGTAATACTATTGCCAACTATTACACTCTGCTTAAAGTCAATTTCCGGGAAGTCTTCTTTTGCCTGCATGGCCATACCTATATTAGGCTTCCGGTTATGGTCGGTATCGCCTACGGCTGTACAAGAGTATATTTTATCTATGCGGCCACCAGCTATATGTATCGAATCAGTCATTTTAGCACTTATCTCCCTGAGGGTCTCAAGGGACATTATACCCTTACCTACACCACGCTGATTGGTAACAATAACAATACGGCCAAAAATACTATTCAGGTGCGCCAACGCGTCCAATGCTCCATCACAAAATTTAAATTCATCCCAGGTAGTTACGTAAGTACCTACTATCTCTTCATTTATCACACCGTCCCTATCTAAAAAAAGCGTCCAGTTTTTACCAATATCTGCTGATATATTAAATCCCACCATAATTCTTTCATTTTTTTAAAACAATGCTTCTTCAACAAGCTGGCAAACAATATGCCCCAGGGTTATATGCGATTCCTGTATCCTCGGCGTATCATTACTAGGTACATTCACAAGATAGTCGCACAACGTTTTCATTTGCCCTCCACTTTCACCCGTAAAAGCTACAGTAACCATGCCTAACTGCTCTGCCTGCTGCATAGCTTTTATAATATTAACAGAATTGCCTGAAGTGCTTAACCCTATCAGCACATCGCCTTCTTTCCCTACACCTTTCACTATCCTGCTATATACTACATCGTAACCATAGTCATTAGCTACTGCAGTGAGATAAGATGTATTGCAATGCAATGCTTCTGATGGTAAAGGGTTTCTGTCGGAGTAAAAACGGCCACTAAACTCTGCAGAAAGATGTTGCGCATCTGCCGCACTGCCGCCATTGCCACAAAACAATACTTTATTACCGTTCTTAAACGCCTTCACTATTTCATTTGTAATCTTTTCAATTACCTCTATCAATTCAGGGTTGTCTATTATACGCTTCTTAGTGTCTATAG
>CBFGNI010000130.1:0-8049 GCA_965650105.1 uncultured bacterium | reverse complement strand
GGCATTAATATCCGGCTCCTTTACACTTATTGGTGAGGCTGTAAAGCTGAACTTGTGGCCGAAAATGAAGATCAATTACCCTACTATAGAACGCGGACAATTATTTATTCCCGGCATCAACCTCCTGTTATTTGTAGGTTGCATAGGCATGGTATTGCACTTCCAGCGTTCCGCTAATATGGAAGCGGCTTATGGCCTTTCTATAACCTTGTGTATGATCATGACATCGTGCCTGTTTGCATACTATATGTTCATAAAACGGGTACCTATTGTATGGATAGCAGCTTACTTATTTGTGTACCTGGTTATTGAATTTTCTTTCCTGGTTGCCAACCTCGAAAAATTCCCTCATGGTGGTTTTGTTACATTGATAGTAGGTGGCGGTTTATTCGGGGTTATGCTATCCTGGTTCAAAGCACGGAAGATAAAAAACAGGTATGTAGAGTTTGTGCGCCTTGAAGATTATGTCCCCATCATACAAGAGCTAAGTAACGACCGTAGCATACCCAAGTACGCTACACACCTTGTATATCTTACCAGTGCCAACAACCCTAAAGAAATAGAGCATAAGATCATCTACTCTATTCTATATCGTAAACCTAAGCGTGCTGACCTATACTGGTTTGTGCATGTAGATGTACTGGATGACCCTTATACCATGGAGTACTGTGTTCAAACCATTATCCCCAACGAGATAATCCGTGTTGAATTCCGCCTTGGTTTCCGTGTTGAGCACCGCATACAGGCCATGTTCCGTAAGGTAGTGGAAGAAATGGTGAATAATAAAGAAGTGAACGTTGTTAGCCGTTATGAGTCTTTAAGCAAAAACAACGTGATGGGCGATTTCCGCTTCATTATAATGGAAAAATTCCTGTCGCGCGATAATGCTTTACCACTTTGGGACCGGCTTATGATGCGCAGTTACTTCTGGCTGAAAAAAGTAAGCCTCTCCGAAGAAAGAGCTTTTGGCCTCGACTCGTCAGACGTAACGCTGGAAAAATATCCCATCATTGTATCGTCAGTTTCAGAGGTCAACCTGAAGCGACTGGACGATCAGTAATTTTTTTTCAGTATTTAACTAAGGTCGCCCAGGCCTATTACCTGGTGTCTGTTGGGTATTTCCACATCAAGAAATCCCTTGCGTATCAGCCTTTCCCTGAAGTGTTGCTGTACCTCATATTCACCATGCACTAAAAAGAGTTTCTTTACTTCCTTCGGGTTTTGGCAAGCCAGCCATTGGCTCATGTCATCATAATCGCCATGGGCACTTAAGCTATTAATAATGCCAACCTGCGCTGCTACTTCATAGTGTGTGCCAAATATACTTACATGGGTAGCGCCTGCCCTTAGCCTGCCTCCCAATGATTCGGGTTCACAATATCCTACAATCAATATAGTGTTGCGTGCATCGCTAATATTGTGTGCAATGTGATGTTTCACCCTGCCGGCTTCAGCCATACCCGATGCCGAAATAATGACGCATGGTTCTTTAGAAGAGTTAAGGTGAATTGACTCTTCGGCAGTACGTAAGTATTCCAGCCCCTCGAATGCAAAAACATCTTCATCTTTCTGTAGCAGTTCTTTTACTTGCTTGTTAAAGCATTCGGGATGACGCTTTATTATTTCTGTTGCTTCAATAGATAGTGGACTATCTACATAGTATTTAACTTTCGGTAAACGCCTTTCCAGTTCCAGCCGGTTCAATATATACAACAGCTCTTGCGTACGCCCTACGCTGAAAGCGGGTATTATCAGCTTGCCCTTCCGTTCAATACAGGTCTCTTCAATATGATTAAGGAGTATATCAACAGACGGCAATACTGTTTCATGTAGCGAATTCCCGTATGTTGATTCCATAATTATATAATCGGCTTGCGGAAATACATCAGGTGAGCGGAGTATCACATCGCGGTACCTGCCAATATCTCCGCTGAACGTCAAACGCACCTGTTTGCCTTGCTCTTGCAGTATAAGGTTTACGGCTGCGCTTCCTAATATATGCCCGCAGTCGGTGTACAACAGCTCTACTTCATCATCGATCCGGTATTTTTCATTATAATCTATCAAATGCAGTAGCGGATAAACATTACTTGCATCTTCTTCAGTGTATAGTGGCACTACATGCTCACGGCCCTGCATATCGCGCGTTTTGTTTATATACTTCGTGTCCGACTCCTGTATGCGTGCAGAGTCGCGTAGTAATATTTTTAGCAGGTCGGCTGTAGATGTGGTGCAATATATCTTACCCTTATACCCATCTTTTACCAGTTTAGGCAACAGCCCTATATGATCGATATGTGCATGGGATATAATAACGTGTTTCAGCTCTGTGGGTTCAAAGCCCCACTCGTTATTCATTTCAAATGTTTTCTTCCCCATTCCCTGAAACATGCCGCAGTCCAGGAGTATTTGTGTGCCCGATTTTAAATGTACTATATGCTTAGAGCCTGTTACTGTTCTTGCTGCGCCGTGAAATGATATCTTCATATCTGCTTAATAAATCTTTAAAATAAAAAAAGCCTCTCATTATAAGAGAGGCTTTAAAGTTAACAGATAATATTTTACTTAACCATCGTTTTGAATTCCTGTTCGTCAACTTTAACAGGATATTTCTTCCTCATTTCTTCATTCCATTTCTTTTCAAGATAGTCCTGATATTCTGCTATTACATAACCACGAGCATCTGCCAAGCTTTTTTGCGATGGCTCATTATATACTTCATCAACCTTTGCTACTACGTATGTACCGTCGCTTGCTTTTTGCGCCTCGGTTATAGTTTTAGGTTTTATAGCGCCGCGTGGCACATCAGTAAATTTCGAAAATTCAAAATGGCCTCTTTGTATAAGTGCTGCATCCTGCAAAGTGGTTGAATTCATTTCTTTCAGAATATCCTCATCGCTGGTGTTTTTCTTAAGCAATGCAAGGCCCTTTTTCAGTTGCTCTTCGTTTTTGAAACGATACACTGATCCCGTAAAGCCGGGCTCCCACATATAGTTACCTTTCTTAGATTCATAAAACGCCTTAAGGCCTGTTGTATCTTTCGCTGCCTTACCCCACACGCTGCGGTCCATCAACTCAAACAGCATAATACCGTCTTTGTATTCTGTCATCAGGTTTTTAAACTCAGGTTGTGTTTCTGACAATCTGTGTTCTTCCATGTCGTTTACTGTTGATGTAACGTATAGCTTATACAAATCGCGGCCTACTGCTTTTTTAGGCCCAGTAAGGCGCCCGTTAGTAAGACGGTCAGCATAAGCTACAAAATCACTTTGCTTATAGTCAACACCACCCAGGGTAAACACAGGTTTGTTCATGCCATTAAAATCGCTTAACTCAAATTTATTGGCATTTTTACCTGTATCAGGTATTTTGCTCATCCTATCAATAACTGCATCAATGTTAGCAGGATATTCTTTGAAACCATTTTTCGCTTTTATCTTATCGAAGAATGCTTCCTTTGCCAGTTGCGCCCTTGAATCATTATTTACTTTACGTGTCAAATAATTTTTAAGGCTATCAAAAGGTTTTAGTGAATTGCGCGATATCAGTTTGATGATATGGAAACCATATTCTGTTTTTACAGGAGCAGAAATATCACCCGGTTTTTTAAGTGCGAATGCTGCTTTTTCAAAATCAGGATCCATTTTACCTACACCAAATGCAGGCATAACCCCGCCATCTTTCTTAGTGAACCTGTCATCTGAATATTTCGTAACTGCATCTTCAAAAGGCATTCCTTTTTTCAAATCTCTCAGCACGCTATCCACTCTTTTATTGCCCAATGCAATGCCTTCCTCGCCCTGCGATTTCTTTACTTCAATAAGTATCTGTGCCACTTTTACTTCACCTTGTGCAGCACGCTTGTCTATAACTTTTACAATATGGTAGCCAAACTGCGTGCGGAAAGGTGCAGACACTTTACCAACCGGTGTATTATATACCGCATTCTCAAAAGGATAAACCGTTTGCAATGCTGTAATATAACCTATATCACCACCCTGGTCTTTCGAACCTCTATCATCAGACACAGCCGCAGCAACCGCAGCAAAATCTGCCTTATTTTTAGTGATCGCTTTGTAAACACTATCTATTTTCGCATACGCGGCTGCAGTATCGTTCGATGTGTTAGGAACCGCTACCACAATATGCGCTACACGTATTTCCTGTTTCATACGGTCGTACGATTCAGAAATCAGCTTATTCACCACCTGTTCGTCTGTAAGGTAAGATTTGGCTATTTGCCTGCGGTAGTTATCCAGGTCTTGCTGTATGCTGGGCATAGTATCTATACGTTGCAGTTCAGCTTCTTTCACTTTCATCCTGAAGAGTGAATACAGGTCAAGATATTCCCTTAACGCCTTTTCTGAATAATCAGGCTGTTTGTTCAGGCTGTTTTTTTGGTAAACCCTGAGAAATTCTTCTTTGCTTACCGGGTTGCTGCCATAGGTAAAGAGGGTTTGCGCCATGGCCGATGTAATAAATAGGCCCGATGCAAGACAAGTTAGAACCAGCTTTCGCATTGTGTTTTTATGTTTTTCTTGTTGAGGATGATAATACTATTTTGATGTCTTTGCTTTTGTTTCCTTTTGCTTTTTCTCCAGCATCTCTATTAGCGATGCCGTATTGATATGATCCAGCCTTTTACCTCTTATTATTTTTTTCTCGTCAAGCAAATATATAACAGGTGTGCTATAAATATCGTAATCGGCCCTGAAGTTTGATGTATGCTTAGGGTCATGTACATGTATCCAGTCCTGCAATTTATCTTTTTCTATTACTTCTTTCCATTTTTCTTCAGCATCTGTACGCACTGCGTATATTTTTACCCCTTTATCTTTAAGCACTGCACGGTACATTGAATCTACTTTCGGCATCTCTGCCAGGCAGTGGCCACAATCGGGCGACCAAAATATAAGCATAGTGTATTTTGCATTCAATCCTCTCAGCGACTGCATTTTCCCATTTATATCGGGTAAATTTATTTCGGGCGCCAGGTTGCCTATTACATTGGGTGCTATTTTATGAGCCCTGTCCACATATTTATCCAGCTCTTCGCTGCTCAGCCAATAAGCATCACCCTTCATATAATAATTCTCAACCAAATGAACGAACACGGCATCCATACCCATTATCTTGCTCGCTTCAGCATTGCGGGTAAGCCACCACAATGTGTATTTAAATAGCTCTTTACTTGCCCTTGCCTTCGCCAGTAAAAAATCGCTTTCCTTTATTACACTGTCCTCGTATGGTATTACCAGTTTATTCATGTATTCATCCAGCTTACCATCGTACACCGGTGTATTTATCAGGCGGTCATCGCTAAAGTCAAATTTATCCCAGTAGTGTTCTTTATAATAATGGTAGCTGAACGCTGAATCGGGTGTGCCATCAGGCAAAAAGTGCTTTCCTTCCGGTACAATAGGCACATCCATTGCATTGAAGATATTCGCCAGTTGCGTGTTAGGGTGTTTTGCCGCAAAATCTTTCCTGTACTCCAGCAGTTCCTTCGATATACCGGTGTACTTCTTTTGAATATTTGTTGTATCCTGTTTTGTTTTTGCTTGTGCCAGCTCTTCCTGGTACTGTTTATGCTTACCAGCAAAGGTTTTCATATAGTCCAGGTATTCGAAGAACATTTTACTTTCTTCTGAATTTTTAATGGCAATGCCGTCAGGTAGTTTGGCTATATCGGCAGTAATGGTAATATCGTCACCGTTATTCAGCAAAAACTCAAAATAGGTTTGCTTGTCCGATAACAGTATCATATAAATGCCACCTATCAGCGTGTCTTTCGATTGCAGCAAAGCAGTACCTGTCTTGCTGATCCTGGCAGAATCTGTTTTATAAATTGTGGGCATGGGCTTACCGTAGTAGTGCACCAGGTATAGCATGCTGTCTTTAACGTTAGCCAGTTTCAATTGTATTTTATAGCCATTCTTCGCCTGCGACGACAGTACTATAAAAAAGCTTACAACCGTTATTAGCAATGAGCGGGAAAATAGTTTCTGCATTTCTTATTCTTTGGAAATATGTTTTTTTAATTGCCGTTTTTCTCTTGCCTTTCAAGTATATCCAGTAGCGTAACCAGGTTGGTATGATCTACTTTTTTACCCTTTATTATATGTTTATTATCTAGCAAATAAGTAACGGGGGTTGCGTACACATCGTACTGCGCCCTGTAGTTCGACTTATGTTCGGGGTCATATACATTCACCCAATCGTTTATTTTGAATTTGTCTATGGTTTCCTGCCAGTTCTTTTCATCACCATCGGTACGCACGGCATATACTTTTACACCTCTTTTTTTCAGTACTGCATTGTAAACAGAATCTATCTGGGGCACTTCTTTCAGGCATGCGCCACATTCGGGCGACCAGAATATAAGTAATGTGTACTTACTGTCAAGATCGTATAAGTTATGAGGTTTATTATCTATTCCTGTCATTTTTATATCCGGCGCTATATTACCTATTACGTTCGGTGCAATTTTACGTGCCCTGTCAATGTATTTCGAAAGAAGATCATCACTCATCCAATAAGCATCGCCCTTCATGTGGTAGTTCTCAACAAGGTACACAAACACTTCATCAAGGCCCATTATCTTGCTATTCTGAACGTATTTGGTAAACCAGTGCAAAGTATATTTAAACAACTCTTTACTGCCCCTGGTTTTTGCAAGCAACATATCAGCCTCTTTTTCAAGACTATCGGGCACCTGCATTACCAACCTTGTAACATATTCATTCAACTTGCCATCGTAAATAGGTGTATGTATCAGCCTGTCGTCTTTAAAATCAAATTTATCCCAGTAATGCTGTTTATAATAACGGTAGTTAAACTCACTATCTACTTCGCCATTAGCCAGCAAATGCTTGCCGGAAGGTATTATTGGCACCTCTAAAGCGCTAAATATTTTTGCTAGTAATGTGCCGGGGTATTTGTTTATATAATCCCTTCTGTATTGTGTTACTTCCTTAGCGTCATCGGCTGCTTTTTCTACTATAGCCGTTGTATCAGCCTTTGTTTTAGCAGCTGCCAGTGCTTTGGTATTTGCTGCCTGCTTTTGTGCAAACGCCTGCAGGTAGTTTACATAGCTGGCAAAGCGCTCGTTTTCCGGGGAGTTTTTAAATTTTGCAGTACCGGGCAGGTCTTTGGCATTAGCTGTTATTTGCATGTCATCGCCATCGTTCAGTAAGAACTCCATATAGGTTTGCTTGTCAGACAATAACAGTATATAAATACCCCCCAGCGTTTTATCGTTCGATTTAATTGTTGCATTACCATTCTTATCAAAACGGGCAGAATCGATCTGGTAAATAGTAGGTAGCGGCTCGCCAAAATAATGCGCGAGATAAACCATCGAGTCTTTTACTCCGTTAAATTTGATTTGAATATTATATCCGTTTGCAGCCAATAACGGTTGTGCAAATCCTGTGGCAAGCAACAGGGCAAGTAGAAAACGTTTCATACTATGTTTGAAGTGAGAGATACGGTTATATAACACATGTTTTTCATGCTATATAACCAAGTGACCAAATTTATAACATTCAGACAGGGTAACCTAGCCTAGGGGTTGTAAATTTGCAGACCATTTAACTAATTTCTAACAAATTGTCCAGGAAAAAGAAACGCGAGGTTAATAACGTATTGATCAGTAGCTATGCGGCTGAAGGCAAAAGTATAGCCCATCTTGACGATGGTAAAGTAGTATTTGTAGAAAATGCTATTCCGGGCGATGTAGTGAACATACGCCTTACAAAAGACAAAAAAAGCTGGGCTGAAGGTAAGGTATTGCAATTGGTACAACCATCAGCAGAGCGTGTAACTCCTTTTTGCCCGCACTTTGGTATATGCGGCGGCTGCAAATGGCAAATGCTGCCATATAACCAGCAACTGGTATATAAGCAACAACAGGTACTAGACCAGCTACAACGTATAGGCCAGGTGGAGCTTCCCGAAATGCAACCCATATCAGGCAGTCCTAAAGACAGGTACTATCGCAATAAGCTGGAGTTCACTTTTAGCAAACACCGCTATCGCACGCAGGAA
>CBFGNI010000129.1:0-8102 GCA_965650105.1 uncultured bacterium | reverse complement strand
CACCTGCATCAAGGCTATACTTACAGAATAATTATCTTGCAGCCATGCCGTTCACTTTCGCCCATCCCGCTATCATACTGCCACTTACCAAACTGCCCCACAGGTATTATTCCCTCACAGCACTTATCATCGGCGCTATTACTCCTGACTTCGAATACTTCCTGCGTTTAAACATATTGAGTATTTATAGTCATACAATACTGGGGATATTTTACTTTGACTTGCCATTAGTTATTTTGCTGTGTTTTACATTTCATTTATTAGTGCGCGATAAACTTGTAACTAATCTGCCAACGGCTTTAGCTGAGAGATTAAATAGTATATCTGTGTTTAATTGGAGTAAATGTTTTCAGGCGAATTGGATAGTGATTATCATAAGTGCAGTGATAGGTATAGGTTCTCATCTTCTATGGGATAGTTTTACACATGAACACGGGTATTTTGTTTCTAATATTCAGTTGCTAATGAGGATTATATCAATAGCAGGTTGGGATGTTCCAGTGTATAAAATCATCCAGCACAGTAGCACTGTCATCGGCTTACTTTTAATTATAGCAGTGATCTACAACTTACCCAGGCAAAAAATAGTGGCCGCTAGCAATAGGTTTTATTGGCTTATTATAGTATTAACTATAATGATGATGTTAGGCTTACGAATGTTGTTGGTAGCAAGTATTAATATTGGGAGCCTTGTGGTTACTATGATAGCAGGCGTACTCTTAGGAATTATTATTGCATCTTTGAAAACTATTAATGATGTTAGTTTTAAGAAAAGCAGGAGTAACTGATGTTTCTGCAATAACGCAGTTATCACATCAATTAGGCTATGAGATAAGTGAATCTGGTAGCTTTTCTAATCTCGAATATATCCTGAATAGCAAGTGCGATATTGTGTTTGTTGCAGAGTATGAAAATAAGGTTGTAGGCTGGATACAAGTATCTAAACTAATACACCTGGAGACAGGAATGTTTTGCGAAATAGTAGGGCTTGTTATTGATGCGACGGTGCGTAGTAAGGGAATAGGCAGGCAAATGGTAGAACAGGCAATTGAATGGACAAAGGCAAATAACTGCAAAAGACTGGTAGTACGATCGAATGTGATACGTAATGATACTCACAGGTTTTATACAAACAACGGATTTGAAGAAAAAAAAGAACAAAAGATATTTGAGATGAATATTTGACGTGCGTCTAAATAATCCGTTTAATACAGTGTATAGTTAATATACTTTGTTCTTATTACGGTAATCGCCCCGTTTCCAGGCCTCATAAAACTCTGCCCAAGCCAATGGATTGAAAATATTCATAGGCTTTTGCTGGCCGTAATAAGTTGATAATACAGCCTGCTGGTTTTGATATGCAGACTGATTTTCGTTACCATCGTGTGGCATAGTGTATGCTAATGCACGTAGCGTGAGTGCATTTGTATTTTTACGGGCAAGTTCTAATTGATCGTCCGGAATATGCCAGTTTTTGAAAGCATAGTCAAACTGTTCTTTTGATGGTACTGGCCGGATAATGGTTTCAGGTAAATAAAAAGTATCCTGCACCATTAATTGTATCAGTGAAAAATAGTGGCCCTTGAGGTCTTTAGGTACAGCATATTGCTTGCTACGAAAGCCCAAGGCGGAAAACTGCAAGGTATCGCCTTTATATACTACTACAGAGAATACACCCTTATCGCTCGATTCTACGCCTCTATCTTTATTAAGCACCAAAACCGTAACGCCGGGTACAGCGCGAAGGCTATCTGCAGTCATAGTGACCCCGTTTATCTGTATGATATTCTCGTAAGGGTCTTGAGCAAATGCTTTGGGGGCAGCAAAAAGACAAATAATAAAAATGAAACAGCCTAATTTACTTAGCATGTAGCCCAAAGTTACATTGTTTATAATTTTTTTCTGCAAGTATTGATGTATCAATATTGATAATAAATGTATCAGCGTAATTAGCTGCTATTCTTACACAAAGAAAGAAGTGTATGACGTACTTTTGCACTCCGATAAGTTACTTTAACAAAGGTTTAGTATGATAACGAAAGAAGCGGTATTAGCTGCGTTAGGCCACGTTCAGGAACCGGATCTTGGTAAAGACCTGGTGACCCTGAATATGATACAAGATATAGTGGTACATGATAAGAACATATCTTTTATGGTGGTTTTGACCACACCTGCCTGCCCATTAAAAGAACTGATAGAAAGAGACTGCATAAATGCTATACATGAACGAGTGGATAAAGATGCAGTAGTAACTGTGCGCATGGAGGCTAATGTAGGCAGCAACCGTAAAGACAGTAAAGCCGTGCTGCCAGGGGTAAAAAACATTATTATGGTGGCATCGGGTAAGGGTGGGGTAGGTAAATCAACCGTATCGGTAAACCTTGCCTTGGGCCTTTCGCAAGAGGGGGCAAAAGTTGGCATACTGGATGCGGACATATATGGCCCGTCGATACCTATAATGTTGGGTATACGAAACGAAAAGCCTATGATGACCGAAGTAAATGGCAAGGGTATGATAGTGCCTATTGATGCACACGGTATAAAAGCTATGTCGATAGGTATATTAGTAGATGAAAGGCAGGCTATGATATGGCGGGGGCCAATGGCCAGTTCTGCATTAAAGCAATTTATAAGCGACGTATTGTGGGGCGAACTAGATTACCTGATAATAGATCTGCCGCCGGGTACAGGCGATGTGCACCTTACACTGGTGCAAGCTGTACCGGTAACAGGGGCTGTAATAGTATCTACTCCGCAAGCTGTGGCTGCTGCCGATGCTAAGAAAGCTATCATGATGTTCAAACAACCACAGATAAACATACCTATCCTGGGTATGGTAGAGAATATGGCTTATTTCACACCGGCTGAATTGCCGGAGAATAAATACTACATATTTGGCAAGGGTGGTGCAAGGCAAATGGCTGACCAGTTTGAGATACCTTTTCTGGGCGAGTTACCATTAGTACAGGGCATACGCGAGGGTGGTGATAAAGGTATACCTGCAATACTGGATGAAGCCAACCCTGCAAGAGATATATTTATAGATATAGCACAAAGTGTAGCACGTAATATCTCGATACGCAATGCCAATTTAGAACCCACTAAAGTGGTGCATGTTGTTTAAAATAATTCCCATATAGAAAAAGCCTCACTGGATAGTGAGGCTTTTTCTATTACGATATGTTTTATTTAGAATTCAGCGTTCTTAGGCGTGCGCGGGAAAGGTATTACATCTCGAATATTGGTCATACCCGTAACAAATAAAACAATACGCTCGAAGCCTAAACCAAAGCCGGCATGCGGTACAGTACCAAAGCGGCGTGTATCTAAATACCAGTACATTTCATCAGTTGGTATGTGCATTTCCTGCATTCTTTGTTCCAACTTGTCCAGGCGTTCTTCCCTTTGCGAGCCACCCACTATTTCACCAATACCTGGTGCCAGTATATCCATAGCAGCCACGGTTTTACCGTCATCGTTCATACGCATGTAGAACGATTTGATGTCCTTAGGATAATCGGTAACAATAACCGGCTTTTTAAAGTGCTTTTCCACAAGGTAGCGTTCATGCTCACTTTGCATATCAACACCCCATTTTACTTCGTACTGGAATTTCTTCTTCTTGTATGCAGGCGAATCAAGCAATATATCGATAGCCTTAGTGTAAGTAATGCGCTCAAACTCATTGTTCAAAACAAACTCCAGCTTTTCTATCAGGCCCATTTCACTACGCTCGTTTTGTGGCTTTTGTTTTTCTTCGTCAGCCAGGCGTTGCGTAAGGAATTCAAGGTCTTCACGGTTGTTTTCCAGCGCATACTTAATGATATATTTAATGAAATTCTCGGCGAGGTTCATGTTATCCGTAAGATCGTTAAATGCAACCTCCGGTTCTATCATCCAGAACTCGGCAAGATGTCGCGCTGTGTTTGAATTTTCAGCACGGAATGTAGGGCCAAATGTATATACCTCGCTAAACGCCATAGCGCCTAACTCTGCTTCCAGCTGCCCGCTAACGGTAAGGTTCGTACTGCGGCCAAAGAAGTCTTCGGTATAGTCTATCTGTCCATCATCTTTACGTGGTGGGTTATCGAAAGGTAATGTTGTAATACGAAACATTTCACCTGCTCCTTCAGCATCTGATGCTGTAACGATAGGTGTATGCAGGTAAACAAAGCCACGATCGTTAAAGAACTTGTGTATAGCATAAGCCAAGGTGTGGCGCACACGGAATACTGCACCAAAAGTATTGGTACGGAAACGCAGGTGTGCTATCTCTCGCAGATATTCGAGGCTTGGACGGTTTTTTAATTGCAAGGGGAATTTCTCACCATCGCAAGTACCCAATATCTCTACATCATCGGCTTTTATTTCTACCTTTTGGCCCTTGCCCTGCGATGCGATAACAGTACCATTCACACTAATAGATGCACCGTTGGTAATATTCTTCAGCACTGCGTCATCCATGTTATTGAAGTCAATAACTACCTGTATGTTATTCATGCAGGAGCCATCGTTCAAGGCTATAAATGTGTTGTTGCGGAAAGAACGAATCCATCCTTTTACATTAACCGGATAGTTGAACTTCTCGTTCTGTAAAATGTCTTTGATCTTAGTACGTGGCATGTGTTATAAAAAATCAGAAGTCAAAAGTCAAAAAACCAAAACTAACTATATAGTTGTATTGGCTTCTTTTTGTTTGTTACCAAATTTTACCTGATAATCGTTTATGCTGTGTTGCAATATTTTTTTTGCCAGTCGTGCGCCCTGGAAGTCCTCGATTTTTACCACCTTATTTTCCAGTTTTTTATATTCTTCAAAAAAGTGGCGCAGCTCTTCAATAAAATAAGATGGGAGCTCGCTAATATCATTGATGTGAGCCACACTCATATCGTTAGCACAAACTGCTATCAGTTTATCATCGGCTTCACCCTGGTCAAGCATGCGCATAACGCCAATTATTTTAGCCTCAACCAGGCAAAGAGGTTGCATATCTATCTGCGATAGTACTAATATATCCAACGGATCATTGTCGTCGCAATAGGTTTGGGGGATAAAGCCATAATTAGCAGGGTAATATACTGATGAATATAGTACGCGATCCAGCCTTAGCAGGCCGGTTTCTTTATCCAGTTCGTATTTCGCCCTTGAATTTCTGGGTATTTCAATAATTGCATTTACTTTGTCCGGCACATGGTCGCCATAACTCACTGAATGCCATGGGTTGAAGCTCATTATGTATTTGTGTTTATCTGTTTGCTTTGAGGTGCAAAGGTAATTGTTAAAATTGCAATGGCGAGCGGGCTGTTTACAAAAAAATAATATCTTCGGTACTGCCTCGGCAGGGTACCAAATTTCTAGCTATATAAATAAAGAAACGCTGATTGGCAGGAGGTTTTAAGGCACGATTTTTAGTAAAGTCATATCATTGTAAAGCTCTAATAAGTTAATAATAAAAATTAAAAGCACGAGTTGTTTTTATGAAGCGTACCTATATCTTTGCAACCACACATATCTCAAAGAGTTTTTAATAACTAAACAAGTTTAAAAAATCCAAAAAAACAGAATTATGGCAGATGTAAAAACAGCCGCAGCTAAAACAGGTTCGCATGCAGGCAAACCAAAGAATTCTAACAACTTCGGTATCAACCTGATTGTTGTTTTAGTATGTATTGGTGTGGCTGAGCTTATCTTTCACATGGTATTCGGATCAGCAGCAAACTTTAAAGACGCAGACAAGCACGTGCCCGCCAACTTTTTGGGTACCATGTACATGGGTGGATGGGTTGTACCTATCCTGATGGCCACTACATTAACACTTATCGCTTTCTGCGTTGAGCGCGCACTTACCATTGTAAAAGCAAAGGGTAAAGTAAATTCGGCAGAGTTTGTACGTAAAGTACAATACCACCTGGCTAACAAAAATGTTGATGCAGCTTTGGCTGAATGCGATAAGCAAGCCGGTTCTGTAGGTAATGTAATGCGTGCAGGCCTGGTAAAATACCGCGAAATGATCAACAACACTGAAATGGATACTGACCAGAAAGTATTGAGCATTCAAAAAGAAATAGAAGAAGCTACTTCGCTTGAACTGCCTATGCTTGAAAAGAACCTGGTGTTCCTTTCTACTATCGCATCAGTAGCAACCCTACTGGGTCTGTTTGGTACGGTATTGGGTATGATCCGTTCATTTGCTGCAATGGCGAATGCAGGTGCTCCTGATGCTGCCGCCCTTGCTGCTGGTATTTCTGAAGCCCTGATCAATACAGCGCTTGGTATCGGTACGTCATTCCTTGCAATTGTAACTTATAACTTCTTCACTACCCTGATTGATGGTATCACTTATGGTATTGATGAAAGCGGCTTTACTTTAACTCAAAGCTTTGCTACTAACTACAGGTAATAAATAAGCTGTTAGCAGAAAATTGTGAAAAAGATTTGTGGAATAATGACGGTTTTGAATCTTATTACTAATTAATAGCAGAAAAAAACTAAGATGCCTAAAGTAAAAATGCCACGGAAAAGCACCACCGTCGATATGACGGCGATGTGCGACGTAGCCTTCCTGCTGCTGACATTCTTCATGTTGGCAACCAAGTTTAAGCCGGATGAGCCAGTTACCGTGAAAACTCCGGCTTCTATATCGGAGATACCTATTCCGGATAACGACATCATGCTAATAACCATTGACCCGAAAGGACGCATATTCTTCTCGATAGATAATAAGAACATGCGCAGGTCGTTGATAGAAAATATTGACGAATATAAAGGCCTGAACCTTACTACGGACGAGATGAACAAATTTGCCATCGGTTCGTCGGTAGGTGTACCTTTCAGCCAGTTGAAATCATATCTTAATGCACAACCTGAGCAGCAAAAAGAATTTGATTTAAGTACACAAGGTGTACCTGCTGATACTTCGGTAACCAATGAGAACAATGAACTGGCTGCATGGATAAGGACTGCGAGAAACACCAACCCCAAATTACGTATTGTAATTAAAGCTGACGGATCAACATCATATCCCGAAGTAAGAAAAGTAATACGTACGCTGGAAGGCTGGAAAATATTCAAATTCAATCTGCTTACCAGTTTGAAAGCTGTGCCACCGGGCACTGCCGCATGGGAAATGCAACAAGGTGGTAAAAAAGAGTAACTATTCGTTTAACGTTATAAAATATTTTGTTCCATGGCTGAAATGGATACCTCCAGTAGTGGAGGGCATAAGAAAGGCCCCGGGGTCAAAAAAGGGAAGAAGCTCTCCACGCGTGTGGATCTGACACCGATGGTGGACTTAGGTTTTTTGTTGATTACATTCTTTATGTACACAACAACCATGTCTAAGCCTAAGACCATGCAGATCAATATGCCGTATAAAGATGATGTGGTAAAACCTGAAGAGGAAACCAAGATCAAAGAAAGTACGGCTATGACCATATTGCTGAGCAAAAACCACCGTATATACTATTATGAAGGTATAGGTAGCGACCCTAATACACCACCGGAATTGAAGGTGACTTACTTCAGGGCGAAAGATGGTATAAGAGATGCCATTATAGCAAAAAAACAAAAAGTAGAAGAATTAAGGCGCAGTGGTGCTTTGAGCGGCAAAGACCAGGCAACGATATTGATAAAGCCTGACGAAACAAGTACTTACGAGGACATGGTGAACATACTGGATGAAATGAATATTAATGATGTGCGTGTATATGCAATAGTTGATATAACACCGGTAGATAAAGAATTTATTACCATGACTGAGCAAGCCAGTGGTGAATAACACCCTGTATGGAAAATTCGCTGAAATGCGTCTTTAATTAACAAAAGGTATTATTAACAATGGATATTAATAAAATTCTGAAAAGCGACTACCTCGATATATTGTTCGAGGGCCGTAATAAAAACTACGGTGGCTATGAGTTGCGCAAGAAATATCCAAAACGTATGCGCAATGCCGGTATCATAGTTATTGGTGTTGTAGGGCTTATAGTAGGCGGATCGTTAGTAGTGAAAGCTATTAAAGGTAATGCTGATAAAAAGCCTGTAGCTATCATGAAGGAAGTAACACTTGCAGAACCACCACCGATAGATCCTAAAAAACCACC
>CBFGNI010000128.1:0-8274 GCA_965650105.1 uncultured bacterium | reverse complement strand
TATTTCAATACCGATAAAAAAATGGACGAGGCGCTGGATAATATGCAGCGGGCCGCCCGAGAGAATTATGACTCCGTATTAGCGCTCTTCCCGTTCGATCCCGACCGGGACTCGGCCCTGCTGTCGCAGGATATGGATAGTATCATACAGAAAGCATCAGTAGGTATACAGATACATGACCCTCGCGCCAAATGGGGGGACGACCTGTATTTGCTTATGGGGCAGGCATATTATTACAAAGCCGATTACGACAATGCCGCAACAGCTTTCCGCTATACATTGAGCCTGCGCGATAAGAATAAAAAGAAAAATAATAGCACTACCAGAAGTAAGCCGTCTTCAAAAGTGCCCTCTATTGCCCAGGCCGATAATAATAAGCCACTCGACTTCCTGAAACACCGATCGGTGCATAACGAAGCCTTGCTGTGGTTGGCACGAACCTATACTGAATGGAAGCAGGATGGCAATGCAGAATCGGTACTTGACTTGCTGGAAACTGACCCGAATTTTCCAAAATCGCTGAAAGGAAGGCTAGCCCTGGAAAGGGCTTACCTGGCATTGAGCCAAAACGACAGGAAAGTAGCAATCAAAAACCTGGATATAGTAGCTACAGACAACCAACTACCCGATTGGGTACGTACGCGTGCTGCATACATTAATGGCCAGCTCTTAGAGCAGCAGGGCGACTATGCGGCTGCGGCTGAAAGCTTTAAAAAAGTAGTAGCCTTGCATCCTAAAATAGAAATGGATTTCTATGCACGTAAGAATACTGCCTTCAACCAAATGAATGCAGGTGTTGACCAGGACGAAGCATTATCCTCACTGAAACGTGTGTTGAATGATGGTAAATATTCTAACTATTACGAGCAGATATATTATGTAATGGGGCGGCTTGCGGCCAGTAATAACCGCACCGATGAAGCCATCGTTTATTTCCAGAAAGGGCTGCAATCACTCAGATCCACCAAAAAACAAAAAGCTTTATCTTTTGCGGCACTTGGTAATATATATTACAATCAACACAACTACGGCCAGGCTAAAAACTATTACGATAGCGCTGCCAGTGTAGCATCGGCTGCGGCGAACGATACGGATGTAATAATAGCGGTAAAACGCGGTGGCGTACTGGGTCTTGTAACCGAACCGGCTGAGGTGATACATGTACAGGATAGCTTATTAGTGCTAGCTGCTATGAGCGAAAAAGACCAGCGTTCCATTGTCCGGAAATATATACGTGCACTGGAGCAGCAAAGGAACGATAGCATTTTCAGGGCCGAGAATGGACTGAATAATGCCCCTCTTGCAAGCAATAACGACCCCAATGCACCAAGCTATACTAATTGGTATTTTGCCAATCCCGTGCTTATGCAGCGTGGTATTAACGATTTTAAACGCAAATGGGGAAGCAGGACCCTTGCCGACAATTGGAGAAGATCTGCAGCCATGTCTGGTTTTGCAAATAATAATAATGCACAAGCTAACAGTCAGGAGGCTGTAGAAGAAGGAGCGCTTGAACTTGATGAAAATGGCATACCTACCGAAGAGGCTTTGCTGGCACTAATACCAAAAACCGACGAACAAAAAGCTGATGCTACACAAAAAGTGAAGGCTGCTTACATGGATATGGCCAATGCATATATTAAGCAACTGGAAGACTATCCGCAAGGCACCGCCACGCTCGACACTTTCGATAAGCGCTACCCCGAAAAAAGTCCGAGAGCTGCAGAAGCATTATACCTACGCTACCTGGCTGCCATCAAACAAAACCAACTGGATGCAGCTAAGACATACAGCACTCAATTGCTGCAGGAATATGGTAATTCGAAATGGGCAGCCCTGGTAAGACCAACTGAAGATGGCGCCGGAATAGTGCAAAACAACGCAGGCATTGCTGAATACTATGATAACACATATAACCTAATGCTGCAGCGCCAGTACACTGAAGTGTTACAACTGGCTAGAGAAGGGCAAAAGAAATACAGCGATTCAAACTATATTAAGCGCTTCAGGATTATAGAGGCAGTAGCATTAGCAGGCACCGGCGAATATGATATGGCCGATACCATAGCAATTACATTCATCCGCACTTACCCTGGCGATTCTTTAAAACCCTGGGCCGAGGCAGTATTAGATTTTATTAAGAAAAACAGGGTAGCCCCTGTTACTGCAGCACCTCCTACACCGGGAAGTAGCGCCCCGGCGGCGGCCATTATACCGCCGGCTTCAGTCAGCACAACCGGCAAACCTGCTGATAGTATAGCAGCTGCTAAAGGTCAGGCCATGGCTGATACAAACAGCACAGGCGGCAGCCAGCCACCCCCGGCCACATATACTTACAAGCCTAAAGAAGAACATTACGCAGTTTTCTCTTTCAATGTAATGGAGCAAAGGGCAATGGGGGTAAAAGCGGCAATGGGCGATTTCAATTCGTTCAAATTCCCTTCAATGACCTTGAAATCGGAAGCCGAAATGTTAAGTAATGATAAAGGTCTGATAATAACCCGCAAATTCGCTAATGCGCTGCAGGCAAAGATATACCTCAATATGTTGCGCGCTACGCCACAGGTATTCCGCGAGTATAAGGAAAGTGAGTACGAACTGTTTACGATATCAGCCGAAAACTACCGTAAACTAAAGGCTGATAAGGACTTTAAAACATATATTAATTTTTACAAATCAAACTACAAATAATTTTTGATTTTTAAAGAACATTCAAAAGCCGTCAATTATAATTGATGGCTTTTTGATTATAACTGATAAATATTCTGTAGAAGAAGAGATTGTCGTAAATTGAATTGTAATAATGGAAAAGCTTAAGAACACGATATTTAATATTGACGAAGAGGAAGAAAAGAAACTGATACTAAGGGAATACAGGGCTTTACTCAGGGCATTAAAACAACGCATAAAAAAAGGAGATAAAGCACTGCTTCGGCGTGCTTTTGAAATAGCTGTTGATGCGCATAGAGATATGCGTCGTAAATCCGGCGAACCTTACATATTGCATCCGCTGGCTGTTGCTCGCATTGTAGTGGAAGAAATAGGCCTTGGTGTTACATCATCTATTTGCGCCCTCTTACACGATGTTGTGGAAGATACAGAAGTAACCCTGGAAGATATTACACAGGAATTTGGCGCTAAGTATGCTAAAATAATCGACGGCCTCACTAAAATCTCTAACGTTGTTGACCTGGGCGCGGATACAACAATACAAGCTGAGAATTTCCGTAAAATACTGCTTACGCTCGCCGATGACCCTCGTGTGATATTGATAAAACTTGCCGACCGGCTGCATAATATGCGCACACTGGAAAGTATGAGCCGCGAAAAGCAACTGAAGATATCATCGGAAACAACGTATATATACTCTCCCCTCGCACACCGCATGGGCTTGTACGAAATAAAATCGGAACTGGAAGATCTTGCCCTCAAGTACACGCAGCCTGAAATTTATATCGAGATATCGAAAGGATTAAAAGAAACTAAACGCGAACGCACGCGTTATATAAATGAATTTATAAAACCAATAAAAGAAGAACTTGCTGAAGCAGGTTTCGACTTTGAAATATACGGCAGGCCTAAAGCAATCCATTCAATATGGAACAAGATGCGAAAGAAGGAAGTTGCTTTCGAAGAAGTGTACGACCTCTTTGCCATACGGGTCATCTTAAAATCTCCCCAAGACCGGGAGAAACAAGACTGCTGGAAAGTTTACTCTATTGTTACCAATTTCTACAAACCAAGCCCCGAACGCCTTCGCGACTGGATAAGCGTACCTAAAGGGAATGGCTATGAAGCCCTACACACTACGGTAATGGGCCCCGGTGGCCGTTGGGTAGAAGTGCAGATACGCACCGATAGAATGAATGAGATAGCGGAAAAAGGCCTGGCCGCACACTGGAAGTACAAGGAAGGGGCTGTTAGCCCACAGGAAAGTAAACTGGATAGCTGGCTGCAACATTTACGCGATATTTTAAACAACCCTGAAACAGATACGCTTGATTTCCTTCAGGATTTTAAACTCGATTTGTTTACAGAAGAGATCTACATCTATACACCGAAAGGCGAAATGCGCGTATTGCCGAAAGGCGCAACGGCACTCGATTTTGCTTTTGATGTACACTCTGAGCTGGGTGCGCGTTGCATAGGTGCTAAAGTGAACTACAGATTATTGCCCCTGAGCCATGTATTGAAAAGTGGCGACCAGGTGCAGATCATTACATCATCTAAACAAAAACCTTCTGAAGACTGGCTTTCATTTGTCACTACAGGTAAAGCTAAATCGCGCATTAAATACTATCTGAAAGAAGAAAAACGGTTAATAGCCGAAGATGGTAAGGCAATGGTAGAGCGCAAGCTCGACCACGCTAAAGTGCCCACATCTCCATACAACCTCAACGAGCTTGTTATACACTACAAGAAACCTTCCCTGCTCGATCTTTATTACGCCATAGCCGTTGGCAGTATCGATTCAAAAGATTTGCTAAAAGACTTTACCATACAGGGCGATAAGATAGTACACATAAAAGAAGTAAAGCCAGAACATAAACATACGCACGACGATGAACCGGCAAAACCTAAATCAGCCAAAATTCCGGAGCTCATCATATTTGGCGAAAGCTCTGATAAAATATTATACAAACTGGCGCAATGCTGCCAGCCCATACCTGGCGATGATGTATTCGGATTTGTAACATCGGGCGAAGGGCTGAAAATACACCGTACCGATTGTCCAAATGCAGCACAGCTACTTGCCAACTACGGCCATCGGGTGGTTAAGACAAAATGGGCGAAAAATAAAGAAATATCATTCCTTAGTGGCGTACGTATACTAGGTTTAGATGATGTAGGTGTTATTCAGAAGATCACCAATGTTATCTCGGGTGAGCTGAAAATGAACATGCGTTCCATCAGTATCGATACCAGCGATGGTATTTTTGACGGCACTATAATGGTGTACGTGCACGACCGTGAAGAACTGGACAACTTATGCCATAAACTGGCATCATTGGAAGGAATTAATAAAGTAGAACGACTGGAAGTACAGGAACAATAGACTAATATAATTTTAGCACATCACTTATACAATGTCAACCAACAACAGCAACAATCTTTACGATAAATATTTGAACATAACACAAAAAGCTGCCGACCTGCAATATGCGGCAGCCGTACTTGGGTGGGACCAGGAAGTATATATGCCGCCAAAGGGCGAACAATTCCGCGGCAGGCAATTGGCCACTTTATCTACCCAGGCGCATGAAATGGTAACCAATGATGAATATGGCCACCTGCTGAACGAGCTTTCGGGTGCCAGCCTGGATGATACACAGGCCGCAAACATACGCCTGAGCCTTGAAGACTATGAAAAAAACAAGAAACTGCCATCCTCTTTTATCGATGAACTTACAAGGCAAACCAGTGCCAGCTATAATGCGTGGATAAAGGCCCGTAAAGCCAACGACTTTGATCTATATTCACCTGAGTTGGACAAAATGATAGCTTTGAAAAGAAAGCAGGCAGAACTGTATGGCTTTGAAGCACACCCTTACGATGCATTATTAGACGATTATGAAAAAGGGGCCACTGTTGCTATGCTCGACCCTATTTTCGCGTCATTAAAAAAAGATTTGCCGCCGCTTATGCAAAAGCTGCAGCAATTACATTTCAACGATGGCTTCTTCTACAGGGAATATCCTAAGCAACAACAATGGGATTTTTCAATGCAGGTATTAAAGAAAATGGGGTACGATATGGAAGCAGGCAGGCAAGACCTCTCAGAGCATCCATTCACTACATCTTTTGCACCTACCGATGTAAGAGTAACTACCCGTGTAGATGAACATAATTTCGCATCGCTGCTGTGGAGCAGCATACACGAAGGTGGCCATGCCCTATACGAACAAGGCCTTCCTGAAGACCAATATGGTTTGCCTTTAGGGGCGGCGGCATCGCTTTCCATTCATGAATCGCAATCGCGCATGTGGGAAAATTGTGTAGGCAGAAGTAAAGAATTCTGGAAATATTTCTATACGCAGCTTCAGGGCGAATTTCCACATGCATTGTTCGATATTACTATGGAACATTTTTGGGAGGGTGCAAATAAAGTACAACCATCACTTATACGTACTGAAGCCGATGAGGTTAGTTATCACTTCCATGTCATGATCCGCTATGAAATAGAAAAGACGCTGATAGATGGAACACTTGATGTAAAAGATTTGAAGCAAAGATGGAATGATATGTACCGCGAGTACATTGGGCTTACACCTAAAGACGATAAAACAGGAGTACTGCAGGATATTCATTGGTCGCACGGAAGCTTTGGTTATTTTCCTACCTATTCATTAGGCAGTTTTTATGCAGCCCAATTTTTTGAACAAGCACAAAACGATATTATCGGGCTGAAGGATAAAATAGCCAATGGTGATTTTGCCCCTTTATTGCAATGGCTGCGTAAAAACATACATCAATACGGGCGCCGCTACCGCTCTGAAGAGCTATGTAAAAAAATTACCGGTAAAGGCCTTACTTTGGCCTCGTTCATGTCTTATTTAAAGCATAAGTACCCTGATGCCTGAGCGCCATGCAACTAATACGCTACAACGAGCCACTTGAAGCCGAAGAAATAGCCTTTCTTCAGCGTAAGGAAGCGCGGGAGCGTAAACAGTTTTACAAGGTGATAAGAGTGCTCATGCTTTTGTGTTTTATATGCCCGTTCGTAGTAGCATGGTTTCGTGCAGTCGATGGCGCTGAGAACCCATTTTCGTACCAGGCGTACTTTGTAGGCGTTGTTTTTCTGCTATGCTTTTCAGGCACAGGTGTTTATATAGCATACAGGCGTAGCTTACACCAGCTACATGCCGACCTGCGCAGCAGTACCAAGACTATAGAGCATACGCATGTTATCCGAAAGCAATTCATGCCCCACAACAATACCTTTCATTTGTATATCGATTCGCCCAATAAATTAAGTATAGAGGTAAGCGAGGCTGATTTTAATAATATAGAACAGGGCGACGAACTGAACATAGAGTACACTACCCATTCGCGCCAATACCTCGGTTATTTTTAGCTAATTTTGCACCCCATGCTCAAGATAGGTAAAATAGTGGCTACTCATGGCCTGCAAGGCTCACTGATATTGAACCATATTATTGGTGAAAGCGATTGGCTGAAAAAAGATGATACTCTTTTTATAGAACTAAGAAAAGGTAGTTATATACCCTATTTTGTAGTGCAGGTCAAAGGCAATAATCACGAAGAATATATTTTGCAGGTAGAAGATATAACCACCGTTGAAGAAGCAAAAAAACTGATAGGCAAGCCTGTATATGTAAACGAAGATATTTTACAGAAACATGCTGATGATTCACCCTTATTATGGATAGGTTTTAACCTGGTTGATAAAACACTGGGCGGATTAGGTACTATTGAGGATGTGATGCAGGCGGGCGCCCAATGGCTGGCTAAAATAACTTACGAGGGCAAAGAAGTACTAATACCACTGGTAGGCCAAATGATACTGGACGTGAATATCCGCAATAAATATGTGCGTATGGATTTGCCGGAAGGGCTGATAGAAGTGTACCTGGATAAGTAAGTATTTTTGATTTTTAAGTTTTACATTCTGACTTTATTAACATGCGTTTTGATATAATTACAGTACTCCCTGATCTGCTCACCAGCCCTTTCAGCCATTCTATTATGAAAAGGGCGCAGGCAAAAGGGCTGCTGGAAGTACACGTACATAACCTGCGCGATCATACACCCTATAAGCAGGCACAGGTGGATGACTATCAGTTTGGTGGCGGCGCAGGTATGGTTATGATGCCCGAACCACTGGCTATACTAATTGAGAAACTGAAAGCAGAACGAACGTATGACGAAATAATATACATGACGCCTGACGGTGAGCGTTTTGAACAAAAAAAAGCAAATCAGCTATCGCTGAAAGAAAATATCATTATTATCTGCGGGCATTATAAAGGCATTGATGAGCGCATACGGGAGCATTATATTACCCTCGAAATATCTATTGGTGACTATGTATTAAGCGGGGGCGAGCTGGCTGCAGCCGTAGTAGTAGATGCTGTAGGCAGGCTGCTGCCGGGCGTATTGAACGACGAAACTTCAGCTTTGTTTGATTCTTTTCAGGATGGGCTGCTGGCACCACCGGTTTATACCCGTCCGGCTGACTTCAGAGGCTGGAAAGTACCAGACATATTGCTTTCAGGCGACCCTAAGAAAGTAGCTGAATGGCGCCACGAACAA
>CBFGNI010000127.1:0-8296 GCA_965650105.1 uncultured bacterium | reverse complement strand
CACCACAAACCTTCTTAAGAACTATCCCCTCATTTCGTAAGGGGATGCAAAGATACACACCTTTTCTTCTCCGCCAAATTTGTTTTGCCTTTTTCTCCTTCTGAGCATGTATGGGCAAACTGAAATCGTATATTAATTTGACATTATAAACCGCTTCAGATTTGGTAAATTTGAAGTGGATAAACTTTAAAAATTATGCGCATATACGGTTATATATTTTTTATGCTATTGCTCGTAATGAGCGCCTGTAAGCCCGGTAACGAGAATAATAATGCTAATATTCGCAGGATGGAAGACACTTTATTTAAGTTATACCCTACTGTAAATAGAGTAAGTATTGAAGTGAAAAACTTTTCGGACGTAGATGTAACGATAGGTGATGTTGAATTGTATGAGGCAACAGAGGAGCGGCGTAAAGCTGTAACCAAAGAAATAGAAGCTTTAACTAAGCACATATTCTCTGACGGAAATGATTTGCAAAAGGGCGAGGTAATATTTGTAAAAGAAGAAAACAGCCTGGACATTAAAAGCAATAAAAAGAAATACCCCATGCAGTTCAAATAACACTCCGTAAAAGATCTATTACTTAAGTAAAGTAATGAGATACGCTTGTAGCTGACATCCTAACACAATTCCCCTTATTATAGGATATGATTTTTAGCACCAATTAAACTATTTTGCTCTGCTATAGTTCTAACAAGGAGCTAATAATGAATTATGAGATTTGCATTCCTGTTTATCACCTTATTGATTACCCAATACACATTTGCACAAACTTTCAGTATAAGCGGGCGAATAATTGAGAAAAACGATACATCGGGCCTTATTGGGGTTAGCGTTATTGCAAAGTCTGCAAGCGATACATTGAATAAAAATGGTACTGCTACCGATGAATCGGGTGCATTTATCATTCGCAACCTGCCTGCAGGCGCATATAAGCTTATTACAAGCTATATAGGCTACAACACGCTAGAAAGAACAGTTAATGTAACAGGCAATATAAACATTGGTAATATACTTTTGGAACCAGCGCCAACAACGCTTAACAATGTAACGGTACAAGGTGTGCAAACCAGGGTGCAGCAATTAGGCGATACCACACAGTTCAATGCCAATGCATATAAAACAACCCCCGATGCCAGTGCGGAAGACCTGGTAACTAAAATGCCAGGCATAACAAATGAAAACGGAACACTTAAAGTAAATGGAGAAGATGTAAAAAAAGTATTGGTAGATGGAAAAATGTTCTTTGGAGATGATGCATCAACTGCTATAAAGAACCTGCCGGCTGAAGTAATAGACAAAGTACAGGTATTTGATAAATTGAACGACCAGGCACAGTTTACCGGCTTTGATGATGGACAGGGCGAAAAAACAATAAATATTGTAACTAAACCAGGTAAAAACAATGGCCAGTTTGGCAAGGTATATGCGGGCTACGGAACTGATGAGAGATATATTGCCGGAGGTAATCTCAACTTCTTTAATGATGATAGAAGAATATCAGTAATTGGCTTATCCAATAATATAAATCAGCAAAACTTCAGTACCGATGATCTTCTGGGTGTAGTGGGCGGCTCAAGCGGGCAAAATCGTGGAGGCGGGCAACCGGGGCGCGGGGGACGGGGAGGTTACAAAGGTGGTGCCGCGAATAACTTTCTTGTTGGCCAACAAGGCGGCATAACAAAAACAAACGCTGTTGGAATAAACTACTCAGACGACTGGGGTAAAAAAGTAAAAGTAACAGGTAGTTATTTTTTCAATGAAACTAACAACGAAAATAATACCAAACTAAGCAGAAAATATAGCCCGGTAGGAGATACTGCCATTATATACAATGAGAAAAACACTTCGGCAGCTAAAAATATAAATCATAGAGCAAACCTGCGTATTGAATACAATATCGATTCTAACAACTCGATAATAATAAGCCCGAGAGTAAGTTTTCAGGACAATGAATCAAACTCAGTTTTGTCCGGACAAAACTTGGTAAGTGGAACAGATTTGATTAGTAGCACCGATAACAGAACTACCAATAATAATGTTGGATACAGTTTCAACAATGATCTTTTATACCGCCATAAATTCAACAAAAGAGGCCGTACACTTTCCTTGAACGTAACAACTGGCATGAATAACAGGGAAGGAACCAGTAGCATGTATTCACTTAATGACTACCAGGATTCTGATAGCCTCATAGACCAAAAAAGCACTAACTATACACATGGATACAACCTATCTACAAACATAACTTACACAGAACCTATCGGCGAATTAAGTCAGTTAATGTTCAACTACAACCCATCTTACACCTATAACAATGCTGATAAGGAAACTTTTAACCTAGATACCGCTAATTCAATATACACCGATTTTGACTCACTCCTATCTAACAAATACAAGAATACTTATACAACACATAATGGTGGCATAAGCTACCGCCTTGGCGATAAAGGCAAAAAAATGAATCTGATGCTAAGTGTGAATGGTCAGTATGCGACATTAGACGGTAACCAGGATTTTCCACACACGTTTAGCCTGGAGAAAAATTTTACCAGCATACTGCCGCGTGCGATGTTCAATTACAAGTTTAGCAAGACAAAAAACTTACGTTTGTTTTATAGAACAAGCACGAATGCCCCAAGTATTTCGCAACTTCAAAATGTAATTGATAACAGCAATCAGTTACTATTAAAAACAGGTAATCCTGATCTGAAACAAGATTATCAAAATATGTTTATCGCGCACTACAGCAGTACAAATCCCGAAAGTGCGAGAAGCTTTTTTGCATTTGCCTATGTAAACTTTACCAATAATTATATTGGTAATTCAACCCTGATTCCCACACAAGACACTATAGTTGATAACGGCATATTGATAAACAGAGGTGGCCAATTAAGCAGGCCAGTTAACCTTGATGGCTATGCGAATGCACGTACCTTTTTAACTTACGGGCTGCCAATTAACCCAATAAAAAGTAATCTTAATCTGAATGCAGGATTTTCGTACAGCCATACCCCTGCCATGATTAACAATGCAATTAATTTTTCCAACACGTACAATATAAATGGTGGTTTTACATTAGGCAGTAACATAAGTGAGAATATCGATTTCGCTTTAACCTATTCAGGCAATTATAATATTGCACAAAACACTTTACAGAAAGAGCTCGATAATATGTACTATTCGCAAAGCACCTCTTTAAGATTTAACTGGATATTCCTGAAAGGATTTGTTCTTAATACAAATATCAACCACAATCTATACACAGGGTTGACAAGTGCCTTTAGCCAAAGCTTCTTTTTGTGGAATGCTTCATTTGGTTATAAATTCTTGAAAACCCGTTCGCTTGAAGCCAAGATAGTTGCTTACGATATACTGAACCAAAACCGTAGTATCAGCCAAACAGTTAACGACACTTATATTGAGGATAGTGAGACCGATGTTTTAAAACGTTACTTTATGTTACAACTCACTTATACACTAAGAAGTTTTAAAAAATAAAAAAGCGGCAAATGCCGCTTTTTTATTGAAAATATCAGGTGTTAAATTCTTTTGATAGTGCATCCAATCGATTTTGTACTATTAGGATCAACAGGCTTTTTAGAAAGCATATTATCGATTGCTGATTTCAAAAATATTTGTGTTGATGCTTCTGGCTCGCTCGGATTATCTTCCATAGCACCCTTGTAAATAAGCTTACCATCACCATTGAACAAAAACACTTCAGGCGTATGTGTAGCACCAAATGCATCAGCTAAATGCGATCCTTCATCTACTACATAAGGTACAGCATATCCTTGTTTTTCAGCGTACCGTGTCATCGCTTCGTATGAATCGGCACCTTGTCTTTGTGCCGCGTTCGAATTAACTACCACCATACCTATACCCTTTCCCCTGGCGTATTCCATCATTTCTTTTGTACGCGCCTGGCTTTTTATTACATACGGGCAAGTATTGCACGAGAACATTACCAGCAAACCATATTGTGTGCGCAACGCGCCCAATGTAATATCTTTTTTATCTGTTGATTTCATTTTAGCATCAGGCATCGGCACTTCCCTGCCAATTTCAATGCTTTGAATATTTTGAGCGGATGCACTACCAATAGAAAACAGGGTAGCTGCAATAAGGAATAGCTTTTTCATAGTGTCGAATTTACAGTAAAGATGGTTACAAAACCGTTAAAAGGTTAATTACTTACTGGCTTCAAGGCTTATTTGTTCATCTCCTGCTTTGTAAGACACGTAGGTTATGATGAATTGGAACATCTCATCAGTTGAACGCATACTCCCGTTTTGGTCGCGCACCAATTGCGGTGGGTTAAATGGATTATTTATATTTTGTGGCGTATTATCGTAAACACCCTCGGCAACTATGGTACTACCCTTCGGTATATGTACCATTTTTTTGAATGTGTAGAAATATTGCCAGTTAAAATCCCATTTTGGTATTGATATCAGTCGGATAGTATCACCTCCTGCAGGAGGTAATGCATAACCTTTAAAGCTTTTACCCAACATGTGCATGTGTGGATTTACTGTTAGCACCGATATATCTTCGGGTACTACATAACGGCTGTATACCTTCTTTATGCTGTTGGGTTGTATAATAAGATCCGGCTCAACAGGCGATACACCAAGTGTACCCAGCTGAAACTCACTCACAGGCCTTTCTGGCGGTAGCTTGGAATAAAATATGTTAATGTATGAGCTATCCCAAACCGGTTTGCTATTTGTAAAACCATAGTGAAGGTCATTAAGTAAAAAAGCGCCTTTACGTGGCAGTTTATATCCGCCAATACCTTCAGGATATTTTTGTCCGAAAGTACCCGGCAAATAATTAACTACAGAACGTTGCAATACGGGGTATGTACCATCATCATTTGCAAGCTTTAGCTTTTCGTACGCCATTTGCACCGTACTGTCATTCACCATATCCGTTAGCCGTTCCCCTTCAAATACATTTTGCTTTTTATTAAACTCATACTTTACCAGATCACCATTTACATGGTGTACCACGCCCCCATTCCCTGCTACAAATTCTATAATACTGGCAAATGTATCCTCAGGCAGTTCAAATGGAACTTTCACTATCAGGAACTTATCCCCAGAGTTTGCAGGCAGGAAATATGGCTGTACCGCAATACGCACATCCGGCGTGCCTATTGTAGAACCATTAGGGTATGCCGGCAGTGCGGGAAGCTTATCCGCAGGCCCTTCAATAGCTCCATCCTGCACCCACTTTTCTATTATCCTTATATCGTGTTCACTTAATACGCGTTGCCCTGCAAATTCTGAATAATGAGGATCAGCAGGCCATGGCGGCATAATACGCTCTCGTACAACATAAGCTAAAGAAGGGCCATATACTTTTGCCTGGTTATATGTGATAAGATCAAAATGAGCGCCCCCATTTGGCCTGTGGCAAATAGTACAGTTGTTATATAATATTGGTGCTACATGTTCAGTAAAAGTTACTTTATCAGGCATCCGGTTAGGATTATCGCATGCCTGCAGCCACAATGCTATTACAACCAGCAGCCAACTGCTACTCCTTTTCTTCATGTATCTCTATTTTATTATTGCTATGCCTTGCCAGCAATATACTTACGTTTAGTTCGTATCCTATAAGTATTACCATTGTATTCAACCACATCCAGGCCATAAAGGCCATGATAGTACCTATTGAACCATATACCTTGTTATAGTGAATAAAGTGGTTGACAAGGAAGAAAAATACTGTAGTAACCAACACACTTAATATTGTTGCAAACACCGACCCGGGAGATATAAATTTGGAACGGTGGCTAAGCGAGGGCCCATACGTATATATTACTGAAATAGTACAAAACACAATCAGCACTACCAATACAAGGCTTATTAGTCTTATAGCGATTGTATTATTGAACACACTTAATATCAGGTCATTCAGCGCTTGTGTTTGAATGATAAATACGGCGAGGCTTATTATAGCAACACTGATAAGCATTAAGGTGAGTTTGATGGCCGTCCAGCGTTTTTTTATGCCCGATCGTTTTATATAAATAGGCAGGCTGCGTTCAAAATTCCTGATAAGCCCCATCATACCATTTGATGAGAAAAATATAGTTAGCAAGATACCGAAGGATAATACATCGCCCCGCTCATTATTCATAAAATCAGTAATAATCCTGGCGGCACTACTATAGGCTCTTTCATTGGGCGTTACCATGCGCAGTGTAACCAGGATAGTGGTTTGCACATCGGTTAACGGAAAATAAGGAACGAGTGAAAAAAGAAAAAGTAAGGTAGGCGGAATGGCCATAAGGAAGTTATAAGTAACCGCCGCGCAACTAACATTTAGCCGGTTACTTTTCAATTCCATTATAAAGAATTTACTTACTTCATGTATAGACATGCCATCTGCACCGGGTATTATCGTCCGCCTGGTCCAACTACGGAATAACCGCACGGGAGCCCAGTTTAAAATAACCGATTGCAGCTTTGTCATACTACAAATTAAGGTCAAAGATTCTTCAGGATGAAATCCGTCATCCTTTTATATAAATGATAACGGGTATTGCCCCCAGATATACCATGGTTCTTATTAGGGTAATATTCCGATTCAAATTCCTTATCGGCTTTAATCAATGCATCTGTAAGCATTACCGAGTTTTGAAAGTGCACGTTATCATCAGCGGTGCCGTGTATCAGCAGGTACTTGCCGGTAAGCATGCTAGCCATTTCCTCGGGAGCGTTATCATTATATCCCGCGGCATTTGTTTGTGGCGTACGCATATACCGCTCTGTATAAATATTGTCATAATACTTCCAATTAGTTACCGGCGCTACGGAGATACCCGTCTTAAACACATCGTGCCCCTTAAAAAGACAAGTGCTACTCATAAAACCACCATAGCTCCAACCCCATATACCTATGCGCTGTTTATCTACATAAGGTAGCGCTGAGAGATATTTTGCAGCAGCGATCTGATCTTCACTTTCATATTTACCTAGCTGCAGGTATGTTTTCTTTTTAAACTCTTGCCCACGAAAGCCGGTGCCGGTGCCATCAACACAAACAATCATATACCCTTTTTCTGCCAGCATTTGGTGCCAAAAAAAATCTCTTATCGGAAACCTGTCTGCTACTTCTTGCGAGCCGGGGCCACTATATTGATACATAAATACAGGATATTTTTTGTGTTCGTCGAAAGATGGCGGTAGCATTACCCAGGCATTCAGCGTTTTATCTCCTTCTATTTTAAATTGCTGAAAAGATATTTTACCCAACTCATATTCATCCATTTTGGCTTTTAATTCCGCATTATCTTCAAGAGTACGCACAATTTTGCCATTAGCGTCGCGCAGATAATATACAGGGGGTGTAGTTAACGTAGAATATTTATCAAAAAAGAAGTTATACCCGCCAACCTGCGTTATTACATGGGTGCCCGCTTCAGGGGTCAGCATTTTTTTATGCTTTCCACTATAGGCAACAGCATATAGCTGGCGTTCCATGGGTACGGTTTCAGCAGCAGTATAATATACTTGTTTAGTTTTTTCATCTACACCTATTATTTGGTCTATATCATAATTGCCTTTAGTAAGCAGAGTGAGCTTTTTGCTTTTCCAGTTATAGTGATACAGGTGATTAAAACCATCCTTCTCACTATTAAAGATGAATGAATGGCCGTCTTTTAAAAACTCTAGATTATCATTCACCTCTATATAATAAGGATTTTCTTCAGCGTAAATCACCTGGTTAGTTCCGTTTACAACATCAGTCAGCAATAGTTCCAGCTTATTTTGCAATCTGTTCATGCGGTATATACATAGTTTCGAGGGATCGTTTGTCCATTTTATTCTTGGTATATATTGATCGGTGTTGTTGCCAAGGTCTGCATTTACAGTTTGCCCAGTAGTAACATCATATAGCTTTATCTCAACTACGGAGTTAGGTTCACCTGCTTTAGGATATTTATAGGTATAGTATTCGGGATACAGCTGTGTTTCTTTATACATAGGAATTGTATAAGATGGTACATTGCTTTCATCAAACCGATAATAAGCCAGGTGTTTGCTATCTGGCGCCCAATCAAAAGCACGTGTGAACTCAAACTCTTCTTCATATACCCAATCGCAATTGCCATTTATTATTTTATTCTTTACGCCATCTTTGGTTACCGCTATGGTTATATTGGTCTTTAGCTCTCTTATATAAATATCGTTATTGCGCACAAAAGCTACTTTAGTTCCGTCGGGTGAAAAAGTAGCATGCAACACTTTATCTTTTGATAATTCAACAGTATTAA
>CBFGNI010000126.1:0-8360 GCA_965650105.1 uncultured bacterium | reverse complement strand
TGAAGATCTCACCGTGCAGGTGTAGCACTTTGGTAGAGCCTGCCCTTTCGTGCAGGTCGTCTATGTTCTGGGTGATGATATGTACATCGTAGTGTTCTTCCAACTCGGCTAGTATAGCGTGGGCTGCGTTAGGTATAGCATCCAGCACATTGCGGCGGCGCATGTTGTAGAAGTCGAGCACCAGCTGCGGATCACGCTTCCAAGCGCGTGGCGTGGCTACGTCTTCTATGTTGTAACCTTCCCAAAGTCCATCGCTATCGCGGAATGTTCTCAGACCGCTTTCGGCACTGATACCTGCTCCCGATAATACAACCAGCTTTGGCTTCATACTACATGGTTTACTATTGTGCTACCTGCATCTTGGCCTTCAGGTTGGCCAGCATGTCTTCCGTCATCTTATCTAGATCGAACTTTGGCTCCCATGCCCAGTCGTTGCGGGCAGCACCATCATTTATACTCTTAGGCCAGCCATCGGCTATAGCCTGGCGGAAATCAGGATTGTAATCTATTTTAAATTCGGGGATGTGTTTTTTAATAGCGTCTGCTATTTCTTCGGGTGAGAAACTCATGGCTGAAAGATTGTATGCCATGCGTGTTTTGATCTGCTCAACCGGTGCTTCCATCAGCTCGATGGTGGCACGGATGGCGTCATCCATATACATCATGGGCAAATAGGTATCTTTCGAAAGGAAGCAGGTGTATTTGCCATTCTTCAATGCTTCGTGGTATATCTCTACCGCGTAGTCGGTAGTACCACCACCCGGTTCCGATTTCCAGCTGATAAGACCCGGGTAGCGCAGGCTGCGTACATCCAGGCCGTAGCGCTGGTTGTAATACTGGCACCAAAGTTCGCCGGCATATTTACTGATACCATAAACGGTACGTGGTTCAACAACTGTTTCCTGAGGGGTATCCTTCATTGGTGTAGTAGGGCCAAATACAGCTATTGAGCTTGGCCAGTATATTTTGGTCAGCTTTTCTTCCACACCAATATCCAATACCTGCAGCAAGCTTTGCATATTTATCTCCCATGCTTTCTTCGGCATTTTTTCGCCGGTAGCAGAAAGCAGGGCTGCTAAAAGGTATATCTGTGTAATGCCTTCCTTCTTTACCAATGCCAATGTAGCATCCTTATCCATAGCGTCGAGCGTATAGTAAGGACCGTGGCCGGCCAGTAAAGGGTGAGGCTCTTCTTTCAAGTCAGTAGCTATCACATTATCTTTTCCATATAAGTTTCTGAGTGCTAATGTAAGTTCAACACCTATTTGCCCACCGGCACCCATGATAAGAATTTTCTCTTGTTTCATTACTTGAAGTAAAACTTTAGATGGAAAATTTAAATTGATAATTTATAGTTAATTGTAATTGCTACTTAAAGTTATTTTTAATTCATGTTATCTTCTATCATCTTAATGAAATCATCAAACAGATAGCGGGAATCGTGCGGACCTGGAGTACTCTCCGGATGATATTGTACCGAGAACGCAGGCTTGTTTTTCATGCGGATACCTTCAATAGAACCATCGTTCAGGTTGATGTGGGTAACCTCTACATGCTCTGAATTCTTAGCACCTTCAGGATCTACACCGAAGCCGTGGTTCTGGGTAGTGATCTCTGATTTGCCGGTTATCAGGTTCTTCACCGGGTGGTTCAGCCCTCTGTGACCGTGGTGCATTTTGAAGGTGGGT
Source organism: uncultured bacterium (assembly GCA_965650105.1). Classification (GTDB taxonomy): domain Bacteria; phylum Bacteroidota; class Bacteroidia; order Chitinophagales; family Chitinophagaceae; genus Polluticoccus. Next base: position 6,672 of record CBFGNI010000126.1, on the reverse strand, counting down.
ATATCGTTGGCACGTGCCAGTATCTGGTGACCCAGGCAAATACCAAACAATGGCTTGCCATCGGCAATTATCTCTTTTACGGTATCAACCGCATAACCCATAGAAGCAGGGTCACCGGGACCGTTCGAGATGAACACACCATGAGGTTTAAATTCTAAAACTTCTTTGTAAGATGTTTTAGCGGGGAATACTTTCATGTATGCACCACGCAGTGCCATACATTCCAGCTGGTATTTCTTAACACCGAAGTCCATAACCGCTATGCGCAGTTTGGCATCCGGGTCGCCAAAAGTATAAGGTTCTTTGGTAGATACCAGTGAGCTCAGCTCCAAACCGGCCATATCGGGCACTTTTGCCAGTTCTTCTTTCAGGCCGGCAAGGTCAGAGATTTCAGTACTGATGATGCAGTTCATTGCACCTTTGCTGCGTATATGCTGTACCAATGCCCGTGTATCTACATCGTATATGGCAACTATATTATTTTCTTTCAGGTAATCCTGAAGGCCGTCATCAGCCATCATACGGCTATAACGCTGCGACATGTTCTTACATATAAGGCCGCGTATTTTCACCGAATCGCTTTCAACATCTATATCCTTCACTCCATAGTTACCGGTATGGGCATTGTTCATAATAAGTACCTGCCCCGTGTAAGATGGATCGGTAAATACTTCCTGGTAGCCGGTCATACCCGTGTTAAAACATATTTCACCCCCGGTGGTACCGGCAGCGCCGAACGATTTTCCTTTAAAGAAGGTGCCATCTTCTAACAGTAACCAGGCGGGAGTAATAACAGGTTGTGATGCAGACATAAAAAACAAATTGCGCAAAATTAAGAAAAAGGAAGATAGTTTAGGGACATTTCTGCAAGCTGTTTTCCACATTTCACAGCACTCATTAACATTAATTTTATCTGTTGTTCAATTTTGTTGAAAAAACAGAAAAATAAAAAAAAATTGCTTGCTACAGTTACAACCCGAAATACAGATGCAGCCTGTATTTTAAGTAGAAAATGCTGCATGGGCCGTTTAGCAGTCATAAGCAAAATTGAACAACATATATAAATATTTATATTTCACTTGCTGACAATATATCAATAGCAAATATACAATTATTATTTGTATAATAATTTACTTGTTTTAGGTAATATTACAGTATGTATTTAGATACAAACAACCCAATAGTACAGCTGTGCGTGAGAGGACTGGAGGAAGAAGGAAAAGGGAACCCGGCAGCAGCCAAAGCTGTTTACCAGCAAGCGTGGGATGCCGCCACTAACCCAACGGAAGCTTTTACCGCCGCACATTACCTGGCGCGGCAGCAGGACACCAAAGAGGCTACTTTGAAATGGAATATCAAGGCACTTGAAATTGCCCTGTCGGTAGATAATGATGCTATTAAAGGGGTGTTTGCATCGTTATACCTGAATGTAGCCCATGCCTGCGAGCAATTGGCAGACAAAGAAAATGCAGTACACTATTACAGGCTAGCAGCAGCAGCTATACCCCAGCTTACCGACGATGGATATGGTAAAATGATACAAAAAGGAATAGAAGCCGGACTGGAACGAGTACGCAATTAAATATCCCAAACATTCAGCTCCTTATCCAGTACATCTATCTGGTGCATGTGCCGCTCGCAATGGTAAATAATGAAATAGCCCCATTCGTAACGGGTCATTTCGCCAAAGAAATGATGACGGAAACTAGTACAAACCTCATTAGCTGGTTTGGTATCCAGTATCTGCTTTATTTTTTCGCGATGGTCGTTGAGTTTCATTAGCTGGGCTTTTTTATCCCAGTGGCGTACTTCGGGGTCAGGTAATATAGTTTCTCCTGCTGTTAGTTTACGGTCGTGATTCTCATATACCGTCTTTATTATACTTACCTGCTCATCGTAATGTTTATCGGCAGCGCGTGCTTCGCCATCTATTACCTGGCATATAAGCTCCTCTAATTTCAACAAATGAGCTATAATTTGCCCGGCGCTCCAACCGCCATCTTTACGGGGGGTGTTATATTGCTCGTCGGTAAAAGAATATAGTTTTTGGTCGAGTAAAGCAGTATTGGCATCAAGATCATCGCGCAGTTGTTGTGTTGAGATCATAATATGGGATTAAGGATGTGAAAATTAAACAAAACAGTCGTGCCAAACATATTGATTTTACACAAAAGCTATTTATCTTTATATGAAATGACCTATATGCTATTTACCCGCTTACGCCTTATACTGGCCACCTTGTTACTTTTACCTGCCTTGTACAGCAATGCACAGAGCAAAGGCGGCCACCAGCTGACACCAACAGAATTTTCGCAAGCTATACAAACCACACCTGAGGCACTGATAATAGATGTGCGCACCCCTGAAGAATATGAACAGGGCACAAGGCTAAAGAGATCGTATTGCGTGGACTGGCAAGCCAGTGATTTTGCTATACGCATGGCGAACTTCGATAAAAAAAGATCCGTGTACGTGTATTGCAGAACTGGCAAACGCAGCCACGATGCAGCAGCCAAAATGCGCGAAATGGGTTTTAACCGTGTATATGAATTGAAGGGCGGCTTGCAGGCATGGGAAGCTGAAGGCAAAGAAGTAACGAGGTATAAATCGAAAGTGAATAACGAGTAATAGATACTCACAAGAAATTATAAAGCACCCTTTGGGTGCTTTTTTTTATACTTATAACTGTAGCAAACCGTACTTGTACAGGCTGTTTACCGGCTTGTTATCCCAGAACAGTTCAAAATCATCGAAACCGGCAGCTTCATAGTCGGCCATGACTTCTTGCAATGTGTACGTCTTTGATTCTTTTACCGAAAGACGGGGAAGCATACCTGCCAGCCATTCACCACGGTCTTTATCTACTTTGATATTGAACACATCTCTCCTGCCCTGGAAGGTGAGTGAACCCACTTCCCAACTGGCACCTTTTTTCGATTTGGTAACGACTTCGAAAGTGGGCTGATTGCCCAGCCATACAACTTTGGCCTGTGGTTTGGCTGCGATGTATTCTTCTTCAACCAATGCTTTTTCAATAAAATCGGGGGGCACAGTGGTCTTGGGTACTTTGAATTCGAACCATTTTTGCAATGGATGATCGAAACAAGTGTTGTGCATATAGTTAAGCAAAGACTTTTTCAGTCCGTAGCTGAAAGTGTCGTGATCGGCACCTGTAGGGTCTTTATGTTCAATATCGTTATTGGCGAAACTGCCTATAACATCCGATAGTTTGGATACATTATACTTTTCAGGTTCGAGGCCAACGGGGCTATGTGCCGTCATTGCAAACTGGTGCCAGAAGGCTGATTGCAGGATACCTGCCTGGAACATCTGGCGAACCATTTCCAGCGAATCGATAGTTTCCTGTGCGGTTTGTGTAGGAAAACCATACATGAGATAGGCATGTACCATGATGCCTGCTTCAGTGAAGTGTTTATTGACACGTGCTACCTGTGCTACGGTGATGCCTTTTTGTATGAGTTGCAGCAAACGATCGGAAGCCACCTCTAACCCACCCGATACTGCTATGCAACCCGATGCTTTCAGCAAACGACACAGAACGCGCGTGAAGCTTTTTTCGAAACGGATATTGGTCCACCAGGTAACAGTGAGCTTGCGTTTGATGATCTCCAGAGCCAAAGCACGCATCAGCGCAGGTGGTGCAGCTTCATCTACAAAGTGGAAACCATTCTGCCCTGTCTGTGCCATGATCTGCTCCATGCGGTCGCACAAAAGACCGGCAGCAATGGGCTCGTAAACCTTAATATAATCGAGAGAAATATCGCAGAAAGTGCATTTGCCCCAATAGCAACCATGCGCCATGGTGAGCTTGTTCCAGCGGCCATCGCTCCAGAGGCTGTGCATGGGGTTGACCACTTCTATTGCGGAGATATATTTATCCAGCAATAGATCGCTATAATCGGGCGTACCTACCTGGCTTTGCTTATAATCGCCGCAAGAGGAGCCATTCAGGTAAACGACGGAACCATCTATTAAAGTAAATGTGCGTTTCAGTTCTTCACGCTGCTTATGGCCTTCTATGTGCTGTAATAAAAGTTCAATAGGCATTTCGCCATCATCCAGCGTTATGAAATCGAAAAATTCGAAGACACGTACATCTGATAAGGAACGTAGTTCTGTATTCGGGAAGCCACCACCCATTACGATCTTTACACCGGGGTAGTTTTGTTTTATCCATTGTGCGCAACGGAACGATGCGTATAAATTGCCGGGAAAAGGAACAGACAATGCCACCATTTTAGGTTGCACCTGCTGCATTCTTTCCGACAGAATATTGATAAGTATTTTATCTACGAAGGTATATTCAGCTTGCAGTGACGCGTACAATTCATCGAAGCTATTGGCAGAACGGCCCAGGCGTTCGGCATAGCGGGTGAAGCCAAAATGCGGATCGAGGCATTCCATAATCAGATCGGACAGATCTTCAAGATACATGGTAGCCAGGTATTTAGCCTTATCCTGCAAACCCATAGAACCGAATGCCCAATCGAGGTCATCGAGTTGTGCAAAACGCGAAGCTTCCGGGAGCAGGTTACGTTTGGCAATACCATGCGCCATAGTGGGATCTTTCCCTTGCAGAAATGCTATGACCGAATCTATGGTATCGATATAATCCTGCTGTAAGGCAAGGATGCGTTGTGCATTTTCTGACCATGTAGCTGTCTTATCAATAGCTTCGAACAAAGACACTAAACCCGCATGCGAAAACATAGCCAAAGTAACCTCAATACCCAGATCGGCCTGGAACGCTGAAATGTTCTTTGTATTCAAAAAACCCTTCAGGTAGGCAGTAGCCGGGTAAGGTGTATTCAGCTGCGTAAATGGCGGCGTTATCAAAAACACGGAAGCACTCAAGACACTAATATTAGGGTGCAAAAGTACGTTTTTGTGTGCAGGTTATTGGACTTCCTGACCAAGGAATTTGTCGATAGCTTTTACTATTTGTTTGGCACCATCGCCGTAGAGCATAGTTTGGTGGTTGCCGTCAACCTGCACGTATTGCACATCCTGCATTACTGCTACAGTTTCTCTTGCTTTTTGTTCAGGCAACAGGGGTTCACCCATAGTGTATTCGTCCATGGCATTAATGAGCAGCGTTGGTTGCTTTACTTGTGTTACACAGTCTGCCCAATCTATACGAGACAGTCCAATAGACATTTCGGTAATATTAGCCAGGTTGCTATATGGTGTTACGCTGCCGTCATCATTGTCTTTTACATCGGCACGGTAGTAGCTGAGCATAGCATCATCCCAAAAAGTATTGTATGGAGCAGCTTTTACTGCAGTAAGGTAATCGGCAAAAGAAGTGAACTTTTTATCGACACGCGAAACGGCATAAGCCAGCATATCGATAATATTGGGATTCATTTCGATGGCTGCATCCAAAACGATCAGCTTCTCCACCTTTTCCGGGTAATTAGCAGCCAGGTAAAAGCCTATATAGCCGCCATAGGAATGGCCCGCTATAATGACCTTTTCCAATCCAAGCCCATCCATAAGACCTAATATATCTTCTGCATGGTCTTCAACAGAATAACGGAAAGCAGGCTCGTAACTTAAGCCACGTCCACGCATATCGAGACTAATAATGCGATGGCCATTATCGAGGCCTTTTGCTACTAAACCATCGAAAGCATGTGCGTTGGCGGTAAGCCCATGCAACATAATAATGACAGAATCGCCCTGGCCATATTCTATATAATGGAGGTTGATGCGGTTAGCATCAATAAAATGATCTTTAAAAACGGGTACACTCATTGGGGTATTTTACCAAACCAGTAAAACTATTGTGCCGACCACCCACCATCGAGCGGCATAGCGATACCTGTAACAGTAGCGGCAATATCTGAAGCGAGGTATACCGCTGTTTTTGCAATCAATTCGGTAGGTATGAATTCCTTAATAGCTTGTTTTTCCAGCAATACTTTTTCAACAACATCTTTTTCCGACATATTATGCGCCTTTGCCTGGTCGGCAATTTGCTTATCGACCAAAGGTGTTTTTACATAACCCGGGCATATAGCATTGGCAGTAATACCCAGCGTTGCCCCTTCAACCGCCAGGGTTTTAGTAAGGCCGATAAGCCCATGCTTTGCCGATATATATGCACTTTTAAATTCGGATGCGAAGAGGCCATGTGCTGATGCTATATTGATGATACGACCAAATTTTTTCGCTTTCATAACCGGCCATACTGCTTTGGAAGTATGAAAAGCAGCGGTGAGGTTGATAGCGATGATATCATTCCATTTTTCTTCGGGAAACTGATCGATAGGCGCTACATATTGTATGCCTGCGTTGTTAATTAATACATCGATAGTGCCGAATGCGGTAATCGCATCGCCCACCAGCTGCCTGATAGCTTCCGGCTGCAGCATATTCGCCGGCGAGAATGTGTGTTTGATATTGTGTTCTTTAGCAACCGCAGCTGCTATTTCAGCCCCATCTTTCTCCAGGCCATTGAAGGCTATATTGTACCCTTCTGCTGCAAAAGCCCTTGCCATAGCCAACCCTATGCCACTTGTACTACCTGTTATTAAAACTGTTTTAGACATAGCCTATGTTTTTAGATGGTGCAAGGTAGACCCGAATGGCTTAACAGGAAGTTAATATTAGCCCATTACACTTCAGGCAGTACCAATGGTTCTTCTT
>CBFGNI010000125.1:0-8519 GCA_965650105.1 uncultured bacterium | reverse complement strand
GAGAAGGTGGGCAGGTACTTATCGTAATAATCGGATATGGTTGTTTCGCCTTGCTCCATTCTGCGTTCGTATTGCAATGGCGTAAACGACTCCTGTTCTGAATACATACCTGTTCTGAAAACAGTGATCACTTCTTCTTTTGTTGGGAACTCACCATTCCTTTCTTTCATCAGTTTGAACATGCGCTCCAGCGCATAGTGCAATGCACTACCGTAAGCCAACGCATCATTCTTCAGGTAAGGTACACGCAGCAATGTTTCGTAATAGTAACTAAGCGGGCAGCGCAGGTACTTGGACAGGGTGGTATAGCTCATAATGAACTGCTGCAATACCATGTCTATCCATTTATGGTTAGCCAATGATATACGCACTTCAGGCACCGGCTGCATAGCCCATGCTATATGCTTAATGACCTCTTCACTTGTCACCTGTTTATTTACACGTTCATCGGCAGTGCTTATCTCATCAATAAATACTGAATGTTCTATTGGCTTACCCTGGTTATCAGCAACTGCATAAGATACGTGCAGCATTTTTTTAGCACGGGTAAGGGCTACATAAAATAAACGACGTGCTACTTCTGTCTTGTAGGTTTTGTCTGCATCGTCATCGGTACTGGTTATAGTATCGGGTAGTTTGTATTCATTGCCTGCACCTTTACGTGCTTCCCAAAAGTTTTTGGTAACGCCTATTAAATACACATATTCAAATTCATTGCCTTTGGCGCCATGTGCTGTGTAGAGTTTTACACCATTTTCGTTTTGCACTATTTTTTGCACCGGTATGCTGATGTTCTCCAACTGCATGCGGTCTATCATACGCAGCAGATCAGTAATACCTGTTCGGTGATTCCGTGCATAAGTTTCACGAACAAAATCGAAGAAGGTATGCAAAACCTGCATTTGCCATACATGATCTTTTTCTTTCAGCAAATGCTGTACAATACCGCTTTCGTGTAATATATGTTCAATAAGTAAGGGTACAGGCAACTCCTGTTGTAGTCGCAACCAGTTATTGATATTATCGCCTAAGCGTCTGAGCGCTTCAACCGTTTTCAGGTTGAGTGATTCCAGCAACAAACCATTCGCCAATACCAAACGCCAATACCCAAGGCTTTTATCTTTTGCCTTGTTGGTTTGTATATACAATGCGAGCATTGCAATATCTGTTGGGTCTATTTCGTAGTAGGGCGTGTGCATGATGCCGAACAAAATATGTTCTGCACTGAATGGTGCTTTTTTCTCGTCGTCGAGATAGCGCAGCAAGTTGATGATCTGCTGAATGAGTGGTAGTTCTAAAACATTCACCTGCTTCTTTACACTATATGGCATACCTATGCGGTCCATCAGCGCCATAATATTATCCGCCTGCTTGTGCTGTGCGTAGATGATAGCTACTTCGTTGAGTGGTATGCCTTCCGCACGCAATTGTTCAATCTGCATCAGTACATCGGCTTCTTCATGCACCACATTGCTGTATGCGGTTACCAGAGGCTGAACAGTATCCTTACCACCGGCAAAGCGCGGGTGCGATGCTACGATGTTTTTATCAAGTTGTAAATCTTTTAGCTGATAGATAAGGCGCTGTAAATTGTTTTGAATAGTTGCAGTGGCTTTATCGAGTATCGGTTGCGATGAACGGTAGTTTTGTGGCAGCACAATAACCTGTATCGATTCTTTAAATTTCTGGTAGAAGTCGATAATGTTGCGGATACGTGCGCCCTGGAATTCGTAAATAGATTGGTCATCATCGCCCACTACAAAAAGATTGGGATCGTCCCAGAACTGTGTCAGTTCATTGATCAGTTCATTCTGTGCGCCATTAGTATCCTGAAACTCATCGACCAAAATAAACTGGTAACGCTCCTGGTAGCTTTGCAGTAATGCAGGATTGTTCTTGAATTCTTCAAGCACCCAAACGATCATATCATTGAAATCGTAGCGGCCCATTTCGCGCATACGTTCGTTATAGACTTCGTATAAGCCCGCAGCAGCGCGTGTCTGCGACATCTTTCTTATCTCATCATCTATCTGGGCTTGTTTGAGGTCGCCCTTGGCAAAACCTTTACCTGCTCTTTTATATACATACTCTTCACGCTCGGACAGGCTGGCATTGTATGTTTCAACTGCAGTTTCTATATCAGCAGCAGAAAGGTGTTCGCGCTTCATGAAATCGAACAGGCGATTCAAGCGGCCTGCGTCGTAGTATATATTACCGCTTAGCTTTCTAAGTATATGTCCCTGTGGCAGTGTTTCGAATATTTCATAGAGCAGTTCAGTACGTTCAAGGTCGGTAATGGGTTGCAATGAACGCAGGCTGAAGTTTTCGCTGTTGGCCTGGATTACGTTGTTACAAAAAGCATGGAAGGTGACGATGTTTACTTTATGCGCCGCCGTACCTATTATCTGGGTAAGACGGTTGCGCATGGAGTTGGTTGCCTCATCGGTATAGGTAAGGCAAAGTATCTCGGCTGGTTGCACCTGTGCTTCGCTGCGCAACAGGTTGGCTATGCGTACCGATAGTACTTCCGTTTTACCGGTACCGGGGCCTGCTATAACCATAACAGGGCCGTAGATAGCATCTACAGCCTGTTTTTGTTGCTCGTTAAGGTTATTATATCGTTGAAGAAAAAGTTGTTCGTTGATGATCATTGCACACTAAAGATTGCAGCAATGAAGTTACGAAACCCTTAGGCTAGTAGCTAAATAGTAAATGTGCTTGTTTTACACATTTTCGTTTTTATCTCCTGTACCGCTGTTTATGGCCTGAGCTTTTACTTCTTCCAGCTTTTGTTGTTTATGCGCTATTTTCTGTTCGGTTTGGGCTATGAGTTTGGTAAGATGTGCCCTTAGCTCTTCTTCTTTAAGGCCGGGGGTTATATTCTGCAAACCTTCTTTAAAGTCTGCAAGCCTTTCCTGTTCTTCTTCTATTTCATCCTCCAGCTTGTGTACAAAGCCCGCAGCTTGCTTGCTCTTATATTCTTTTTGTCTTTCCACTTGTTCCTGCCTCCTTTCTCTATCCGCATCTTTACGTGCAAAAAAGTTTTTACGCGCTGCAATGAATTTTTCCCATATTTCGTTGCTATGCTCACGCGGTACAGGACCTATCTTTTTCCATTCATCCATCAGCTCATTTATCTCAGCAGTGGCTTCGCGCCAGTTTTTAGAATGCTGCAATATTTCGGCCCTTTTTAACAACCCCATTTTTTGGGCGTAGTTATCACTGAGCGCTACTTTCACTGTTTCGAAATGATGCCTCTTAGCCTGGAAAAAATGTTCGCGGGCAGCGTTGAATTTGGCCCACAGTTCTTCCGCTTTTTCAATAGGCACTTTACCTACCTTCTTCCACTCTTCAAACAGGTTGGTAAATGCTTGTGTAGCCGGGCCCCAATCTGTATTATCTTTCATAGCTTCTGCCTGCTCTATCAGTGCTTCTTTTTTCAACTGGTTGGCTTCCTGCTCTACCTGTATGCTCTCGAAGTGTACTTTTTTCCTGTCGTAAAATGCATTCTTGGCCTGAATAAAGCGATTCCAAAGCTCCTCGTTCTTATCATGCAGTGTTTTACCTGTATGTTTCCATTCATCCATCAGTTGCTTAAATGCTTCCGTTGTCTCCTTCCAGTTTTCAGAGGCGGCCAACTTTTCTGCTTTCTCAACCAGTTCCATTTTCAGGTCCAGGTTTTGCAGCATGTCCTTTTCTACATCTTCGCTGTGCTGGCGTTTGCGGTCGAAGAACTTATTCTTGGCTGCATCCAGCCTGCCCCATAGCTCGTCGCTTTTTTCTTTATCTATATGGCCCGTATTTTTCCACTCTTCAGTTATCTCTTTAAATTTTTGGGTAGCATCTTTCCAGTCTTCACTTTCCGCAATGGCTTCAGCCCTTTTCACCAAATCCAGCCTTGCATCATAGTTCTTTTGTACCAATCCGTTTAGTTCCGCATCTATAAGAGCCAGTTTATCGTACAGCATTTTAAAATCGCCTGCTGCATTGGTATGTTTCAAGTACTCTTTTACTCTTTCTACTTTACCAAACAATTTTAATTTGTCTTCGGCACCTGCCCATTCTGTTTCAAGTTCCGACACTTTTGCTTCCACCTCAGGAAATTTATCAGTCAAAGCTTTGAAAGTAATAGCAGCATTATCGGTTAGTGTGCCGATGATCCTTTCCCTGAAAGGGCCATTACCGTTCAATATCAAATCTCCGGTTTCGTTTAGTGAATATTGTTCCTTGCCGGGGAAAGATATAGTATCCCACCAGGCTGATAGTGTGTTGCTGGCTTCTTGTGTCATTGTTGGTGCCTTTTACAAATTGGTACTTTATGTGTCTGATTTAGTTGTGCATTACTTACCGAAAACCTTCTTCAGTATATCTGTAACCCTTGCTGCAGGATTCGTTCTTATTTTATTTTCTTCATCGGCTATGGTAACAAATAAGCCATTCAAAGCACGTTCTGTTACATAAGCGGTAAGATCAGGGTTTACTTTATTGTTTGATATAGGTAGTTTATTATACAAGTTAAAAACATCAGCCCAATATTTAGTGGCGTTCACTTTGCTGAGTGAATTCTGTATAACCGGCCTGAATGCATTGGTAAGTTGCTGGGTAGTTTTTGCCTTCAGATAGTTAGTTGCAGCGCCTTGTCCACCTCTTACAATAGAAATACCATCTTGCACAGACATGGTGGTAATAGCATTGACGAATATATTCACAGCTTTACCCGAAGCATCTTCAGCGGCACGATTCATTGATAAAATTGTTTTATCAACATAGCTTCCCAAACCTGCAGAACGCATTACAGCTTCCACTTTCTGGGCTTCGGGGGGCATTAATATTTTTATCAACTGGTTCCCAAAAAAACCATTAACAGTTGATAACCTTCCTGATGCGTTTTGGGCACCTATTTTTAAGGCGTCTTTCAATGCAGTTACGGCCTCGCTATTAGTATAGCTACCGGTAGTAGTGCCTGTGTTTCCTGTTTTCACACCGGCATCGTTCAATACCCCATTAGCTTTATCAAAGAGCTTTCCCCATTGTGCATTGGCAGTTGTTGCTGTTAACAACAATGCCGCACCTATCATCCATTCTTTTGCTATCCTCATTATAAGTCTTTTACGAAATGCCTTAAAGCTATTTCAAATATAATACCAAAACAGGCGACAATGGTTTACCTAATTGTCACCAGACAATAAATTTATCTATTCCGCTGTATGTGAGGCTATTGAGGAAAGTTAAAGATTACCTATTCTTTCTTCTATAAGGTAATGATTACGGTCGGCGGCGCTACGCGAAGTCAATTCGGCCAGGAAGCCTGTAAGGAAAAACTGGGTACCAATTACCATAGCCGCCAATGCAATGTAGAATGGTGGTTTATTGGTAAGGCCATAGTTTTCACCCACACTCAGCCTTTCAATCACCATCCATATAGCCATGATGAAACCTACCAGAAAGGTAAGCATGCCTAAACTACCAAAGAAGTGCATAGGTTTTTTACCAAACTTACTTACGAACTGGATGGTAAGCAGATCGAGAAAACCATTGATAAAACGCTCCCAGCCAAATTTTGACACTCCGTATTTGCGCGCCCTGTGCACAACTACTTTTTCACCTATTTTACGGAACCCCGCAGCTTTGGCCAGTACGGGTATAAAACGGTGCATTTCACCATACACCTCAATGCTTTTTACTACGTTGCGGCGGTACGATTTCAGCCCGCAGTTCATATCGTGCAACTTAATGCCCGATACAGCGCGGTTAACCGAATTATATAATTTGGAAGGAAGATTCTTTGTAAATGTGTTATCGTGCCTTACTTTTTTCCAGCCGCTCACCATATCGAAACCATCGGCCATTATCATGCGGTAAAGTTCAGGTATCTCATCGGGGCTATCCTGCAGATCTGCATCCATAGTAATGACCACATTACCCAGGGCCGCTTTGAATCCTTCATTTAGTGCAGCACTTTTACCATAGTTGCGCTGAAATTTAATACCTTTTACCGCAGGGTATTGTGCTGCCAGTTGCTGCACCACATACCAGCTATTGTCAGTGCTACCATCATCCACCATTATTACCTCGTGTATATAACCAAGTTCAGTACATACTTTCTCGATCCAGTCAACAAGTTCCGGTAATGATTCCTCTTCATTATAAAGAGGTACTACGATAGAGATATCAATCTGCATGGGTTGCACTAAAATACTGTATAGTTATTGCATTTGCGCAGGCGGTGCCGCATTTGGGGTTTTCTTAGCAATTGCTGCTGAAAGCAGAGAAAATATTGCACCCCAAAACATGGTCATGAATAAGATGCCACCTACCATGAACACTTTAAAATTGTTGCGTGTCATTTCCATCGCCTTATCAATTTGTTCTTCAGATAAGCCCTGGCTTGTCATTCTCTCTTCAGCTATTTGCATACCTTTTTCCATGATATCAGGAAAAATCAGTAATGATATGAAAGACCAGACAATAAGTATAAGTGTATAAATAGCTGTAGCCTTAAAACAACTACTGAATACTTGTCCAAAAGTTACAATGCCGCCGTTCTCTTTCGAGAAAGCCATTCCATTCAATATTAAACCTACCAATAAAACGCCGAGGGTTACCCATTGTGCCCAAGGCTCGAAAGACAAACCTGTAAAATGTAATACAAGGCCTAAGATGATGGCAGCTATTGCTGTAAACAGGCCATATACCATGTGGGTTTTTTTCTTTTCCATAGCTTATTTGTTTAGGTGTAGTTTGTTATTGTTTACGATGCCAATAACCTGCCCTTGCAGGTCTTTACCTATAAAAGGATTGTTTTTGGAAACAGACCTGATGTCTTGTGTACTATAGTTGATACCACCTGTTGTGGTGAACAATGTAAGATTAGCAACTGCACCTTCTGCTATTTCAGCAGGGGGTAAATTAAATATCGCGCGTGGTTTTATACTCAGCGCATCAACCAGTCTGTCGGTTTTTACTTTCTTACCTATTGCGGTAAGCGCAATATTGTAGGCTATCTCCTGCACATTCATCCCTTCACCGGCATATTCAAATTCCTTTTCCTTGGCATCCCACTCTTGCGGCCTGTGGTGCGAAGCCAGGCAATCTATAGTACCATCAGCCAGGGCTTCTATTAACGCCTTCCTGTCATTCTCTGTACGTAGTGGTGGCGTTACTTTATAAAGACTGCTATAGCCTGTAAGTGCTTCATCGGTAAGTGCTAAGTGGTATGGGGTTACGGAACAAGTAACATCCAAACCTTCTGCTTTTGCTTTCCTTATCATATCCACACCTGCAGCAGAGGATATACCACTGATGTGTAACCTTGAGCCTGTATAGCGCAGCAACTCCAGATCGCGATGTATAAGTAATGTTTCAGCCATTTCAGGTATGCCTGCCATACCCAGCCTTGTAGAGGTACTTCCTTCGTGCATCAAGCCACCTGCTGATAAACTTCCTTCGGCAGGTATTTGCAACAGTACACCATTGAATGCTTTAATGTATTCGAGCGCCTTAAGTGCCAGATTGGCATTTTGTATTGGTTTCCAGCCATCGGTAAAGGCAACTGCGCCCTGGGCACGCATATCCAGCATTTCAGCCAGCGTTTTGCCTTCAATATTATTGCTGGCCGAGCCCATTGGATGTAGTGAAACTACATTGCCCAATGCTTTGCGGATGATGAACTCAACAATTGATTTTGTACTGACAGCAGGAGTAGTATTGGGTGCTAAAAGCACTTCGGTAAAACCTCCTGCCGCCGCTGCTGATAAACCGGATATGATTGTTTCTTTTTGTTCATGCCCCGGTTCGCTATAGTCGGCCAATATATCTACCCAGCCTTTGCTTATATGCAGGCCATCTGTTTCAATTACTTTATCGGCATCGGTATCCAGTTGACCAATAGAGATGATCTTACCGTTTTTAATAAGTATATCTACGGTTTTGTTATGAAAATCCGAACCCGGATCTATAATCTTGGCCTGCCTGATGAGCAATTGCATAATTGCAGTTAAATAGCTGTGTTCTGTTTGCGAAGACCGCCCGCTAAAACATAGGTTTCAGCCAGCAGCATTAACAGGGCTAAAATAGCACAAACTTTCCAAAGGGGGAAGTTTGTTGCATTATGACTGCCAGCTTGTTCATTGTATTTACCATCGGCCACCCAATGTATGTTATTGCCTTCCCACTGTTTTTTAAGCACGTTGATATCCCAGGTGGCCAAGTGTGACTCAGCCCTGTCCTGATTTATTGCTACAATTGACGTATCGGCACCCGCAGCAGCCAGGGTATAGAAACCTGCCTGTTGCTGTACTTTGGCAATGTTTACTTCAACACCTGCAGCTACCGTTCTTTGGGGTGGTATCACATCTAAACCATCAGCATATAAATGCACTACGGTGCGGTCGGTCAGATCTTTTACAGGAAGATACGCTGTTTGATCGCTTCCGGCGGTTAGTGCAAACACATCACCCCCGTGCGATTGAACCGCCATTTGATATAAGAACGGTACAAAAAAGTAGCTATTTGTAAAA
>CBFGNI010000124.1:0-8532 GCA_965650105.1 uncultured bacterium | reverse complement strand
TTGTTTTTAGGCCGGTTTTTTATGCTGAAAACCTTTTCCACAGCCTTTTCATTCTACGCATCACAACGTATGCCGCTAACTGTATCGGTATGGTATAAAATTACTCCCGAATTACATATTGTTTTTATGCAATTTGATATGTCTTGTTCCATATAGAGCAAGGCTAAGATAGGTAGGGTATTACAAATAAAAAATCTAAATTTGGCAAGTGCTTAACAAACCATAGCATGTTTGTTGAAGTCTATGTATTAAATTTGTGAACCTCAATTATCAATTTTAAATCAAAAAAATATGAAAAAAGCAATCCTATCATTAGGTGTTGTATTAATGAGCGTGGGTGCTGTAATGGCGCAGGATAAAAAAAATGTTAAAGCGGCTGCTCCAACAGCTTCAAAAACATTGACGGCACCAGGTGTAACTGCTCCTCCGGCAACAGTGGTTACAAAATCAGCTAACCTTGCACCTGAGAACATGGCTTTCAAAACTGAAGTACATGATTTTGGAACAATAGCCGAAGGCCCGGCTGCTGAGTATGAATTTACTTTTACAAATACTGGTAAAGAGCCAATAATTATACAACACGTTCAAGCTTCTTGCGGTTGTACTACACCTTCGTATTCTAAAGATCCTGTATTGCCCGGTAAAGCAGGCACCGTTAAGGCCTCTTATAATACAGTTGGCCGCCCTAATGCTTTTACTAAAACAATAACTATTACTTCCAACGCAGGCAACAAAGTACTGACTATTAAGGGTAATGTAGAAAAAGCACCGGAAAGTTCAGTGCCCCAAAACTCGTCGATGGTTAAGACTAATTAATATCTTCTTTTACAAAAACATAGAAAATAAAAACAAACAATGAAACAACTATTCGTTACTCTGATGATTCTTGCTGCAACTGCAGTGGGTGTACAAGCTCAGCCGGAATTTAAATTCAAAGGTGGTGATACTCATGATTTTGGTACCATAAAAGAAGGCCCTGTAGCTACGCATGTATTTGAATTTACTAACGTAGGTAATGAGCCTTTGATCATTCAAAATGCATCTGCATCTTGCGGTTGCACCACTCCCGAATGGCCTAAAGAACCAATTTTGCCAGGTAAAAAAGGTAAGCTAACTGTAAAGTATAATACACAAGGCCGTGTAGCTCCTTTCAATAAAGATGTGTTTATTCAATCGAACGCTAAGAAAGTTGACAATAAAGAGCGTTATGAACTTCATATTAAAGGTACAGTGATAGCTGCGCAAAATCCTGCTGAAGCAACCGATAAAAAGAACTAATTACTAATTGACTATATTTTATAGCCTTGCATTTTGCAGGGCTATTTTTTTTATAGGTTAACGTTATTAATGTTTCCATTTACTAATTTTGCGCCATGCCGGTAATATCACATCGTGGTTCATTAATGCCACCATCGCCCATACGCAAACTTGTTCCTTATTCTGAAGAAGCTAAAAAAAGAGGTGTAAAAGTGTACCACCTGAATATTGGCCAGCCTGATATAGAAACACCACCTGCAATTCTGGACGCTATAAAGAAGTCAGATATCAAGATATTGGAATATAGCCATAGCGCGGGTAATGAAAGCTACCGTAAGAAACTGGTAGAGTATTACAAGCGCCATAATGTGGAAGTTGATTATAACGAGATAATTGTAACAACAGGGGGCTCTGAAGCGATATCGTTTGCCATAATGAGCTGCCTTGATGAAGGTGATGAGATAATTATTCCGGAGCCTTTCTACGCTAACTATAACGGCTTTTCAACTAGTGCCGGAGTAAAGGTAGTACCCATACCATCAAGTATAGAAACAGGTTTTTCATTGCCTCCGCTTGAAGCTTTTGAACAGGCTGTGACGACGCGCACCAAGGCTATCATGATATGCAATCCTAACAATCCTACGGGCTACCTGTATAGCCAGGAAGAATTGGATGTGCTGAAACAAATATGTCTGAAGCACGACCTTTTCCTGTTTAGCGACGAAGCCTATCGTGAGTTTTGCTATGATGGCCAGAAACATATATCTGCCCTGTCTTTGGAAGGGTTGGATCAACACGCAATCCTGTTAGATACAATATCGAAAAGGTACAGCGCGTGCGGTGGGCGTATAGGAGCTTTTGTAACCCACAACCAACGTGTGCTGGGTGCCGCAATGAAGTTTGCACAGGCCCGCCTAAGCCCCCCATCTTTGGCGCAAATACTTGGTGAAGCAGCTGTAGATCTACCGGCTGATTATTTCAGTAAAGTGCATGCTGAATACAACAGGCGCCGCGACCTGCTGGTAAGAAGGTTGCAGGCAATGGATGGTGTAACCTGCCCTATGCCTGGTGGCGCATTCTATGCGATGGCTAAATTGCCCGTGGAAGACAGCGAACGGTTTTGCCAGTGGCTGCTGGAAGAATTTGAATATAACGGCGCAACCATAATGATGGCACCTGCTTCAGGCTTTTACGCTACATCGGGCAAAGGGTTTAATGAAGTGCGCCTGGCTTATGTATTGAATGAAGACGATATCAATGCGGCAATGGACTGCCTGGAAGCTGCCCTGAAAGTATATAAGAACTAATCGATCTAATTTTATATTGTTAGGTAATAGCCATCAAATTGATGGCTATACTTTTATACAGTAAGAGAAGTAAAGTGAAATTCTTTTCCATTGAACAATCCCTTGTCGCTGAGTTTTAATGAAGGAATCACTAACAATGCCATGAAAGACAATGTCATGAATGGAGCCTGAAGAGGTGTGCCAAGTTGTTTTGCTTTTTTGTCAATAGCAGTGTATTTTGTTGATACTTCAGGTCCATCTTCTAATGACATAAGACCTGCAACAGGCAAGGGTAATACATATTCTTCGTTATTGTTCACTACACAAATGCCACCTTTATGTTTTACCAGTGCATTTATCGCTTTACAGATGCTTTCATCGTCTGCGCCTACTGCAATGATATTATGGCAGTCGTGTGCTACGGTTGAAGCTATTGCGCCATGTTTCAACCCAAAGTTCTTGATGAATGCAATTGCAGGTTTTGCATTTGCTTCATAACGATTAACAACTGCAATT
This sequence comes from uncultured bacterium, assembly GCA_965650105.1. Lineage (GTDB taxonomy): Bacteria > Bacteroidota > Bacteroidia > Chitinophagales > Chitinophagaceae > Polluticoccus. The sequence goes on along the minus strand of CBFGNI010000124.1, from coordinate 5,473 downwards.
TTTAAAATATCATTTTCTATATCACTTATTAAATTACCATCTTTTACTTTGCCGGGCATTATCAATTCATTCGTTATTAGCTGTCCTTCTATAGCTTCTATTACTCTTAAGTTTGGTTGGTTAGCAGTTACAGGTATTGAGAAATCCTGAACCTGTTTTGGCGTAGCATTAAAATTGTTGATAGATTTAGCTTGCAGGTAGGGCAGCAACGTTTTGCCATTTTCAGCAACTAATTGCCCGTTGATATAGGTTTGTAGAACGTTGAAATCATTTATGCTATCAATAACTATAAAGTCAGCGGCATCACCGGTTTGCAATAAGCCAACAGGTAATTTGTAATGGTGTACAGGATTAATACATGCAGCAGTCAACACATTGTACACGTTATGACCTTTAGCTAACGCTCTTTTCACTAACACATTAATATGTCCAACTTCCAGCTCATCGGGATGTTTGTCATCGCTGCAGAACATTACTTTATCAGGATGGCTACTGATAAGAGGATGGAGCGCCTCGAAATTTTTTGCTGCGCTGCCCTCCCTTATTATAATGTTCATGCCCAGTTCTATCTTCCCCAAGGCTTCCTGTAATGTAAAGCATTCATGGTCGGTAGTTATGCCTGCAGTTGCATAATTACGCGCATCATCACCCATCAATCCAGGTGCATGTCCATCTACAGGTTTCCCAATACGAAGTGCTGCTTCTATTTTTGCAAGAACTTCCTTGTCCTTGAATAGAACGCCGGGGTAGTTCATCATTTCCGACAAATACCATATATCGGGTTGTTGCAATAATTTTTCAGTGTCTATGCTATTAATTGCTGCACCCGCAGTTTCGAAGCCGGTGGCAGGAACACATGAAGGTGCGCCGAAGAAGAATTTAAAGGGAGATTGTTTGCTGTTATCAATCATATATTGAATGCCCTCAATACCGCATACATTCGCTATTTCATGAGGGTCGGATACTGTGGCTACAGTGCCATGCGCCACGGCCATGCGTGCAAAAGTTGAAGGCAGTAACATTGAGCTTTCAATATGCACATGCGCATCTATAAAGCCAGGAAGAATATACTGCATGGGTGCATCAGCAATTCTTTCAATGGAGATAATAATGCCATTGTTTATGGTCACTTTTACGGGATAGGTGTCTCGTTGAAATATATCGACAAGATGGCCGGATATGCTATGTGATTGCATACCCTAAAGTTAGCCAAGAAATTGGAAGGGAACTATGCGTTTACTAAAAAGCAAAAAACCTCGCCCGGCCCGTGCACACCTACTACAAGGGTCTTTTCAATATCTGCAGTACGGCTTGGCCCTGTGTTCAGATTTATCATTGAAGGTATGTTACTGCCATATTTAGATTTAAGGGCATTGATGCCATCTTGTATGTCGGGTACAATCTGCCTAAAATATGCTACGATGATATGAACCGGATAAAAAACAGTTGAGGTACGTCCTAAATTTTGTTTGCTGCTGAAAATGGCAGAACCGGTGCGTGCTACCAAATATTCGCAGCCTGTAATACAGGCATCTGCACTACCATCTTCAATATGCGTTGATTGTATAAAATCAAGTTTATTGTTTTCAAAATGCACATTCAACTTCTCTTCCGAGCAAAACACTTTTGTCCATCCACGGTCGTCGTATAGCAAGGTGAGATTATCGTAAAGTTCCTGCTCGTTACTGCAGAAAATAAATTTACCACCCAGGTTAGTAAAGTTTTCAGCAAACTGCTCTTCTATACTCAATTCATTTTTAGCAAAAGCATCCTGTGCATTTTCTTTGTCCACATCGGGAAAGGGCATGGGTAAGCTGTCTTCACTTAATGCCTTCCTTATTTTGCTAAGGATATTTTCTTTTGCTTTCGATGTTTTGAGTGTTTGCATATAATGGCTCAAAAATAGCAAAGCGATGAACTAAGTCCATCGCTTTGCTGTTAAAATTTATTATTTGCTTTATGCAGGGTAAATTTCCGGTTCAACACCCGCTATTGGCGGAGCCTCTTCGCTTGGATAATCCTCAACGAAAGGACGTTTGCCCAAAAGGCGTTCCATATCGTCTTTGTATAGTACTTCTTTCTTCAGCAGTTCTTCCGCTATGGTTTTTACTGCTTCCATTTTGTCGTTCAGTAATGATTTGGTTTTTTGGTAAACTTCATTAACAAGTTTCCTTACCTCGTCATCAATGATCTTGCCTGTTTCTTCCGAGTACGGCTTGGTCATAGCATTATCGTTCTGCGGATCGTAGAAAGATATGTTGCCTATTTTATCGTTCATGCCATACATCGACACCATCGCATAGGCCATGCGTGTAATGTGCTGCAGATCGCTTAATGCCCCGGTTGAAATTTTACCGAAAACCAATTCTTCTACAGCGCGCCCACCAAGCGACATACACATATCATCTATAAGATGATCGGTATTGCGGATGTACATTTCTTTTGGCAGATATTGAGCATAGCCAAGCGCTGCTACACCACGCGGCACTATCGTAACTTTTACTAACGGGTGTGCATGCTCCAGGAACCAACCCGATACTGCGTGGCCAGCTTCGTGATAAGCAATAACCTTTTTCTCTTCAGGCAGTATGATTTTATTTTTCTTCTCAAGCCCACCTATTACACGGTCTATAGCATCATTGAAGTCGCTCATGTCAACTTCTGTTTTACCTTTACGGGCAGCTATCAGGGCAGCTTCATTACATATATTGGCAATATCAGCACCTGCAAACCCTGGGGTTTGTACTGCCAGTTTTTTGATATCAAGGTCCGATGACTTTTTAATGGTCTTCAGGTGAACTTCAAAAATTTTCTGGCGGCCTTTTACGTCGGGTATATCAATTGAGATTTGCCTGTCGAAACGACCCGGGCGAAGTAGGGCAGTATCCAGTACATCGGGCCTGTTGGTTGCAGCCAGTACTATAATGCCTGTATCGCCGCTGAAACCATCCATTTCAACCAGTAACTGGTTCAAGGTGTTTTCGCGCTCGTCATTGCTCATCATCATATTCTTTCCACGGGCACGGCCTATAGCATCTATTTCATCAATGAACACGATACAAGGTGCTTTTTCGCGTGCTTGCTTAAAAAGGTCGCGCACCCGGCTGGCTCCTACACCCACAAACAACTCAACGAAATCGGAACCTGACATTGAGAAGAATGGTACCTGGGCCTCGCCCGCCATAGCCTTAGCCAGAAGGGTTTTACCAGTGCCCGGAGGGCCTACAAGCAAGGCTCCTTTGGGTATCTTACCTCCTAATGCAGTGTACTTTTTAGGGTTTTTAAGGAAATCTACTATTTCCATAACCTCAACCTTGGCTTCATCCAGACCGGCAACATCGTTGAAAGTGATGTTAACACGAGTGCCTTTTTCAAAAAGCTGTGCTTTTGATTTACCAATATTGAAGATGCCGCCACCCGCACCGCCGCTACCTGCACCACCGCCCATTTTACGCATTATCAGGAACCATACCGCTACCATAAGTATAATAGGAAACAGGAATGATTCAAGTATTGAATTCAACAGGCTGCCTCTTGGCTCGTATATTACACGTACTTTTTGTCCGTCAGGTGTGTTTACTTGCGCATCCTTCAGGTTTTGTTCAAACTGGTCTACAGTACCAATACGAAATGTAATAACAGGGTTATTATTGCTATTGCTGCTGGTGAAAGGTTTTTTGTTTACAGGTGCCACCTGGGTATTTTGCTTGGCGTATACTTCTACTTCGCTATTATTTACTACAACCAGTTTTTCAACTATGCCCTTATCCAGGTAGTTTGTCTTAAAATCCTGAAAGCTCATTTCTTTGGCACTATTGCTCATATTGCCGGTAAAGAATTGCAAGCCTATCAGTATAGCGAAGAACAAGCCATATATCCAATAGATATTGAAACGCGGACCTTTTTTCGGTCCCTTTCTATCATTTCCCGGCATTCCGGGTTTTTGTTTATTATCTTCCATCTTGTTCCTAAAAACTTTATTCGTTAATCGTTGTGTTCCTCTCTTTGCGCGTCTGCCCATAGGTTCTCGAGGTCATAGAACTTACGGTATTCATGGTCGAAAATATGGACCACCACATTTACATAGTCAACAAGTGTCCATTGCGTTCCTCTTTCAACATGGTAAGGTAGTTCGTCGCATTCTGTTTTTACCATTTCTTCTATTGAATCAGCTATGGCTTTGATTTGAACATTCGATTTAGCTTCGCATAAAATAAAGAAATCCGCAACCGCTTCATCTATCTTTCTAAGATCGAGCGATATAATTGACTCCCCTTTTTTTTCGTGGATAGCTTTAAGGATTGTTTTAAAAAGCTTGCTGTTGCGCGTGAGGCGGGTAGCAGATTTTTTTCTTCCCTGTAATGCAGTTATAATTTTATCCAAATTGCTTACTTCTATTGTTTTGTTTGGCAATATCTTTACAGCTATTCAAAATTAAACAAACTTTGTCAGTAAAGTTACAAGCCTTATTAGATGCGCCAATAATAGAACTTGATACGATTGATAGTACCAATAACTATGCCATGCGGCTGATAGATGCCGATACGGCACAAGACGGGCTGACACTGATTGCAAGGCACCAAACACAAGGAAAGGGACAACGGGGTAAAAGCTGGCAGGACCCGGGTGCTGACAGCCTGCTTATGAGCGTGATATTGTGTCCGGATTACGGTTTGGAGCAACAATTCATCTTTAGCGCAACAGTAGCGGTGGCTGTGGCAGATACTATTCAGCTTTTGTGTAATAATTCTAATATTTGTATCAAGTGGCCTAATGACATAATTGTTGGTGACAAAAAGGCAGGAGGAATACTGATAGAAAATGTTTTGCGTGGCAGTAAATGGATGTACGCAATTATTGGTTTGGGTCTTAATGTTCGCCAGGCTGACTTTCCTGAAGATTTGCCCTTAGCTACCTCTTTATTTAAAGCTTCTGGCAAGTTGATAGATATAGAACAACTGGGTTATCTGATAAGGCGCAAATTATTTGAGTTTTTAACTGATGCAAAAAGCCCGCAAGATATACTTAATGACTATAATGCGATGCTATACCGGAAAGGGCAAAATCAATTATTTGCACAAGATGGAAAAGAATGGACAGCCCGTGTTTATGAAACACTGCCAAACGGGCAACTAGCCGTGCAAAGGGAGGATGGTATATTAGAAAACTATACACATGGAGTAGTAAACTGGAAATGGTAATGAAAGAAAAATCGTTGCTAAATAACCGCTGGCTGCATATAGGTGTATTAATGTTGTCGGTATTTATTGTTTATAGTAAACTATTGCATGGTGGGTTCATGACCTGGGATGATCCTGAGTATGTAATTAATAATGCAGATATTAAAACGCTGTCTAATTGGCAAGCCTGGTTTAGCCACTTTTATGTAGGCAATTACCATCCTCTGACTGTATTTAGTTACGCAATAGATTTCGCCTTGGGCGGTACCAAACCATTTATTTATCATTTCACT
>CBFGNI010000123.1:0-8535 GCA_965650105.1 uncultured bacterium | reverse complement strand
TCAACAATGCTTTGTACAATAAATGAATAATCATCTGCCACTTCTTCCAAAGGCTTGTCCATAAGCCCATGGTTATTTAGTGCATCTACAAGATATTCTGCAATAGCGGCTTTTCTGTCGTCAAGATCCAGCAGGCGAAGTTGTTGTTTAGCATCATCTTTAAAATGCTCTACATTCTTTAATGCTGTATTGGGCGTAAAATCGGAACTAAAATAGTTTTGATACTCCTGTTTATAATCAGGTGCATCATCATATTTATACTCCTCATAATCCTGGTAATCCTGAACATCAGTTTTTGATAGCCCCTCTTCTGCACCTCCATCTTCTGTTTGTGTTTCCAGAAAAGGATTTTCTTCCAGTTCATTTTTTATCCGCTGCTCCAACTCAAGCGAATTAAGAAAATACAAGTTAAGCAACTGTATCTGCTGAGGTAATATCTTCAGTTGCTGCTTCTGGGTCTGTTGCTGTGATATCATAAATATGTTGGCTTAAGTCTTTTACACTTGTGTCACTAGTAAGGCAACCTTGAAGCCAAATTTTGCTCCGGGCCAATTTATTTATAAGCAAAATATAATCAATAGATAATCAACAAACTAAAAGATACATAATATTTCAATTCGTTATTATAATTTCAAATTCCTCAGCCAACGAAGCTTATGTTGAGGAATAATTTCTACAATACACCTCAATAAATACTCCTATTATTACAAAATGAAAAAGAGACTTCGCTTTATTGTTATCGGATTTTCTCTCTCATTTGCCATAGTCGCTGCCCTATCATTCTACTCGCTAAGGCAGTTTAGCATTTACTCCGATTATTCCAATCAAATAGACCATACCAACAGGATTATTACCGACCTGTATACTATAGAAAGTGCGGTAAAGGATATTGATGTAATGGAGCGCGGTTATATGCTTACTAAAGACACTAGTTTTATATACAATGTGTACAAACTGATACCTGCTACATTTCCTGCCATAGACAATGTAAAAACACTTACTGAAGGCAATATCAACCAACAGCACAGGCTTACGCTGCTGAAAAGCGCCTATATGCTCCGTGCGGCCAACTTTAAAGACAATCTCCAGTATATCAATAGTATCGCCAGCGATAGCAACCGCATATCAAAATATTTTTACCAGGGGAAAAAGCTAAAAGATGAATGTCTTGGCTATATACATAAAATGATAGATGCAGAAAATGAGAGCCTGCACGAACGTTTTAAGAACAAACGCCACTACCAGCAAATAACTGATAACACCTTAAAATACCTCATTTCCATTTTTGGTATCATAACTATTATTCTGTTCATTTTCATGATAACGGAACTTGTGAAAAGAAAACAATCGCAAGACGAACTGCAGCTGAAACTGATAGACCTGAAACGTTCTCATGCCGAGTTGGAGCAGATAGCCTTCGCCGCCTCGCACGATCTGCAGGAACCATTGCGTAAAGTACGCATACTTACCGATCGGCTTCAGTGGATAAAGAAAGGTGAAAACGATACGGAAAGTTTAGATATTACGACCCGTATCAACCAAGCTGTAACACGTATGCAAGATCTTATAGATGATGTGGTTAACCTGGTGGAATTGATAAAAGAAGAAAGCCCTAAAGAAGAAGTTGACCTTAATATTGTGGTCAACTCGGTACTGGCAGGCCTGCAAGATAAAATAGATGAGAAGAATGCCATTGTGCATAGAGGCATATTGCCTCAACTGGTAGGGTACCCAAGGCAATTTCACTTATTGTTTACCGAGCTTATTGATAATTCTTTAAAATTTTCCCGCCCAGGTACACAACCTGTAATATCCATACTTTCAGACAAGGTAAATGGTGTAGAGCTGGCCCATATTAATAAAGAGCTTGCTGAAAAGGACTTTTACCGCATCACTATATCCGATAATGGCATCGGCTTCGATAATAAGTTTATTACCAAAATGTTCCAGATATTTCAACGCCTGCACAATAGCGATTCTAATTATGAAGGCAAGGGCATGGGCCTGGCAATATGCCAGCGAGTGGTTGTAAATCATGAAGGTTATATTACAGCGCACGGCCATACATCGGTAGGGGCTACCTTCAAGCTGTTTTTCCCGGTAACGGAAATATAAAAGGGACGTAAAGCCCCTTTAAATATCTTAGCTCTTAGACTTGAATTATATTGATGTGTCGGGCGATACTGAATCGTCAGATGCGGTTTCTGCTTTGTTTATCTTGTTAATATCCGCCACCTCCTTCATAAATTTATTTACACTATCATCCGAATAAGTTCCGTAGGCATCTACCAGGGTACCCTTCCGGCCATCAGCAGTTTCTATTACATACATTATAGCATTATCACTGGGGTCCGATTGTCCTTCAAAACGGTAGAAATTGATTACCGTAACTTCATTAGGTATATAATATTTGTCCATCGAATTAGAGTACAATCCCTTCTTGGTAACAGTAAAGCTATCAGTATAACCCTGCTTTACTACTTTATTTACAAGGGCGCTTAAAGTATTCATCGAATCGGCTGCAGTTTCATCAAACTCGTTATTTAAATCTGGTTGTGTCCACATAGCTTAGTTTTTTTAAGATTATTAGTATAAGGTTAAATACTTTGCCACCCACACCATCAGCAATGCTAATTCTCACCGCAACACACTATCAATGATTTATAAAGTATAAATAATCAATTGTATATACCTGTATTTAGCTGTATGTAGAAATACATCTACAAGCAAATAATAAAGGTGGGCCGGTTATCCGGTCCACCTTTATGTTTCACGCTCTGTACTTGCTTATTTATTACCCATTTGTGAGTTAGGCCTGTTTTCTTCTTTCCAAGGTTGTTTAGTCCTTTCTTTCAGTGCATCCAGTTGAGATTTATGCTCTTTCATTTTTGCCAATGCACCATCTAACCATGCTTTCAATTCTGCATCCTTAGTATCTTCTTTGGCATTTTTCACCAGGTCAATATTGTCTTTGTTCAGGTCATTCAGTTCTTCACCAAGATCATGGTCTAATTCCAGGCCCTGGTTGTGGCTGTTCCATTTGTCTATTTTACCCTCATACTTTTTAGCTTCTGCTGCTATGGTTGTATAGCCATGTGTCGATGCCCATTGTGTAAGCTCTTCATTCATCTGGCGATACTCAGGCAACATTTTCGCAGCCGCGTCTTTCAGCATTTGGTCTTTTGCTTTTCCTTCTGTCAGTTCCAAAAGGCGTATCTGGTACATATTAGCACCCAAAATATCGCTGATCGCCTTATTAGTTTTCTTGTCCATTTTTTCCGACTTTTTCTCCATTTTGTCGGTTTTCATATTCATATCGCTCTGAGCTGAAGCATTAAACGTTAATACACCTGCTACACTCAATAATGCTAATGATTTAAATAGATTTTTCATAAGTTGTTTTTTATTGTTTATTGTTTTGGTTAACCAGTTTATGTGAATATTCATTTGTTATTTACTATGTGTGTCCCTGTATTTCTTTATAAGGTCGTGCGAGTTTTTTAGTGAACGTTGTTGTTCTTGTACTAGCGCGCGCGAACCGGCATCCAACCCCGAATCTGTGGCCAATGCACCTTCATAAGCACGTTGTGCCGCATCTTCACCAAATTCGCAAGATTCAAGTATCGCTTTACGGTCGCTTCCGGTAAACGTAGCCTTCACATCCATCCATGCCCTGTAAATTTTGCCCGATGTAGTAGTACCTTCCTCAACTTCACCACCATCTTTAACTATTTCTGCTTCCAATTGCGATTTGTAGTCACGGCTTTCAGCAATCATGCTCTCAAAGGTTGCTTTTAGATCCACATCCAGGTCTTTCGCTTCATTTATTGCACGCTCATAACCTGCAATCCTGTCGTTATTTATCTTAACCAGGTCATTCAATATTTCAATATTTGCTTCTTTGTTTTGCATGTTTATTGGTTTTTAAAATCCTTATGAACTTTTTAAAAACTATGCCATATAGTTGTACAGTACAGTTGCCTTAATACCAATACGAATACCTAATATGCTGACCAACAACACCGCTACGTTATAAATTATTAATGCACTAATATTTAATTAAGCATGGAAAGTTGTAGAAAACCAAAAGCTGCTTTGTAGAAAAGTTGTGGTAAAAACGGACTAAAACGGGTGTTTTTTTATAGTTTATTAATGCACAACCAGTTAAAAACTTTTATTTTGCCATAATATTATGATAGCCATACTCGAAATTCTTAAATACACCATACCTGCAATAATCGTATTAATTGCCAGCTACCTTATTGTTCAAAAATTCCTGGTGTCGGAGCTAAAACGCAAACAACTGGCTTTGCTACACGAAAATCAGGATATAACAACCCGCCTTCGCCTGCAAGCCTACGAAAGGCTGGTACTTTATATTGAACGCATACACCCGCGCCAATTGGTGCCACGCGTATATGAGCCAAGCATGAATGTAGCCGTGCTACAACAAATGTTGATAATGACCATCAAGTCTGAATTCGAACATAACCTTTCGCAGCAGATATACGTATCGAAACAAGTATGGGATACCGTAAAAGGTGTTATGGAGCAGGAGATGAATATGGTGAACCAAATTGCCGCACAGTTAAGCCCTGAAGCTCCTGCTAAAGAACTGCATGTACGCATTATCGATTTTGTGCTTACCAGCCAGATTGCCATGCCTACAGAAGTAGCTCTGGAAATAATTAACAATGAGGCCAAACACATGTTATTCTACGGTTTGGAAAGCAAATAAACGTAGCATTTCAAATTTAAATTTAGAATTTCTCAATCGTGAGCAATAAAAAAATAACTACCGATTCAGGTATAGATATTAAACCTTTATATACAGGCCCGGTAACTATGAACGAGCTACCGGGGCAGTTCCCTTTTACCCGTGGTGTACACCCCACCATGTACCGGAACAAGCTTTGGACGATGCGTCAATATGCAGGTTTCAGTACTGCTGAGGAATCGAATAAACGTTACCACTATTTATTGAGCCAGGGTGTGGCGGGGCTTTCCGTAGCATTCGATCTGCCAACACAAATAGGCTACGACTCCGACCACCCAATGGCGGAAGGTGAAGTAGGCAAGGTTGGTGTGGCAATCGATTCGTTGGAGGATATGGAGATACTCTTCAAAGACATAAAGCTGGAAGATATCACCACGTCTATGACCATCAACGCTACTGGTTTTATATTGCTTTCCCTGTATATAGCCTTAGCAAAAAAGCAAGGTGCCGATATCAAAAAAATATCAGGCACCATACAGAATGATATTCTGAAAGAATACGCTGCTCGGGGCACCTACATCTATCCGCCAACGCCTTCCATGCGCATTATTACCGATATATTCGAGTATTGCAGCAAAGAAGTGCCCAAGTGGAATACCATTTCCATATCGGGCTACCACATACGGGAAGCCGGCAGCGATGCAGTACAGGAATTGGCATTTACACTGGCTAATGGTAAGGCATACCTGCAGGCGGCTATTAAGAAAGGGCTCGATATAAACGTATTCGCCCCACGCCTGTCGTTCTTCTTCAACGCACACAACGATATTTTTGAAGAGGCAGCTAAATTCCGCGCGGCACGCCGCATGTGGGCCAGCATTACCAAAGACCTGGGCGCCACCGATGCCAAAGCGCAAATGTTGCGTTTTCATACCCAAACCGGCGGCAGCACGCTTACCGCACAGCAACCCATGAACAATATTGTACGTGTTGCATTGCAGGCACTGAGCGCTGTATTAGGTGGCACACAATCTTTGCATACTAATGGTTATGACGAAGCACTTTCATTGCCAACGGAAACTGCAGCTACCATCGCATTGCGTACACAACAAATAATAGCACACGAAAGTGGCGTTACCAATACGGTCGATCCGCTGGCAGGTTCATTTTATGTAGAAGAACTGACCAACCAGGTAGAAGCTGCCGCGTGGAAGCTGATAGAAAAAATAGATGCAATGGGTGGTTCGGTAAAAGCTATTGAACAAGGCTTTATACAAGAAGAAATAGCCCGCTCAGCCTATAAATACAATAAGGATATTGAGAATGGTGAAAAAATAATAGTTGGGGTGAATAAGTTTACCACTACCGAAAAAGACCAAACACCTGTTTTCAAGATAGATGATTCTATACGCCAGGTACAAAGCGAAAAGCTGGCAAAGCTGCGTGCTAAGCGCGATAACGAAAAAGCTACCGCTTGCCTTGAAAGAATAAAAACAATAGCCAATACCGATGAAAACCTGATGCCTGCGGTTATCGATGCAGTTGAGCAGCTTTGTACGTTGGGCGAGATAGCCGATACCTTGCGTAGTGTATGGGGTGAATATCGCGGTTAGGGTATCCTCAGTACAGAGTCGGGCCTGGCAATACGCCATCGTTCCCACGCCCATGCACTGGCGGCTACTTTATTATAGCTTTTAATACCATCTTTCTGGTTATGCAGCTTCAGGTATTCGTCATATAGCTGGCTACTGTATATGCCAATTTCTCCTCGATATCTTTTGCGTATGGCACGTAGCGTATCTATATGGCTTAGCGATATAGGGTTAAGCTTTGCTTCATAACTCCTGGCAAGGTTCGAATCTACTGCATGCAGCCTGCTATTTGTATATAGCCATATATTGAAATAGGCTGAATAATTAAAAGCATTATCGCGCGCTTCTACACCAATAGCGTAGGCCAGCAGGTTGGCATCGTCTTCTGCGGCAATACCCGCCTGGTGTGCCATTTCATGAGTTACTACAAAAGGTAGCATGAATGGTGGCAGAAACCTGTTTACCTGTGCTTCGCCGGTAAATGGATTATAATAACCTTGTATAGCCAGGTGCTGCATCAGGTAGCCAAATATCGAAGCTTTGGTATTAAGGCCCTGCAGCTTGGTCTTGCTATCGGTATATATACTGTAATACTTCCTTGCGTTCTTCTCCACATCGTTAAATGGTACCGGGGTGTAGTATGGCGCATAAGTATTTAGTTTCCCAATCAAATAATCATCAAATTTTATCAAGGAAGAATCGGCAGTCCATTTCGTTTTGTCAAGATCCCAATAAGTAGTAAGCGATGCCTTATAATAGTTTACCCCCCAGCCTATAAAAAATAATAAATAGGCCACCGATAGATATACCACCATATGCAATAAAGACATAAGGATGTACCCGCCATGAGTTTTTACCTTTGCCAAAAAGTAAACCCAACGCGCTATACCCGCTACAATAGCCAGGAAAGCTGCCACGTAAAGTATATCGCCAATACTAAGTGGAATGAATCCTAAAAACAGATTGCGCCCAAACTGGAAAGGGTGAAAAATAAACCTGTCGTAAAAGCTAATGGTAGCTGGTGAATATGGCAGTATAACCTGCACACAAGCAATAATGGCCAATACTGCTAACAGAATAATTAACTTTTTTTTATACCGCATTGATTAAACCCTCTTGCATTCTATCAGTTTAAGGTCCCTATATCAACTATATTTGCCCTGTTTATTTTCTAAGTTATTTATTAAACTGTTACTAATGAGCCTTCGCCCAAATATTATTTTTGCTTTACCCATATTACTGATGGCAGCTATAGGTTGCAAAGATAAAAAGGAGATGCCTGCTAAAGGAGGGGGCCGTCCTAATAATATAAAAGTAGAAGGCTATGTTGTAATACCACAGGCTTACCAAAATAACTATACCGCGAGCGGCTCATTGCTACCCAACGAATCGATAGAAATACACCCCGAAATATCGGGCAGGGTAACTGGCATTTATTTTACTGAAGGCAGCTATGTAAAAAAGGGCCAAACACTGCTACAAATAAACGATGCTGAAATACGCGCACAGATACAAAAGCTAAAAGCACAAAAGCAATTGCAGGTAAAGCTGATGGAAAGGCAAAAAGAGCTGGTGAATATTGGTGGTATCAGCAAGCAGGATTATGAAACCACGCAAACCAACATCAGTTCAATAGATGCGGATATTGCTTTCTCCGAGGCTCAATTAAGGAGCACTAAAATAATAGCACCTTTTGATGGCAGGATAGGCATACGCAGCATAAGTACCGGCGCTACCATATCCCCCACTACAGCCATAACGGTATTGCAACAGACTCACCAGCTCAAGATGGACTTTAGCATCCCTGACCGCTACCGCGATATAGTTAGAAATGGTAAAGAAGTGTTCTTCTCCGTTTCAGGTATGCTCGATACGCTTTCTGGTAAAATATCTGCCATCGATCCCGGTGCCGACCAAACTACACGTACTATTAAGGTAAGGGCCATTGTACCCAACCCCGACAATAAACTATCTGCCGGTTCTTTTGCTCATGTAGTTATCCCTTTCGAAAGCACAAACAACGCTATACTTATACCATCGCAAGCCATTATCCCTACCACTCGCGATAAGCAAGTAGCCATAGTAAAGAATGGCAAGGCCGATCTGGTGACTGTTCAACTGGGTGAACGAACCACCGACAAAGTGGAAGTAACTCAGGGCCTCCAATCGGGCGATACTGTCATTACCACGGGCCTTATGCAAGTAAAGCCGGGCATGGATGTACAG
>CBFGNI010000122.1:0-8659 GCA_965650105.1 uncultured bacterium | reverse complement strand
CAGCGAATGCACAGACATATTTTCCTGCTCAATACAACGCCGGGTCTTGCTCGGGCGGCTATACTATAGAAAGTTTTTATACCGGTGGTGGTATCATTAATATCAACAATAGCAATAGCGGTTGCGGTTCAGCAAACGGATACACATATTATCCAATGCCTGGTACACAAGGCCTGTGGACAAGACAAGGTGCTACTATAACATTAAACATAAAAAATGGCCACCCGTCAAACGCACAAAACTTTAAAGTATGGGTTGACTTCAACGATAATGGCAATTTTGCAAGCACCGCACAAGTATATTATGGTACTATTGCAGCCAACTCAACTGCATCTGCCAGTTTTACGGTGCCTACTAGCGCAACAATAAGCACAACACGCTTAAGAATTCGCTCCTCACCTAGTTTAGCTGCTGGCACTGACGCTGAAGTTTATATTCTTGACGGTGAAGCAGAAGACTATGATGTTACCATTTTATCAAGTACAGTACCAACGTGCGATACCCCGGAAAATGTACAGGCTAACAACCTGACCCTTACTTCGGTTGACCTGACATGGGATCCTCCCGCTGCTGGTGGCGCCACACAATACGAAACGCATCTGAGCACAAGCCCAACCCCACCAAGCGGTAGTGGCTTCAGCCCTGTTTCTACACCGGCAAAATCTTACAATACGTTGAACCCAAGCACTTGCTACTACTTCCACGTACGTACCAATTGCGATCCGCGTTTTACTACTTCAACTGTTTCTGACTGGGTAACTTACCGCTTCTGCACCGTGCAGGATTGTGAAGCACCTAAAGTAATAATAGACCGCATAACAGGTACTACCGCTGTAGCCACCTGGGATCCTGTACCTACGGTATATGCTTATGAATATGCTGTGAGCACTACTGCAACACCACCGGTAGCAGGTACGGTTACCACATCTACCGCTGTACAATTGCTGGGCCTTGCACCTAATAAAGGCCTGTACTTCCATATACGCAGCAAATGCAGCCCTACACCGCTTTCCAAATGGAGGACAGTTCCTTTCCATACTACGGTAGGTACAGGTGTTGAAGAGGTAAATGCAGACAATATGATGGTGACCGCCTACCCTAACCCCGTACAAAACAAACTGTACATAACACTGGATGGCAAAATAGCTGATAAAGCAACTGTAAGCCTGATAGATGTTACCGGTAAAGAAGTGTACAACCACACTATAACAGGCGATATGGAAGTAGATATGAGCGGTATGCCTAAAGGTATCTATATGCTGCGGTACGCTGACGGCCAAACCTACAGGATAATGAAAATAATGAAAGACTAAAACATAGAAGGTTAATGAATAACGTAAAGGTGGCTTACAGAGGCCACCTTTATTGTTTTATCATTCTTTCAGTTGATAATTGTCCAGAATATTTTCTAACATATCCCTGCTTAAACTTTTCCATTATTTTTACAATCCCACCATCTGTAATTTCAAATCGTTCTGGTTCGTACCAAACTACTTCTTCAAAACCTTCATTATTTTCTTTGATACATATTTCGCTAACAATACGTCCATACAAATAAGGATTGGTGCTTTTACCACAGACAAGCCAACCATTTGAATCGGATTCCGACCTGTAAGTCATAGTACTAGGGTATCTTACATAAGACGAAAGTTCACTAAGATTTGAATTAGATTGATGGAAGATAAAGTCCATTAGCATCTTTATTCTAGGGGTTCCCCAACTTGACTTATATATACCAACAACTTTGTCTTTCATGGCCGCATACTCTGCATCCCACTCCCACGTAATCAGCCATGCTTTTTTTAATTCAATCATTTTTTTAGTTTAAATACTTAGATTTCTCTTCAAATGTTTCTAGTAAGAAACTTGTTATTGAGCCTGCAATATTCACCGCTAGAGCAGCATGCCTGCTTGCCGGCTTAATTTGTTTTTGGCTTTTGCCATGCGCATCACTCAACTTATTCCTAAGTGCTCCTAGCCCATCTACTATTGACTGGCCCCCCCTAGAATTTGTCTAAATATTTGTTCAGTATGCTGATCCGGAGCTAGATTCAAACTTTGTGCGACTAATTTATATAACCTAGGTAGTTCCATGCCGTCATCAAATTCAATCTTTGATGAATCCAGTATATACTTACATGTTGTTTCAACTAGAGTTCTCGCTGTAGTGATTGCTCCTTCGGGATCTGTTTTATTCCTTATAAGAGCTTTCTTCCATTCAGCATCGATATATTTATGAGTTACAGCGTTGACACTGGCTGACACAGTAACATCTACAATATTTTTAGAAAGACTTTCTAAGTAATTAAATGCTTGAGAAAACTCCTTAGCGATATAATCTCTTCTCTCTTGATAGGTGGAAAATTTACTTTTAATAAATTGCCAAAACTGATCGGAATTTCGACACGTTCTTGCAAAGGAAGGTAATAACTCATTTACTCCTGATAGACTATTAACATCAATACGAAGTTTACGATATTCCACCTCTACATTCTTCGCACCAGTAGCAATACTTATTAATAAGTTTTGGAAAGCTTCCAGAGCTTCTATTTCTTGCGACATTGTATTAACTCTTCTTAAGTATAAGAAAAATTAATACAATGTTCGAAAAGAAAAAAAATAAATTCAAACGATTTGTTCAATCATATTTCCATCGGTCTACCTCACCACAGTCACATCGCCCTTCACTTCTACCAGGCGTTCGTTGTTGTTGCCGCAGTAGGCTTTTAGCTTGTAGTAGTAAGTGCCTACGTCAACAGGTTCACCATTGAAGGTGCCGTTCCAGCTATCGTTGATATCGTTACTGATGAATATTTTTTGTCCGTAGCGGTTGAAGATCATCAGCTCTTTCAGCCTTACATCTCCTTTCGATACCAGCCTGAAGACATCGTTCTTACCATCGCCATTGGGTGTAAATGCACTGGGTATAAACGGCGTACAGCAATCGTGGTATTCCAGCAATGCAAATACACTGTCCTTACAGCCCCGGGCATCCTGCACATATACCCTGTAGCTGCCGTTTGCCAGTGCTGCCTGTATGCTATCGGCACCAGTGGTACCGTTGCTCCACGTGTATATATAAGGGCGCGTGCCACCCTTTACGTTTACAGCAATTTTACTCATCAGTGCGTTACCGTAGCAGTTGTTATACACCACATCGGTATCGGCAACCAGTACCTCCGGTTGGCTTATGCCAATGGTGGTATCGCCTATACAGCCCTGCGCGTCTTTTACCGATATAGTGTAAGCCCCCGCGCCGTAGCCCGTATAGCTCATGTTGCTGCTATAGCCGCTATTGTTGAACGCTGCCGTGTAAGGGGCCAGCCCACCTGCGGGCATCAGCATTACACCGCCATCGGTACTTCCGTAGCAGCTGGCGTCGCTTACCAGCACATCGGCGTATATATACAGCGAATCTTGCACTACCACATTGGTATCGGTCACGCAGCCATGCCCGTCTTTTACATACATGGTATATGTGCCCGCAGCAAGTGGTGCGTAGCTGGTTTGCGTAGTAAAATTAGCAGTATCGCCCTGTGCGTAGCGGTATGGCGAGAAGCCACCGTTGCCGCTTATGGTTATTATACCATTGGCCAGTGTGGCGCAGGTAGCATCCTTAATGCCTATACCCGCATACACACGCGTAGGCGAGGTAAGTGTAAGGCTGGTGTCTTTGGTACAGCCGCTTAGGTCGGTTATGCGTACCACCGATGTGCCCGCGTTCAGGCCCGTTATAGGCCCTGTGCTGCTAATGCCACGCGTGGAATAAGTATATGGCGGCGTACCGCCAAAACCCAGAATATCGATAATGCCATCGGAAGAACCGAAGCAGTTGGGGTGTGTTATGTTGATGTTCAGTATGCTGAGTATGTTGGGCTCGTAAATAGTGAGGGTATCGAAGTTCTTACAGCCGTTAAAATCTCTCACCTCTACAATGTACTGCCCCTTCGGTAAGCCATTGAAAATAGGCGTAGTAGTGTATGGGCCGTTATTGATGCTAAAATTATAGGCAGGCGTGCCGCCTGTGGGCGATACGCTGATGATACCATCGTTGGCGCCGTGGCAACTGATGTTGTTCGATACGCTTTGCGATACCAGTTCCGCAGGCTCTGTTATGGTAAGGGTATCGGTAAGGTAACAGCCTTTCACATCCTGCGCGCGTACCACATAAGTAGCGGGTGGCAGGTTGGCCATTGTGTTCGATGACTGGGTAACGCCATCGAGCATATATACATAAGGGCCTCCATAATCGCTGAATGCACCGTTAACGGTAATACTGCCATCATCCTGCTGGTAGCATAGTACGTTGGTAGCCGTAACGGTAGCGCTAAGGCGTACGGAATCGTCCAACGTCAGCACAGTATCTTTTATGCATTCGTTAGCGTCTTTTGCGTGTACTATATAACTGCCGCTATACAACCCTGTGAATGAACTGTTGCTGCCATAAGGTGCGGCATCGAGCGCATACTGGTAGGGCGGCGTGCCGCTGATGGCCGTAACATATATGGCGCCATCGCTGTACTGGTTGCAGGTGGCCAGATCGTAAGTGGCGAGGAACTGTGTGGTAATAGGATTATCGATAGTGATACTGGTATCGTGATAGCAACCTGTGGGGTTGGTAACGCGAATGGTATAGGTGCCCGCAGCCAGGCTATCTTCAAATATACCCGAGGTATTAGCCGCACTATCTATCACCAAGCCCGACTGGATCACTTTCATCTTCATCGTATCGGCATTGGCCGATGTAGTGACCCTGTACGCCGCTTTTTTAATACAGGTAGCGGAAGACAACGAAGCATACGTAAAGCTGACAGGCGGCACTATAATTACCGAATAAGCCATGGTCTGCGTACTCTTTAGGGGGCAGCCGTTATCGGCATAGGTAACAAAGAAAGTGTAGGTACCGGGGGCAACCGTACTTGCATTCCACGAGAAAAGCGATGTTGGTGAAGTAGTACCATTGCCGCTTATAGTAAGTGTGGCCCCACCAGGCAGCCCCGTGTACGATATAGTTATATTATCGCCATTGGCATCGGCAGGGTTCAGGTTGAAATTTATCAACCCCTGGCAGGCCTCTACTACTGTTTTGCTTTTTCTTTTACCACCCTGCACATTTGATATCACCGCCGCAGGTGGATCATTGGTACCGGCTAACACCACGAAGGTCATTTCGCGCATACTGGTGCCTACCAGCACGCCATTGCGGTATTCAGACACCTTATATACCACCAGCGACTTTTGTGTGTTGTTGGGTGTAAAATCGAGCTGGCCGGTTGTTGTATCGAAACTAAAGGCCCCTGTACTTGTACTAATGGGCTTTTGTGCGGTAAAACTTGTTACATAAGTTACATTAGCGCCGCTACTGTTAGCATCTATCCCGGACACCAGCCTGTAGTCAAGGCTATCGCTGTCAGGATCAACAGTACCCGGGTTAAAGCTACTGGCCTTGTTTTGTGTAAAAAAAGGCGTGGGTATAGTAGTATATCTTGGCGATGAATTAATACCCACATTCCTATCCAGTGTAGCTTCTACCTGTATATAAGTGCTACCTACATTAACTACATTAGTAATACTGGCGCTACGCCCTGCCAGGTTATTATTTCCTAAGTTGCCTGCGAAGGTGAACTTCCAGTTGGCAGGTGCAGCCGTGAGTGTAGTATTGGCAGAATAAACAAATTTGGTAACACCCGGTAATGTACCCCTTGGGGTGCTGCAAAAAGTGTTATTGGCCTGTGCCGCACATACGGGGGTCACCTCTACCCCGTTTACAGGCGCTTGTGCCGATAATATGAGATTGGAAGAGAAAGAACCATTTCTATATATTTCTACTACCGGCGTATTGACGGGCAAATTGCGGAAAGCATTCGTGTCTTTACAATCGCCATAAACAATAAGGGTGACTGTATATGTATTCCCAGCCACATAGGTATAATAAAAGTCAACACCATATATATGGTTGGCTTTGGCACGTCCTGCCAGCAAAACCATCAGTAATAACAAACAATACTTAACAGCCTTCATAAAACACAATAGAGGTGGTTTTGAAACGAACAGGTATATCTTTTAATGCTATTTTAATATAGCCACTACAAATGTAATAGTAAAGACATATAAACATGCATGACATTTGTCATGCCAATGCAACATCCAGATGAAAATGTAAAAAGAGGGAACGAAATGTAACAGCATTAAAAAAGAATGCTTTACATTTTTACTTTGAAGAAGAAGTCTCCCGATGGAATCCCCGCATCTTCCATACACCATAGATAGCCTCCTGAACAATGTTCTTGCTCATTTTGCTCTGGCCTTCGGTGCGGTCGATAAAGGTGATAGGTACTTCTTTTATTTTGAAGCCCAGCTTCCAGCTGCGGTATTTCATTTCTATCTGGAAGGCGTAGCCTACGAACTGCACTTTATCGAGCGGTAAAGTATCCAGCACATTGCGGCGGTAGCATACAAATCCTGCTGTAGGATCGCTGACGGGCATCCAGGTAATGGCTTGTGTGTAGATGGCACCACCGCGAGAGATGAACCTCCTGTCCCACGGCCAGTTGACCAGCTTACCACCACGTACATAGCGCGAGCCTATCGATATATCGGCACCGTTGGCACAGGCTTCGTGCAGGCGTAAAAGATCATCAGGGTTGTGCGAGAAGTCGGCATCCATCTCGAAGATGTATTGGTACTGCGGGTGCTGCAACGCCCATTGAAAGCCTGCTATATACGCCCTGCCCAGCCCTTGTTTGCCGCTGCGCTCCAGCAGGTGTATCCTTTCGGGGTGCTGCTGCTGCATACCTTTTACAATATTGCCGGTACCATCGGGCGAGCCGTCGTCGACAATAAGTACGTGGAAACTACCGGGCAACGACAATACTTTGAGTATTATCTTCTCAATATTCTCCTTTTCGTTGTAGGTAGGTATGATAACAAGTTTGTCCAAAAGCGGGCAATGTTAAGGGGCACAAAATAACAAAATACTTCGCAAGGTTTCGTTAAATATAAGTGTATGTTATATTATCCTTTAAAACCCAGTTTTGCCAGCTTCATGCGGTTGTATATTTCCGATATTTTCTGCTTGGTATGCAGGGGAAAATCGGCATTCATCATCCAGTCGTAATACTGTGGTTCTTCGGTAAATACATCTGTTACCTTACGGCCTTTATATTTCCCAAAGTTAAACACGGGGTGGCCATCCTTCTCCACCATACGGCGGGCATAGTCCACCATATTATCGCCACCGGCGCTAAAGTCGTGCAGTTTCTTTACATCGTTGCCCAGGTTATCGTACCTGTCCAGCTGCGATTCCAGCACTTCTATCGTTGCCAGTATATCGGCCTCGGCACTGTGTGCATTCTCCAGCTTTTTATTGCAATAAAAGCTATATGCGGCTGCCAGTGTGCGGGTCTCCATCTTGAAGAATATCTGCTGCACATCCACCATATTGCGTTCGGTGAAATCGACATCGATACCTACACGCAAAAACTCTTCGGCCAGTACGGGTATATCGAATTTATTGCTGCTGTAGCCGCCCAGGTCGCAGTTCTTCATCCAGTTGTGCAGCTCGTGCGCTATGTCTTTAAACGTAGGCTCGTCTTTCACGTCTTCATCCTTTATACCATGTATAGCGGTACTGCCTGCGGGTATGGGCATGCCGGGGTTTATGCGGCGTACATAACGGTCGCGCGTACCATCGGGGTTTAGTTTGATGAATGCCATTTCGATAATGCGGTCTTTGGCATTATCTACACCTGTAGTTTCCAGATCGAAAAATATGATGGGTCTTTTCAGTGCTAACTGCGCCATTTCTAAAAAAAGTAAAAAGTCAAAATTAAAAAGCAAAAACTACTCTGCTTTGCGAAACTACTGCTTCTGCTACATACTTAACCACAATTTTACTACTGCATCTTCTATTGATTTATCAACGCTTAATTTTACCTTTTGGCTGCCTGGCTGCATTAGATTGTTGTAATAATCAATCATTAAAAACATATCTGCTCTCAATTTCGACTGATCGTATCCGGGTGATAATTTGTTTAACTCCATATAGGCAGTCATGAAAGACATAATGGTGTTAATGCGAATATGTTTATGAGGCTCTAGTATAAGATATTGTTTTTCCCCTTTCTTAACTGTCTTATACAATGATTTGTTGATAAAGTCATTTTGATAGTTAATCATTTCTTCGGGAATGTCTCTGAATAAACAACCATCACGCACTGATAGATTACGCACTGTTTCTACATTGCTAACGATAATATTGGCACGCAAACAATGTTCCCAATACCCATCAAGTTTAGCGGTCGTATCACTATACTCGTTTGAGACAATTGTTAATATGTTTTTAACCTGACCCTCATTAATGTATAGGGTTTCGTTAGTAGTGTTCATGACATCTAAAGTCAATAACAATTTTTCAACATCATATTTATGTATTTCAATTTTGCCGATTGTACATATTAGCTGAGCATGACATACCATGCTGCATAAATGCAGAATGACAATTGCTATGATCTTTATTAAGTGCTTCATGTGTTTTTGCTTAGAAATCTATTATTGCTAATACCCCCTGCACATTGTCACAAATAACCCCCATGAAAATATACATTGCTAACTACTTTTGATAAATAATAAAAACTAAATATCATGAAGACGAAAAAAA
>CBFGNI010000121.1:0-8732 GCA_965650105.1 uncultured bacterium | reverse complement strand
ACGAAAAAGGCCAGCTACTAATAGAAAAAACCACACCCGGCGCTGCTTTTTGCTTTAGAAGATGGGTTATAAACGGCCAAATAAGGTACACATATATAGTAAACAATGTAGACAACGCGCATATTCCTAACCAAAACCAGCTGACAGGATATGTTGTAATTGCGGATGAGAACCTAAACGAGATAAAAAAAGTGCATTTGAAAACGCACAACGACATTATAGCGGGCCCCGGATATGTAGATCTTGACGTTCATGATTTTATTTTGTTGAACGACGACCATTACATTACGATGTCTTATTATCCGAAAAAAGTTTCTAATATTCCTGCTACGCTTAACCCTGACCCCGACGTACAGGTTATATCGAATATTATACAGGAAATACAAAATGATGCAGTTATATGGCAATGGGATGCGACGGAACACCCAGAACTCTATGAGGCCAGTATGGAAAGCAATGACTTTACAAACACAATAGTGGCGCAAGATTATTTACACATGAATTCAATGACCATTGACCCTAAGGATAATCACCTTATTTGCTCATACAGGAACCTGGACCAGGTATTGAAAATAAACAGGACAACAGGTGCAATAGTGTGGCGATTAGGAGGCAAGAACAGTAACTTCCCCATATCAAACACCCAATATTTTATGCGTCAGCACAACGCTACTCTCATTAATAATAATCATACATTAATGCTGTTTGATAACGGAGAAGTAAAATCAAGGCCCTACTCCAGGGTATTAGAGTTCGACTTGAACGAAGTGAATAGAACAATTACAGGTTTCAGGTCTTTCAATATACCGGAACCATTTTCACAGTATATGGGTTCAGTACAAAAATTTGGCGACAATTATTTCATTGGCGGCGGCACTGGCAACTTTGCATTAGAAATAAATGCCAATACGAAAGAACGCAATATAGAGTTCCTCAGCGAACAGGCCTCTTACAGGGCTTATAAATACGAACTGAAATAGAATAATATTTAACACTAAGCCCTTCCGTTTTATGTAGAATGGAAGGGCTTTATCTTTGCACAATGAATATTGAGATATGGTCGGTTGGTAAAGAAAATGAACCATTTATTGCAGATGGATTAGCGTACTATTTTCAGAAAATAAGGCCATACAATAACATTGAGCTTGTAATATTGCAGCTACCCAAAAAAGCGGCAACAACTGATATAGAAAAAACTAAGTTGCAAGAAGAAGAACTCATTTTGAAAAAATTGCAAAGCAATCATTACCTGATACTACTGGATGAACGTGGTAAGCAACTGAACTCGATACAATGGTCGCAGCAGTTTCAACAATTAATGAACATGGGTACAAAAACACTGGTATTACTGATAGGTGGAGCATTTGGTGTAACAGATAATGTGCGTAAACACGCTAAACAGGTATGGTCTTTGTCTCCATTAGTATTCCCGCACCAAATGGTGCGGCTGATATTGGCAGAACAGGTTTATCGTGCATTCAGCATACTGAACAATTCACCATATCATCATTCATAAATCCTACATTCGTTTTTTTTAAAAGAGAAGCACTTTATTATGTCATATACACTTATTATTATAATTATTACAGCAGCCATTTCCATATATACATTCAGCAACGAATTAACCTACAACAAGCTCATACTTTGGCCAAAACGTATGGATAGCCCGAGTGAATATTACAGGCTACTTACCTCAGGCTTTATACATGCTGATTGGACGCACCTGATATTTAACATGCTGACACTTTATTTCTTCGGGCGTGTGGTTGAAATGTTCTATACAGAAATAGGGCACCCAATGCTATTCATTGTGCTGTACCTGGCTGGTATTGTGGCAGCTTCACTACCCTCTTTTGTAAAGAACCGTAATAATGGTTATTTCCGCTCGTTGGGAGCATCAGGTGGTGTTGCGGCTGTACTTTTTGCATTTGTGTACTTCGCACCCTGGGAAACAATTTATGTGTGGTTCATACCTATACCGGGCATATTAGCTGGTGTAGGTTACCTGGCCTATTCAGCTTACATGTCGCGCAAAGGTGGCGATTATGTGAACCATGATGCTCACTTCTGGGGCGCAGTATTCGGGTTTATATTCACTTTGATATTTGATCCTACACACGGACAAATATTCTTCCAGCAACTAGTAAACCCGCACTTTAATTTTTAACAGGCCGATAGTCTATACGTACAGCTTGCGATGTGCCGGGTGTTATTTTAAAACGTTCATCCAAACGGTGGCCGACAACCCATGCTATGCGGCTCTCGCATTCCAATATCCATACCCTTTCTTTTTCCTGGAGGGCAAACTTTTGATCTTTAAAGTACTTGCTGATCTTCTTCTTTTTCAGCCCCATCCCTAAGGGATAGAAATAATCACCAATACTCCATTTACGTAGCAATAGCGGAAAGCTGATTCGTTTTATATCGATGAAAGCGATGTTAGCATCGGTGGGTATTTTCTCCGGTACATCGACCAAGGTAAAATGAAAATGACCATGAGTCGTTTCTACGGAACATGGAAAACCTTCAATTTGTATAATATCGGTATCGACAGGCTGATTGGATGTAGCAACTATAAAATTGCGATTGCGGATAAGGCGATGTGTAGTTGATAAAATATACTTGCCACTATCGGCAGAAAGTAGTTTTAGTATTTCGGGTAATTGATCTGCGGTAAAGCCAAATGGCAGAAACAGCTCATAGCAAAGTGTTTCGAGCGGTGATAATTTTTGCAGTTTTAATATGGGTATGTAATAATCAGCACCACGTTGCTCCACCAATTTTTTTCGTTGTTGCTCTATAGCATTTCGATATATTTCTTCTACCTGTGTGAGCCTGTGTATTGTTTCGTTCACCTTTACAACCGCATCGGGAAATAAATTTTCAGCAGCAGGTACTAACCGATGCCTTACTGCATTACGCAGATAGTCATCGGTATTATTCGATACATCTGTACGATAAGCAACATTATTACTTGCAGCGTATTCGGCGATCTGGTTGCGTGTAGCAAACAATAATGGACGTATAATACTGCCATTCTTTTTGCGGATGCCATGCATACCTGCAATACCTGTGCCTTTAAAAAGGTTCATCAACAATGTCTCAGCATTATCGTTAGCATGGTGCGCAGTAGCCAGTTTTGAATAGCCAAATTCAGTTCTTATAGCATCAAGCCACTCGTATCTCAGTATCCTCGCAGTTTCCTGAACGCCTTTCTTCCATTCTTCACACTTTTGCTTGGTATTGAAGCGGATGGTATGTAAACGGACATTATTAGCTTCAGCCCATTCCGTTACCAATTGTTCATCCAGTTCAGAATCGTTTCCTCTTAATTGGTAGTTGCAATGCGCCAATGCAATTGATATACCTGCCTGTAAAAACAGATCGGCCATTACCATGGAGTCGACACCACCGCTTACAGCCAATAATACAGTTGAATCAGCTGCAGCAAATTGCTCCTTTTTCCAGTTATGTTTAAAACTATCCAGTAATTGCATCAGTAAACCAGGTCTTCGTAAGCTCCTTGTAATTCGTTATAGCTATGCATATCGTTAGCTGTTTTGGCTATTTGCATGCCTTTTTCATAAACACTTATTGCAGCATCTTGCTCACTAACCCTTTCCAGTAGTTTGCCGATATGATAGTAAGTAGCCACATACTTTTCATCAACCTGCAGGTTCTTTTCGAAAAGCTTCCTTGCTTCCGCATCATCACCCAGCTTTATATACTCCAGTGCCAATGCATGGTTCAAAAAACAATCATCGGGCGATTGAGCTAAAAAAGTGAGTAGCTTTTCTATCCTTTCGTTCATGCTGCAAAAGTATTGATGATAGGCTAAACTTATGATAGTTTTTGCAACATATATACCCGAAACCAGCTATATTATACGTACCTTTGCGCACTAATTCAAAATTATGGCGGGATTTACTGTAGCGATCGTAGGAAGGCCTAACGTGGGGAAATCGACCTTATTCAACAGGTTGCTGGAACAACGTAAAGCTATTGTTGATGATATAAGCGGCGTAACGCGCGATCGACAGTATGGTGTTGCTAACTGGAATGGTAAAACATTCAACGTAATAGATACGGGTGGTTTTGTTTCAAGAACAGACGATGTTTTTGAAAAAGAAATAAAAAAGCAGGTACAAATAGCTTTGGATGAAGCTGATCTTGTAATGTTTGTGGTTGATACGGCAACAGGTATTACCGACCAGGATGATGATATGGCACATTTACTGCGCCGCAGCACAAAACCTGTTTTGCTGGTTGTAAACAAGGTTGATAATTCAACCCGCGCACTAGAGGCTACTGAATTTTATTCTCTCGGTTTCGACAATACATTCTTTATCTCGTCTATTTCAGGTAGCGGTACCGGTGAGTTGCTGGACGAAGTAACTGATCACATTACCGATGAACACCAGATAGTAGTAAGAAAGAAAAAGAAACCTAAGGCACAAAAAGAAATACAAAAAGAGGAAGAAGAAGAAGAAATTATCCAGGACCTGGAAGCAGAAAGTGTTGAACTTGACTACCAGGATATGGAAGAAGGTAATGAGGCTGCTGACTTTGAAGAAGAAGAGTATGAGGGTGATGAAATAGTGGAAGATGATGAGATACCAAAGTTTGCTATTATCGGGCAACCTAATGCCGGTAAGTCAACCCTGTTGAATGCATTAGTAGGCCAGGAAAGAACGATCGTATCGAACGTTGCAGGTACTACCCGCGATACCATACACACTTACTACCAGCAATTTGGTAAAGAATTCATGCTGATAGATACAGCAGGTATCCGTAAAAAGAAAAATGTACATGAGAACCTTGAGTTCTATTCGGTAATACGTGCCATACGTGCTATGGATGAAGCAGACGTATGTATGCTGCTTATAGATGCATCGGTGGGCGTAACTGCGCAAGATGTAAGCATATTCAGCCTTGCAGCACGTAAGGGTAAAGGCATAGTTGTACTGGTGAACAAATGGGACCTGGTACAGAATAAGGAAACAAATACTGCACGCGATTATGAAAAAGCCCTGAAACAAAAGTTTGCACCGTTTACTGATGTACCTGTGATATTCATATCGGCAGAAGAAAAAACAAGGATATTCCAGGCGATGGAAAAAGCACTGGATGTGTATGATAACCGCAGAAGGCGTATACGTACTTCAACACTGAACGAAATAATGCTGAAAGAAATACAACGCTTTGCACCACCAATGATGCGCGGCCATTCGGTGAAAATAAAATTTGTAAACCAGGTGCCGACAGTCGTGCCATCGTTTGCATTCTTCGCTAACCACCCCGATGCTATTAAGACACCTTACAAGAATTTTCTTGAGAATAAATTACGCAGCCACTTCAATTTTAGTGGCGTACCTATCCGTATATTCCTTCGTAAAAAATAATTGGAGCTAATTAAATATTCGATTGAGTGAAAACGAAAAAACTTACCAGAGATAAAGTAAATATCATAACCCTTGGTTGCTCCAAGAACATGGTAGATAGTGAAGTACTGAGCGGTCAGTTGAACGCAAACGGAATAAAAGTTGCACACGAAAGTGGCAAACTTGACCATAATATAGTAGTAGTAAACACTTGCGGTTTTATAGACAAAGCAAAAGAAGAAAGCGTCAACACGATACTGGAGCAAGTAGAGCTGAAACGCGAGGGTAAGCTTGACAAAGTGTATATCACAGGTTGCCTCAGTGAGCGTTACCGCCACGACCTGATGAACGAGATACCGGAGGTAGATGCGTGGTTTGGTACTATGGAATTGCCTTTGATATTGAAGCAATTCAATGCCGACTATAAACAAGAACTGGTTGGTGAACGTCTATTAGCTACACCTAAGCACTACGCATATCTTAAAATATCTGAAGGCTGTAACCGTACCTGTTCTTTCTGTGCTATCCCATTGATGCGCGGTAACCACGTATCTAAAACCATAGAAGAGGTTGTTGCTGAAGCTCGGAAGCTGGTGAGCATGGGCGTGAAAGAAGTAATGCTAATAGCACAAGAGCTTACTTACTATGGCCTTGATATTTATAAGAAACGTGCACTAAGTGAATTGCTGAAGCACTTATCTGATGTACCGGGTTTACACTGGATACGTTTGCACTATGCCTACCCTACTAAATTTCCTCTGGAGATACTGGATGTAATGCGTGAACGTGATAACATCTGCAACTACCTGGACATGCCGCTTCAGCATATATCTAACAACATGCTGAAGGCTATGAAGCGCCAGATGGAAACCCAGGAGATATATGACCTTGTGGCAGCTATACGCGAGAAAGTACCGGGTATTTGTTTACGCAGCACATTGATAGCCGGCTTCCCGGGTGAAACGAGGGATGATGTAGACCAACTGAAACAATTTCTTGAAGATGTACGCCTTGACCGTGTAGGTATATTTACCTATTCGCATGAAGAGAATACTTCTGCTTACGACCTTATTGACAATATATCAGCAGAAGAGAAAGAAGCACGTGCACAGGAAATAATGGAAGTGCAGCAAGAAATATCGTACGAAAAGAACCAGGATAAAATAGGCAAAGAGTACAAAGTACTTGTAGATAAACTCGAAGCAGGCCGTTACCT
Organism: uncultured bacterium; assembly: GCA_965650105.1. GTDB lineage: Bacteria > Bacteroidota > Bacteroidia > Chitinophagales > Chitinophagaceae > Polluticoccus. The sequence goes on along the minus strand of CBFGNI010000121.1, from coordinate 2,135 downwards.
GGCCCGCACTGAGTTTGATAGCGTTGAGGTAGATAATGAAGTGATCATAACTACTGATAAAAAATTACCCGTAGGAGATTTCGTGAACGTAAAGATCACCAAAGCTTATGATTACGATCTGGAAGGTGAGCTGGTATAACTCACCTGCTATTCTTTTATTAGTTTGTATTGTTTGCTATTACCATCAGTTGTGGTAATAATTACTGTATAATAACCGCTACTAAGGCTGCTTGAATTAAGCTGAATATTATTTTGTCTATCAATTAGCTTACTCAATACAATTCTGCCAGTTACATCTACAATAGCCACTTGTTTCAATAAAAACTTCTCAGTCCTAATATTCAAAACATCATCCATAGGATTAGGATAGATGCTGACCTCATTATTGAAGATCGTTGCGACATTGTCGGGAAATATTTTTATATGAATACAGTCAGATGTATCAATACAACCATTTTGATCGACTATAAACGCATAATCACCATCTCTATTCACATTGAAAATGGGGTACTTATCTTGGCTAATTATACTAGAAAAATCAGAACAATTCACCATATAATACATAGCACCCGGAGCAGGTCCGTGAACAATTAAAAATTTATATGGGCTTTTGTTATCGTATTCTATGCTATCAATCTTATTGGCACCGGTAATGATAATTGATTGAGAAAAAATATTGTAATCACTATCTTTTATTTCTAATTGATAATTGCCCGGCAATAAATTGAATAGGCTCTTTAATGTATCGCCTGTTGACCATTTATACCTATATGGAGGAACGCCCCACGCGCCACTCGTTACGATGGAACCATTACTATCGCAAGCAGGTTGAGTAGTTATATATGCACTTAGATTGTTTTGGTCACCTTTTCGTCCGATACCGTCTGTAAATGAACCTCCTGCTATTAGCCTACCATTAAATGATACCATCTTGTTTACCACACTATCTGCGCCAAACCAATCAGCACTATAACCAGCACGTACTGATAAGGAATTCATTATGCTGTACATTGAAAATAACTTAAAATCTCCGGCTGCAACCAAATTATTGCCATCAATGTTTAATGTATTAATGCTAAGGTTATTACTTGAACTGAAATACTGCATATTAAGTACCGGCAACCAAGTACCATTATAGTTTCGCAGAAGTAATGTTGTATCAAGTGATGACAATTTACAACCTACATATACCGATGTATCAAAATATTCAAAATCATTAACTTCATTTATTACACTGTTATTAAAATTTTCAAACTGTGCACCATCCCATTTAATAGCATTTTCAATATTAGTGCCGTAGCGGAATGCACCTCCAATAAATAAATTCCCATCTATAACTTTCCCCACATTTAGTGTACCGTTCAATCCTTGTATTGCAGTCCATTTAGTGCCATCCCATTTTGCAAAATTCACGTTGGCGACATCCTGGCAAATATCGAAATATCCTAAAGCAAATAATTCGTTATTATATTCAACAAGATCATTAATAATCCCTATTATACATCCAAAGGGAGCCCAATCTGTTCCGTCCCACTTTGCAATGTTATCAACCGCAATGCCATCTGCTGTTGTAAATGAGCCTGCTACAATAATATCGTTATTGTATTGGCAAATTGCTGTCACAGGACCGTTAAGTCCTCCTTTCATATTATGCCATATATACTCAGATGGTGTTTGTGTAACATAGGCGATGTTATTTACAATCAGACCGGTATCAACAGTAACGAAATCGCCCCCAACATATAAAACATCAGAAATACTATCTACAAAAAATTCTTTAACATTGCCATTAATACCATAACCAATATTATGGAGCGAATAGCGAGGTCCATATGCTGGTTGTATCCAAGCCAATTCGTCTTTGGTGAATCCATATTCCCTTGCCCAATTATCCAGTTCAGGGTAATGCATTTCGCGTACATAGGCCAAGTTAGTTGCTGATGATATCATGCGCGATACTTCTTCATGACCTGTTGCTTTTACGAGGTACCCTACCGCACAAAAATTATCATACTTATCAATGAATATGGGCGTTCTATAGTTGTATTCTGTATTCCGGGGAAATTTGCCAGCCAGCCAATATTCATGTAGATGATCTAATGCAGTATTGCGGTTAAGTTTCTGTTCAGCAGATA
>CBFGNI010000120.1:0-8751 GCA_965650105.1 uncultured bacterium | reverse complement strand
AATTTATTAATAGATATTTAATTACATTTTAATGTTTATTTAATATGGTTAAAGGTGTGTTAAATTGTTGAGTTTCAATTAGATAATCCAGCCGTTTCTGTGTTTGTATATGTCTATTGTAATGGTTATGTAAATGTTGACTAATGTCATCTTGCATTCAGGGAAAATATTAGTTAACTTTCATTATAATATTTTTTAAACCAAAAACGCGTGCCTATGATTTTCTCAAGAACTTACCGGTACCAGTCTGCGATGCAAATTGACGATATAAAAGATCGTTTGGTAGGCAAGCATGTAAAAGTGCACGATATGGATTTTGAAGTCTCGGAAAAAGACTACATTCTTCGTATCATACCGCATGCAGAGCAAGAAACCACTATCAAAACATTGCCGATAACGCATGTTGAACTAAAAGGGAAAGGGAATCAAACGCAGCTTATCATCAGCTCGAAAATGCGTAAGATAGATTCAGGTGGGCCAATGCTCATTATGATCTTCTGTGCTTTCATGCTGGCTGCGGCATTACTGCTTTTCATCTTCGGTGAAGAAGAGTATATGTCTTTTACATATACGTTTGCGGGTATAGCGTTAGCTATATTCCTTGTGTTCTGGATGCGGATGGAATCCGGCTATTTTGATTATGTGCGTAAGATACGCGACTATATAAAAAAGAGTGTAGCTTAACAGCTACGCTCTTTTTTCTTAACGGCATCCGCCTGTCTGGAGCCGTGACAATTTTTACTCTATAAATCTGGCTAAACTATCCATGGGCTGGTCTCCATGAAACTGTTTGATCAGTATTCTTTCCTTGTTATAGATATTGATTTGCGGAAGGCCATCGTATGTAAATGTTTTATTTACAAAATCCGCGCTATCAATAGCAACCAGTATCCTCGGTTCGGTATTCACCTTGGTAGTAGCATCAAAAAAGCTCAGGTAAGACATCATATTGTCGGTAGCCAGCAACAACAGCTTGCTATTCTTAAACATATCCATATTCTGCATAAGCAGCCTTGTCTCATCCTGGCAATGTTCGCAGGTAGGGTTAAAAAGCATTACAAACAAGTTGGCGTCATTTGCCATATCCTTTGTTGTTATCTTTTTACCTTTTGCGGTTACTGCGTATATACGTGGTATAGGTGAGCCTAATACCTTGTAGTTAGTACTGGTATCGCTAACCGTTTCCTGTTTCACGGTCTCATTTTTGCTTTTCTTTTTTTTGTCGGCATAAGCCACCAGCACCGTAGTGGATAGGCAGGTAATGATTAGTAACTTGCGTAGCATATAAGCGAAATTAGGAAATAGCGTTAAAAGAAAATGATAAAATGAAGGATAAGTCTAATATACCATTAGCAGAGCGTATGAGGCCACAAACTTTAAAGGAGTTTATAGGCCAGGAGCATCTTGTAGGCGAGGGTAAGGTGTTGGAGCAGATCATCCAGAACCGTAAAGCACATTCCATAATATTTTGGGGCCCTCCAGGTGTTGGTAAGACTACACTTGCCCAGATCATTGCCCATTCGCTGGATATACCCTTTTTTACACTAAGTGCAATAGATAGTGGCGTAAAGGAAGTACGCGCAGTTATAGAACAAGCAAGGTTTGCAGGCCATGCCCTGCTGTTTATAGATGAAATTCACCGTTTCAATAAAGCGCAGCAAGATAGCCTGCTGGGAGCGGTAGAAAAGGGTATCATAACCTTGATAGGCGCTACCACAGAAAACCCTTCTTTCGAGGTGATTAGCGCCTTACTAAGCCGTAGCCAGGTATATGTACTAAAACCTCTTAGTGAAGAGCACCTGATGGAACTGGTAAACCAGGCAATGGAAAAAGATGAATGGTTGCACTCAAAGCACCTGAAAATAGGTGAGTGGGAAGCATTATTACAGTTGAGTGGGGGAGATGCGAGGCGATTATTAAACCTGCTGGAGCTTATTGCCTCTTCATTGCCGGATGGTGTTGATACATTGACAAACCAACTGGTGCAGGATATTGTGCAGCAAAAAATGGCTTTGTACGATAAAAATGGCGAACAGCATTACGATATCATCTCGGCCTTTATTAAATCGATACGTGGTAGCGACCCCAATGCGGCGGTGTATTGGCTGGCACGTATGATAGAGGGTGGGGAAGATGCTAAATTTATTGCCCGGCGTATGGTAATATTAGCAAGTGAGGATATTGGTAATGCAAACCCCAATGCGCTTTTACTGGCTACAACTACGTTCCAGGCTGTGGATATGATCGGCTTCCCTGAAAGCCGTATTATTCTTTCGCAATGTGCCACCTATCTGGCATCATCGGCCAAAAGCAATGCTTCTTACATGGCCATTGGCAAAGCCCAATCGATTGTAAATAAAACTGGCGACCTGCCGGTGCCATTGCACATACGCAATGCGCCAACGGGGCTTATGAAGAAGATGGATTACGGAAAAGGTTATAAATATGCCCACGATTTCCCCGGTAATTTTATCGATCAGGAATTTTTACCTGATAAAATTGCAGGTACCAAGTTCTACGATCCCGGTAACAATGCTACTGAAGCCCGCTTAAGAGATTACCTGCGTAACTGCTGGAAGGATAAGTACGAGTATTAAGCCACAGTATTGGTAAGCCATGCATTGTCATGCTGGTGGCTATCGAGGCGGAAACCTTTTTGTTGCAGGTGGCGTAGTAGTGCCTCTTTATCTTTGGCAGCACCATGCAGTTCCATACGTATCTGTTTAATAAGCTTTAAGGTAGCCTCTGTGGCATTGTACAGTATGTCATACTCACCGCCTTCGCAATCTATTTTCAACAGGTCTATGGCCGTAAAGTGGCTTTGTATGATAGTAGCTAAACTAACGGTATGTATAGCAATGCTATGCTCATTTTCATTAGCGGTATTGTTAGGTGATGACCGGGTAGGGAAACGCATGCTATCGCCATCATGGGCGGTAGCAGCTGCGAAAATGGGCGTGATGACATTCTGTAAGTTATTCGCAGCAATAGATCTTTTAAAAGTATCGAAAGCCTCCTGTCCAGGCTCGATAGCCACTATTTTTTTAGCGCCTTTTAGTGCCGCAAATAATGAGAAAGTACCAATATTGGCACCAATATCGATGATGTTTTTACCAGCGAAATCGGTACCATAATCGTGCTTGCAAAATACAACTACCGCCGTTACAATATCTTCAGGATGTGAGGAAAGATAGATGTGGAAACTGTTTCGGAGTTTGATATATTCAGGTACTTTTTTCTTTGTTAGGTACAGCTTTAGTACGGTAATAGGATTTTTGAATATCCCGATATTAACTAACAAGCCAATCAATTCAGGCAGTTTAGTCAATAATTGCCAGATATTTAACTTGCGATTGCCGAGACGTACTTTCATGGATTAGTATCTAATAGGTAAGGTAAAATAAACTTTTACATTTTGTCCGTTTTGACAACCAGGTTTCCATGGTAGCATTTCATTTGTTAGGCGAATGATCTCTTCTACTGCAAAGGAAGGCACATCTTTGGTCAGGATTCTTGGGCGTGTAATACTGCCATCCTCATTTATTACAAATTGGACATTTGCAGAGCCATGTTTAATATCTTTTTTGGATGTTGGATATCGGAAGTTCTTGCGGTAATACTCTTGCCAATCAAATGGAGATTCAGGCATCTTTTCATAAATGCTATCACATTGCAGCGTTTTGCCTATATCTTTTAAACTGAAAGGAATAACCAGCAGTTGGTAGCAATTTACTTTTGTTCCTCTATGTTTTGCTGGTTTCCATTTAGGCATTGCGCTAACAAAGCGCACCGCTTCAGAGTCGAGAATGGGATTAGCGCTTCTATTAACAATGATATTTTTAACCGACCCACCGGTATCAATGACAAATTTTATGGTGCACCTTCCTTCAGTGCCAGCTTTTAAAGCTTCTTCAGGATATTTTAAATGGGTAAGCTTGTAAATATTATAATCGCCCATGAATTCAGGCAACTGTTCAGCGTAGTTATAAATGCTGTCTGCGCCTTGCGCATAGCAGGTAAATACACAGCCAAGTAAACAAAATAACAAGGATAGAAAGGGTCTCATATTGAAAGAATGACACGAAAATAGGTCCCATTTACCTGATAAAGAAATGATTACGGGTGCCCTAAGTAAAATGATCAAGTGGTTTATATATTATCCAAGACTGGATTTAATATGGAAAATCCATAAAAACATCGGAAATTCGCAGCCCGATTATTATGGCTGCAATTACAATATGGACTTAGTTCTAAACGAATATGAAATTTTCTTTAAAAATATTTTGTTGAATAGAAACAAGTCTTTACCTTTGCAGTCCCAAATTTTACGGGAAAGAAGATATTTATAAGTATGTCACAGCGTATCAGAATAAAACTGAAATCTTACGACCACAACCTGGTTGATAAGTCTGCAGAGAAAATCGTTAAAACTGTGCGCAACACGGGAGCAGTGGTTACAGGCCCTATTCCCTTGCCAACAGATAAGAAGATCTTTACAGTATTGCGCTCACCGCACGTTAACAAAAAAGCACGTGAGCAATTCCAACTTTGCACGCACAAGCGTTTGTTGGATATATATACATCTTCTTCTCGCACAGTAGATGCTCTTTCAAAGCTTGATTTACCAAGTGGCGTAGAGGTAGAAATTAAAGCGTAACAGCTTTAAAAAGCGTTCTTTAAAAAATTGATAAACGGCTAATCCCGGTCCACACAAATTAAGGCACCCGGGCGCTTGGCTAAACTATAAGAAAATGAAAGGTATAATTGGTAAAAAAATCGGCATGACCAGTATTTTTGAGCCGAATGGTAAGCAGACAGCCTGCACCATTATCGAAGCTGGTCCTTGTGTGGTTACTCAAAAGAAAACCGTAGATACCGACGGTTATGATGCGTTGCAAATCGCTTACGGCGAGGCTAAGGAGAAAAATACTCCTAAGGCAATGCAAAATCACTTCGCTAAGGCAAATACTACGCCTAAGTCTATCGTAAAAGAAATCCGTAACTGTTCTATTGATAAACAAGTTGGTGAAAACATCACTTGCGAAATATTTGCCGAAGGCGATAAGGTTGCCGTAGTAGGTGTTACTAAAGGTAAAGGTTTCCAGGGTGTTGTTAAGCGTCACGGTTTTAGTGGTGTGGGTGAGGCATCTCACGGCCAGCACGATCGTCAGCGCGCTCCCGGTTCTATCGGTGGTTCATCATATCCTAGCCGCGTATTTAAAGGTATGCGCATGGCTGGCCGCATGGGTGGCGATCGCGTTAAGATCAAATCTCTGCGTGTTGTAAAAGTATTTCCTGAGCAGAACTATATATTAGTTACAGGTTCTGTACCAGGCCATAACGGATCTATTGTTTTAATTCAGAATTAATTTTAGTCATGCAAGTTGACGTATTTAATAGCAAAGGCGAAAAGACAGGCCGCTCAGTAGAACTGCCAGACGATATTTTTGGTATCGAGCCAAACGACCATTGCATCTACCTGGCAGTGAAGCAATATCTTGCTGCAAGGCGCCAGGGTACACACAAAACCAAGACACGTGCTGAAGTGCACGGTTCTTCTAAGAAACTGCACCGCCAAAAAGGTACAGGTGGCTCTCGTAAGGGCAATATCCGCAACCCATTATATAAGGGTGGTGGTACAGTTAATGGTCCGTTACCACATGCGTACAACTTCAAGTTGAACCGTAAAGTAAAAGATCTGGCTAAAATGTCTGCTCTTGCACACAAAGCGCGCGAAAATAAAATAATGGTAGTAGAAGATATGAATCTTCAGGCGCCAAAAACTAAAGATTTCGCAGGTATGATAGGCAAGCTGAATAATAACACTACGCCAAAATCATTGTTTGTTATACCTGAGTATGACAATAATGTTTACCTGAGTGCACGCAACCTGAGCAGGAATAAGACAGTTGTGCTGAGCGATATGAATACTTATGATCTTGTTAATGCACAAGTAATAATATTCACTGAATCTGCAGCGAAGATGTTCAATGTAGAAGAAACAGAAACTGCTGTAGCATAATTAATTTAAAAGATTTTCGTAAACCGAAATAGTATTAAAAAATGAAACTCGCTAACGTTTTGGTAAGGCCGGTAGTTACCGAAAAGGTAAACAACCAGATGGAGCGTAGTAGCCGCTACACCTTCGTGGTGGATAAAAAGGCTAACAAGCTGGAGATCAAAAAAGCTGTAGAAGAATTTTACGGTGTGAAGGTTGATGATGTGAACACGATAGTTGTACCTGGCAAACGCAAGTCCCGCTTTACTAAAGCCGGATATATTCAAGGCATTAAGCCTTCTTACAAGAAAGCAGTAGTTAAACTTGCTGAAGGTGATTCAATAGATTTATTCTCAATATAGATCTGAAAAAAAGAATTTAGAAAATGGCATTACGTAAATATAAACCGGTTACAGCCGGTACACGTTGGAGGATCGGTAACGCTTATGCAGAAGTTACCACTAATGAGCCTGAAAAAAGCTTGCTGGAACCATTGCCTGGTACCGGTGGCCGTAACGCTCAAGGTCGTCGTGCTATGCGCTATATAGGCGGCGGTAACAAAAAGATGTATCGTAAAATCGATTTTAAACGCGATAAAAACGATATACCAGCTACCGTTAAAACTATCGAGTACGATCCTAACCGTTCAGCTTTCATCGCTTTGCTAAGCTATGCTGATGGTGAAAAACGTTATATCCTTGCCCCTCAAGGTTTGCAAGTAGGTGCTACTGTAATAAGTGGTGTAAGCGTTGCACCTGAGGTTGGTAATGCATTGGCACTTAAAAATATGCCTTTAGGTACAGTTGTTCATAATATTGAACTGCAACCCGGTCATGGCGGTGCTATGGCACGCTCGGCTGGTACTTATGCACAACTGAACGCTAAAGAAGAAAAATATTGCGTACTGAAAATGCCTTCAGGCGAGCTTCGTAAAGTATTGAGCACTTGTATCGCAACAGTTGGTACAGTATCAAACAGCGATCACGCTCTGCAATCAATGGGTAAAGCAGGCCGTAACCGTTGGAAGGGTATCCGCCCACGTAACCGTGGTGTTGCGATGAACCCTGTAGATCACCCGATGGGTGGTGGTGAAGGTAGGTCATCAGGTGGTCATCCACGTAGCCGCACCGGTAAATATGCTAAAGGTGAAAAAACACGTAAGCAGAAAGGTTCGGATAAACTGATCATCCAACGCCGCAACGGAAAGAAACTTTAATTTTTTTTGATAAACGGTAATCACCGCCTAATCATAAACATAAACTAAGTCAATAATAAATGGCTCGTTCAATTAGAAAAGGTCCTTATGTAGATGCTAAGCTGGAGCGTAAGGTAATTGCAGTAAACGATGGCAAAGCTAAAAAAGGTGTTATAAAAACCTGGAGCCGTCGTTCTACCATCACCCCCGATTTCGTGGGTCAAACTTTTGCCGTGCACAATGGTAATAAATTTATCCCTGTGTATGTTACAGAGTTCATGGTAGGCCACAAACTGGGTGAATTTGCTCCTACCCGCAACTTTAAAGGACATAGCGGTACCAAATAATAATTAATAAAACATTTGCCTCATCTTCAGGTGGGCAGTAATAAGTAATAACTAATAAAATGGAAGCTGTAGCTCGTTTACGCAACTATCCTACATCGCCTCGCAAAATGCGTCTGCTGGCAGATCTTATTCGTGGCAATGATGTAGAAAAAGCGCTGAATACATTAAAATTTAGCACCAAACATCCCTCTGTACCTCTGGAAAAGCTTTTGCTTAGTGCAATTGCTAACTGGAAAGTGAAGAATGAAGGTGTAGATGTAGCAGACGCTAACTTGTACGTTAAAACAATTTTTGTAGATGGTGGCCGCGTTATCAAGCGTATGAACCCTGCACCTCAGGGCCGTGCGTACAGGATACGTAAGCGCAGCAACCATATTACTGTCATTGTTGATAGCCGCGCGGCAGTAAACGTAAACGCATAATAAAAACATTCAACTTTATAATAATACAAACGAATGGGTCAAAAAACTAATCCTATAGGTAACAGGTTGGGCATCATCCGCGGATGGGACTCAATGTGGTTTGGCGAGAAAAAGGATTTCGGTCAGAAACTTGTTGAAGATCATAAAATCCGTACTTACCTGAATGCACGTATCAACAAAGGTGGCGTATCTCGTATCGTTATCGAGCGTACATTGGGCAAGCTGATCGTTACTATCCATACTTCTAAGCCTGGTATCATTATAGGTAAAGGCGGTACTGAAGTTGATCGTATTAAAGAAGAATTGAAGAAACTTACCGGTAAAGATGATGTACAGATCAACATTATGGAGATCCGTCGTCCTGAACTGGATGCTAATATAGAAGGTGAAACCATCGCCCGCCAGTTAGAGAGCCGTGTTAGCTATAAGCGTGCACTTAAAATGGCTATCTCTACAGCAATGCGTATGGGTGCCGAAGGTATTAAAATAAAAGTAGGTGGCCGTTTGGGTGGTGCTGAAATTGCTCGTTCTGAAGAGTACAAGCAAGGCCGTACGCCATTGCACACTTTCCGTATGGATATTGACTATGCTTCTGTTTTCGCTCTTACCGTATATGGTAAAATCGGTATCAAAGTATGGATATGTAAAGGTGAGGTTTACGGCAAACGCGATCTATCTCCAAACATTGGTGGTACAAGCAGCGCAAGCGGTAAAGGTGGACGCCCAGAAGGATCTGCAGGTTTCGGTGGCCGTGATAATGCACGTGGCGGCGAAAGAGGCGGTGAGCGC
>CBFGNI010000119.1:0-8769 GCA_965650105.1 uncultured bacterium | reverse complement strand
AACGGTTGGATTATTTAATTGAAAATCAACAATTTAACACAGCTTTAACCATATTAAATAAACATTAAAATGTAATTAAATATCTATTAATAAATTAGTTATAAAACTGTCTTTTTTTACTAATTTTTACCTATATTCCTATAGTATTGCTCAACCATATTTTTATAATATGGCTTTAGTTGAGGAGGAACTGTCTTATATATATCAAGTAGCTGCTGGCGCTCGTTCATATACCTTTGCAATTCAGCCGGCACAGGCCTTGAAATCTCTTCCCCACCTTTCGAAGAACGCTTATCATCCTGCTCCTGCTCCCTCAGCGATTTTTCAGCTTGTAATAAACGCGTAAGTATCTCTCTCTGCCTCAATTGCATTTCGCTGCTCAATCTTTTATTTACAAGGTCTGTTTCAGTTTTATCCATCTTCTCCTGTATGTCCTTTATTTCTTTTGCATTGCCTATCCCTTTACTATTTAGCAAACTATTTAGCTGTTGCAATTGCCTGCGTATAGCTGCCTGCTGTTCTGCCATACGTGCCAGTTGTTCGGCATTGCCATTCTCACCATTGCCTTCACCTTCTTTACCACTGCTATTACCGGGTTTACCGCTACTCCCTTGTTTCTGTTTTTGAGCATTTTGCATTTGTTGCATTGCGTCGCCTAGCTGTTGTTGTTTACTGATAATATCGCTCATTTGCTGCCCTGCACCAGGCTTAGGAGTCTTCCCTCCCGGTTTACTGCAACTACCCTTCGAACCTTGCGCCTGAGCTTTCATCGACATAAGATTTGATAGCATTTCATTCAGCATCAAAGCCAGGTTGTTGGTGTGAGTCATTACATATTGCTGGCGTGTCAATGCATCACCTACCCTTCTGCCTTCAAGCGCATCCAGCGAGGCGCCCATATTCTTTTCAAGCTCAGTTGTTTCTTTATTAACAGTTGCCGAAAGTTTTGATAATCTTTTACTCAAGACAAAAAGACTATCGCGTATCATTTTTGAATTATTGTGCAGCCTGCTTTGTTCTTTTTGATTGGCAATGTAATTCTGACTGGTGGTGGGTGTATTACGGCTCTTATTCATTAGCTGTTCCTGGTCGAAAGACAGGCGCATAAGATTGGTAAGTATTTGCCTTACTGCTTTTATATCTATATCTATCTGTTGTATATCCATTCCCCCTGCAGCATCGCGCATTTTCTTAGCCATATCCTGCAGGTTCTGTGCGGCTTTACTTTGCGACTGGCTCGCTTTACTCTTCTGGTCTTTACTTAGCTGATCGCTGCTATTTTGCATATCCTGTTGCGCTTCTTTACCATCCTGCTTGGCATCTTCCATATTTTGCTCCTTCTGCATTTCCTTATTCAGCTGGTCCATCTGTTTCATGTCTTCTTTCATAGCATTATCCAGCTCTTTCTTCAGGTCTTGCTGTTCTTTATTCAGTGCGTCGCTATTCTTCTGTCCTTTATCTGTTTTGTCCTTCAGGTCGCTTTGTTTTTTTGCCAATTCATCCATTTTATTGGCCATGTCTTCCATACGCATCTGCATTTCCAGTTGCTTCATCAGTTCCTGCATACGCTCCAGATCCATATTGAAGAGCTTATTCTCTTGTTCCAGTTGCTTCATAGTTTGGAAAGCCTGGTCTTTATTTAGTTGCTTCATCAACTCTTGCAGACGCTTCATTTGCTCTGCCAGTTCTTTATTCAGCAAGTTGTCCATCTGCTTTTGCAGGTCTTCCTGCTTGTCTTTTACATCCTGGCTGTATTCTTTTTGTTTGCTTTGCTGAGTTTGTTCGTCAAGGCGTTTTTTTACAGCATCCATCTGATTTTTTAACTGCTGCTGCATTTTGCCAAGATCTTGCAGCTTCTGTTGCTGCTCCCATTCCATACCTTCCGACTGCAATAGCTTCGACTGCATGTCTTTATATTCATTCTGCAATTGCTCGGTATGTTGGGCGCTATTGCTAAGGCCAGAATTGATCTGCTCAGCATTCTCATTAATGGCCGAATCCAGCTGCTCAGGGTTATACATCTGGTAGCTCATCATTTCGCTGCGCGATGCCTTGCTGCCATGTACGCCATCATTATCCCATGCCTCAACATAGTAGGTCAGTTTTTGTCCCGGTTGCAGGTTCAGTACCTGTATATCGAAATAATGCTGAAATTCTGTAAGTGCACCACCCGCAGTTTTAAGCGAGATACTTTTGTTTAAAAGCTCTTTATTATTACCATCATTTATTTGATAATGGAACAACACTTTAGTTATCGCATAATCATCGCCCGCAGTACCATTTAGTAGTATTTGCGTACCAGAAACACTATCCCTGAATTCCTGCATTTGAATAACGGGGTATTCATCGGGTATCACATTTACATTATAATGGTAGCTATCAACTACAGCCGATTGGTTATTGCTTAAGGCCAGGGTAAAACTGGTATCGTTCAGGAACCTGTACTGCGCACCAAACAAACCTGCCTGTTTTGGTAAAGCAGTGGATGCGCCATTACCAAGACGTATAGTCGCAGCATCAGTATGTTCAGTAACAAAGGCCAGGCTCACCAACGTACCGGCAGGCACAGTCATATCGCCCAGACTATTTAGTGTTTCATCTTTTTTGCCTGTGTAAGCAGGGTAATCGAGACTAACCTTAAATGCTTTTAATAAAGGCTTCTGCACAACGGCCAGTTTAAATGGCTGTGAATAAAACCCCGCTGCTAGTAGCCTGAAATTCACATCGGCCGTTACATTCCTAAAGCTATATTCAAATCCTTTATCAGCAGTACGCATAGGTATTACCTCATCGCCAATAACTACCGACATATCTGCCGGTAATGCATTGCCCTGCGCTTCTGCCTTTAAAAGAAAATCACCGTTACGTACAGCTTTTAAAGGCTGACTGGTAACGATAAACTTAAAAGGCGCAGGTTTTTCAAATTCTTTAGTGGGTTGCAATAACCTTGCTGATGCATCTTTGAATACATTGGGTGCTGCTACCAAAATAAATATGCCTATCAGAACCAGAGGTAATAAATAAGGCAGGTATTTTCTATTCTTAGAAAGATCGACAGCTGATGTAATGGGAACAACTGATATTTGAGCAGCTTTCTGATCGATGCTGGCTTCTACTAGTTCGCGGCTGCTACTGCCTTCATAACTATTCTTAAGTTGTAATATGTTCAGCAGTTTATCGCTTATCTCCGGGAAGTGCTGACCAACAATTACGGCTGCCCGTTCGTACGAAATGACCTTACCCAACCTTGCCATCTTAACCAATGGCCTGATGACCCATACAGCCAATGCTACGAGCCCTAAAACCACAAATAATGAGACCAGCGTCAACTTCAGCCAAACGGGAAGGTACAAATAGTACTCACCCACACTTATAGTAAGTATGTATAATAATAAGCATATCAGCAATACCAGTGAGCCGCGTAGAAGTTGGTTTATATAGTATTTGCGGATAAAAGCATCTAATCTTGATATCAGCCAGTCGTAATTGCTCATTGAAATAATCGGTAACTGCAATATAACGGAATTTAACTTGATGGCTGTCACAACAGATTGTTATATGTAAATTTGCACTTCGAGAGGATTTTAGACATGATGCAATTGTACCCTGCGCATGCCGCAGAAGCGTTGGAATTTGATAAAATATGCCGGTTACTGAAACAGAAATGCAGGACTGATGCTGCACACGAACGTGTTGAACAACTGAAGTTCAACACCAGGATGGAATATGTGGAAAAGGCTTTGCAGCAAACGAATGAATTTAAAAATGTATTGGGAGGTAGCGACTACTTTCCAAACGACTTTACGCATAATATTCAGAAAGAGCTCAAGCTTTTAGCAGTATCGGGAGCAGTATTGACAGGTGAGCAATTGCTTGCCTTAAAACAATTGGCCATTACCATAAAAGATATCCTGTTATGGTTCAAAAGGCACGATAAATTATTCCCACACCTTCGGGCGCTGGCTGAAAAAATTACTTATGAGAAAGAGATAGCTGACCTGATAAATGCAGTAATAGATGACCGCGGCGTTGTACGCGACAATGCATCGCGCGAACTGATGCAGATACGTATGGAACTTGCATCTCAACGGCAACAATTGCGCAAAGTGTTTGAAGGCATCATTCGCAAGCTAAGCAAGCAGGGCTACCTGGCCGATATATCGGAAGGCTTTTTGAATGGCCGCCGTACAGTTGCCATTTTTGCAGAACATAAGCGCATAGTAAAAGGCATACTGCATGGTGAAAGCGATTCACAAAAAACAGTATTCATTGAGCCTGAAGAAACAATAGAACTGAATAACGAAATATTCTCGCTGGAGCGTGCTGAAAGCAGGGAAATACACCGCATACTGGCGCAGGCCACAGCTTCACTATCAGGTTACCAGCCACAACTGGCAGCATACTATAACCTAACCGGCATTTACGATTTTATACGCGCTAAAGCACTGCTGGCTATTGATATGAATGGTGAGATGCCAAGGTTAAGCCCGCACCCGGGTTTTGAGCTGGTGAAGGCATACCACCCGCTGTTATACTTGCACAACAAGCAAAGTGGCAAACCAATTATACCACTCAATATCAAACTCGACAGGAACCAACGCATATTGATTATCAGCGGCCCGAATGCCGGTGGTAAAACGGTATCGATGAAGACGGTGGGTTTGCTGCAACTAATGATGCAGGCAGGCTTGCTGGTGCCTGTTGATCCGAATTCGGAGATGGGCATCTTTAAGCAGATCATGATACATATCGGCGATACCCAGTCGATAGAGCATGAATTGAGTACTTATAGCGCCCACTTGCGCGATATGCGCTATTTCATGGATTTTGCCAATGGTAAGACGCTATTCTTTATCGATGAACTGGGTAGCGGCTCTGACCCTAACCTGGGTGGTGCATTTGCCGAAGCGATAGTTGAAGAACTGGCAAAAAGACATGCACTGGGTATTATCACCACGCACTACCTGAACCTGAAAGTAATGGCGGGCAAAGTGCAGGGCATAGTGAACGGCGCCATGGCTTTTGATGAGGCGAAACTGGAACCACTATATCAACTAACCATTGGCAAACCTGGTAGCTCATACACATTTGCTATTGCACAACGCAGTGGCTTATCGCCACAGATAATAGACCGTGCAAGACAGATAACTGACCGTGGCCACTTTAAGCTGGATAAGATGCTGCACCAAACCGAGCAGCAGGCGCAACAGCTAACAGAAAAAGAAAAAGAGGTAAACAGGCTGCTGAAAGAGAACGAACGCCTGAATCGCAATTACGAAGAACTGATAGATAAAGAAAAACTGAAGCAGCACTATACCACCATAAAGCTGCAAAACCAGATAAAAAAAGAAGAGCTCGACTACCTGCGCGACATGGAGCGTAAGTTTAAACAGATAATCCACGATTGGAAAAAGGCCGAAAACAAGCAGGATGTAATTGCAGCTGCAGAAAATGTACTGTTCAAGAAGAAGCAGATACAAGCTAATGAAGCCATGGCAAGAAAGGCCGACAAGAACTATGAAGTAACCGGCAACAACCCACAAATAGGCGACCTTGTACGCAACAAGATAAACCATCAGGTGGGTACGTTAACCGAAGTACGCGATAAACGCGCTATTGTACAAATAGGCCAAATGCCATTCAATGTAAATCTGGATGAATGGTTGGTAGTACGGAAGAAAGACAGGAATAGTGGAAAGTCTAAAAAAGAGAAAAAATAATTTACATCATTCCTTTAACCAGACCACCCAATCGTTTCATTGCCCTTTCCACTTCAGGTTTCCACTGCATACCATAAGTAAGGCGCATACAGTTGCGGTACCTGTCTTGCAATGTGAACATACTGCCTGGTGCTATACTTATTTTCTGTTCAATAGCCTCTCGATATAACTGGTAGGTATCTATATGCTTCGCTAACTCTACCCATAATATGTACCCACCCTGTGGGTTACTTACCTTTGTACCTTCGGGGAAATAATCACCAATAGCACGCCTGCAATGCAAGCTGTTAGCGTGCATTATTTGCCTGAGCTTACGCAGATGGTGCTCGTACCTGCCCGTTGCCAGGAAGTTAGCGATTGCTGCTTGCTGTATGCTGGCAGATGTAATGCTATGATACAGCTTTAAGCTTTTCACCCTATCCTTATGCTTACCGGGCGCTACCCAGCCGATACGATAACCCGGTGCTAATGTTTTAGATACGGAACTACACCAAAGTACATTACCTTCTTCGTCAAAGCTTTTACAACTCTTAGGTCTTTTCTGCCCAAAATATATGTCACCATATATATCGTCTTCTATCAATGGCACACCGTGGCGAGATAGTAATTTCACCAGCGCTTCTTTTTGCTCATCGGGCATGCAGTAGCCTGTGGGATTGCTAAAGTTGGTAACAAAATAACAGGCCTTCACATTATGCTTTTCTACCGCCTTCTTTACGTCATCAGGATCTACCCCTGTATCGGGGTCGGTTGGCAATTCTATCAATTTCAAACCTATACTTTGTGCAAAGCGTATAGTACCAAAATATACGGGGCTTTCAACCGCTATGGTATCACCAGGCTTGGTAAGCGCCATGAGGCAATAAGCTATGGCATTCATACAACCGGCGGTTGTTACAATATCATCGGGCTGCAGGTTACCTACTGCATTTGCTGAAAACCTTGCAACCTGCCTTCTTAGCGCCAGGTTGCCTTGTATATCCTCGTACGATACACCATTGTCAGGCAGTTCGCGCATGGCCTGTATCATTGCTTTATTAAGTTTAGCCAAGGGTAGTATTTCCGTAGCAGGAACACTAGATGAAAAGCGTATTACATCGGGCATGGAAAAATCATCATACACTTCTGAAATAATTGCTTCTACATTTTTACTGTTAGGAGCTTGCCTGGGTGTACTCTTTTCTATTTTTTGCGGAAAGCGTAAAGGATTGTAACAAACATAATAACCAGATTGCGGACGTGATTCTACAAGCCCTTTACCCTCCAGGTGGTAATATGCCTGCAGCGTAGTGCTCATACTCACTTCATGCTGTTTACTTGTTACGCGTACGGAAGGTAGTTTGTCGCCCATGTTCAGCACATTATCCATTATTTGCCTTTCAATATGTTCAGCAATATGCAGATACAGGTGTTCGTTTTTGCCTTTTACATCAATCTTCATAAAAAAACTGTTCTGGTCGAAATTACGAAAATTGTATCTGTTTTGTTTCAAAAAATCAATTCAATTTTGTCCTGTTAAATGAAGACACAAACAAAAGCATACCTGGCATTAGCTTTTATAGCAATAGTATGGGGCACTACTTATCTCGCTATACGGGTAGCTGTATTGCACTATCCTGCTTTCCTGATGGCTGCGGTACGGCAAACAACCTCTGCACTAATAATAATGGGTATAGGTTATGGCATGCAGCGCAAAGCAGACCTTTCAGCAAAAAACATAAAACAACAGATGCTTGTTGGCTTCCTGCTCATAACTGTTGGCAATGGATTGGTAAGCTGGGCTGAAAAATATGTACCAAGCGGTATAGCTGCGCTTATCTGTTCCATGATGCCTATCGTCACAGTTATCATTAATCTTGCTACGGTAAAAGGCGAAAGAATAAATGCATCTATTATTTTGGGAATGCTGCTCGGCTTTGCAGGTATTGCACTTATCTTCAAAGACGATCTTAGCCAGTTTGGCAATACACAATACCTTCTGGGCATTGCCTGCTTATTTTTAGCCACATCTAGCTGGGCACTAGGGAGTGTTGTCAACAAAAAGAACACCTCTAAGGTCAACCCAATATTCAATTCAGGGCTGCAAGTATTATTTGGCGGTATATTTCTTTTTGCCGGTAGCCCGTTTATGGATAATTATGACAACCTGGTACTATGGCAACCCGATGCACTTTGGGCAGTATTATACCTTATCATATTCGGTTCGGTGTTGGCATATACAGCATACATGTTTGCCTTGAAGCATTTGCCTGTAGCGCTTGTATCAACCTATGCGTATGTCAATCCGTTGGTAGCGGTAATACTTGGTTATTTCATTTTAAATGAACCGCTGACATGGTTTACAGCACTCGCCTTTGCTACTATTATGCTGGGTGTATTCCTGGTAAACAGAGGTTACCGCCAACAGCATAAAGCAAATGATGCAATAGTAAAAGAATTGAAAGAAGAATCAATAAATAGTTTACCTGCAAATGCAGAATTAGAAAAATCTTTAAAATAAGTATTATGGACTATCCCATTTCTATCTCGGCACAGCCCGAAAGACATGTAAAAGCAACAAAGTCAATACCCTTTGGTGTGCAACCTACAGAGCACATGTTCATTGCTGAATACAAAGACAAGCAATGGCATAATAGCCGTATTGTTCCTTTTGCAGACTTATCAATGAGCCCATTTGCATTGTGCCTGCACTACGGACAAACAGTGTTTGAAGGCATGAAAGCTTTCCAGATGGAAAATGGTAAAATAGCCATCTTCCGTCCTGAAAAACACTATAGCCGTTTTCAGAAAAGTTTACAACGCCTGTGCATGCCGGAAGTTCCCAAAGGCCTGTTCATGGAAGCCTTGCACCAATTAGTACAGTTGGACGGAGCATGGGTACCGGAAGAAGCTGACGGTGCATTATACATACGTCCCTTCATGATAGCATCGGAAGAACGCTTGGGTGTTAAAGTTGCAGATGAATATATTTTCATGATCGTTTGTACACCGTCGTACCAATACTACAGCAAACCACTGCGTGTAAAGGTAGAAGACAAATTCTCGCGCG
>CBFGNI010000118.1:0-8825 GCA_965650105.1 uncultured bacterium | reverse complement strand
CCATAGTATAGCCGCGTTCTGTAAGGATGATCTTATCATTACCTGCATCCACACACTTACCTACCGGGTGCTTCATGTTTTCAGGAGCCAGGAACTGGCCGTGCTTGATATTGATAACTGCACCTGTTGCAGCAGCGGCTTTCAACAAGCCCGATTGCATACACAGATAAGCAGGTATTTGTATCACATCGCAAACCTCAGCAGCAGGTGCTGCCTGATCGGGGTAATGAATATCCGTCAATACAGGGAAGCCAAATTGTTCTTTGATCTTCGCCAGTATTTTTATGCCTTTATCCAAACCAGGCCCATCGTAATAGCTCAGGTTGCTGCGGTTATCTTTTTGAAAAGATGATTTGTAGATGATAGGCAGGTTCATACGCTCGCCCACTTCTTTCAGCATTTCTGCTGTTTTCATCATGGTCAGCTCATCTTCTATAACACAAGGGCCTGAGATAAGGAATAACTCATCGGCACCTACACTAATATTTCCTACTGCAATTTTTTTTGCGCTCATAATTACATACGCTGGTACAGCGCTTTTATAGTATCAATAGATATTTTTTCTTTCCAATCGGGGCCAATGGCGTGGTTCCACATGTGTGGCAGATTATATGCTACATGCGCCATAGCCGTTATCTGCTCGTCGCTCCAGTTCTTAGCTAAGCCTTGTGGCAGCGTTACATTGTGTCTCTTTAGCATAGCGTTGAACTCTATCAGTGCATCGCCATAATAATCTTCCAAATGCTGAAAGGCGATACAGTTAGCATAGCAGTGCTTTTCGCCTAATATTTTTGACAAGCCGTAAGACAACGCATGGCATACACCTACTTCAGAATAAGTAAGACTAAGACCGCCCATTAACGAGGCTACCATCAGCTTATCATCATTCTCCGGTGTTTGTCCTGCATCAGGGCCCGTATATATATCGCGGCAAAGCTTTAATGATTGCTCTGCATACGCATGACTAAATGCATTGTTCAGGATACCGCTTTCTGATTCTATGCAATGGATATAAGTATCCATACCTGTGTAGAACCATTTACCGGTTGGTACGCTTGCTATTAATTCAGGATCCAGTATCACCTGGTTGAATACAGTCCAATCACATTTAAGACCTAGCTTCTTTTGGGGTCCAGTCAATACTGCGGTCATAGAAACCTCTGCTCCTGTACCTGAAATAGTTGGTACACCCAAGTGATAGATGCCCGGTTTTTTTATAAGGTTCAAGCCCTGGTATAAAGTTGATGAACCTTCGTTCGTAAACATAAGTGATATGGCTTTCGCAATATCCATAATGCTGCCACCACCAATACCTATAACGCCTGATGGCAAACCTTTGCTTGACAATATTTCATCGCGCAGGTTGTCTATTTGCTCGGTTGTTGGTTCGTGCGGATCAACGTCTATGAATTTGATAACATCTGCTTCTGTTGCAGGCAGGCGTTTAGCCAATTCTTTGCCGTTGAAATAATCGTCGACTATAAATAAAAAGAAATGATCGTTCTGTTCGCGTACGGGAGCAAGTATGCCCTCCATAGTATCGAAACTACCGCGACCGTAAACTACTTTCTCAATGTTCTTAAAATTCTTATGCATGTGCTACCGAAACTACTTTTTTAACGCAATCGGATATTTTGGCTGCGAGGATCTTTACGTCTTCTTCAGTCCATGTGCAGCGGATACCAAATGATATCAGGCGCCCCAATACTTGCTGCGATTTTGGTAATTGCAGGTTAGCATAATCTTGTGGTGCACCCAATACTTCGATAGCCAGTTTAGAAGCCGTACGCATTTCCTTGATATGATCCCACTGGTTAATGAAGTGATACATATTCAGGAACCAGTAATCGAAACCTGCTACACCAGCATTGTTGAACTCTTCCACTACACGTTGTGCGGTAGCCGTATCAGGCATTAATAAATTCAGGAATGTTGCTGAGTCACCATCAGGGTCAGCCAGCTTAGCAAAGCCAATACCTTCCGTTTGTGAAAGCAGGTCAACCAGCATCTTCTTGTACTTACGGTTCGTTTCGCGTATTTGTGGCACACGGCGTGTTTGGGCTACACCTACAGCGGCATTTAGCTCACCTATACGGTAATTGAAGCCTAATATCGGATGTTGCTCCATACCACGTTTAGCACCTACGTGGCTATGTCCGTGGTCGGAATAATAATCTGCTTTGTTGTAAGTTTCCTCGTCGTTAGTAACCAATACACCACCCTCGCCTGCTGTAGCTATCTTAAAGAAATCGAAAGAATAACTACCTGCTTTCCCAAACAAACCTGTTGGGGTGCCCTTGTACGATGCGGCAAACGCCTGTCCGGCATCTTCTACCAATATCAGGTTGTGTTCATTTACCACTTGCATAATGGCATCCATATCGGCCATGCCGCCGCACATGTGCACCAGGCAAATACCTTTGGTTTTAGGTGTGATGGCTTTTTTGATACCCTCTGCGCTCAGGCAAAGGGTTTCGTCTATTTCAGCAAATACAGGCAAGGCACCTATAAACAATACCGCTTCGATAGTAGCTATGAATGTGAACGGAGGAACAATTACCTCATCGCCCGCACCAATACCTGCTGCTGCCAACGCTGCTGCAACCGCAGTAGAACCGCTGCTCATTGCATGCGCATATTTAGCGCCTGTTATCTTTTTTACTTCGTTTTCAAATTCTTTGGCTTTCCAGTGGCCGTTGCGTTGTGCATCATGGCCATAACGGAAAAGGATGCCTGTTTCCAGTACATCATTTACTTCTTTCCTTTCTTCTGCTCCAAATAGTTCGGTTCCGGGCATAAGTATATAAAAAATTAGACCGCAAAAGTAAGCATTATATACGGATAGTGTATGTACTGAAGGAGGTAGGCTAACGCAGGTAGTTAGCCGATAAATGGCTCATAATTTTACCAGTAGCGCCAGTATGGGCCTGCATATAGACCTTTATTTCGCTTTGCAGCTTTTCAAGATCTTGAGCAGTAAGGCGCTGCAATGAATTGTTAAATTCCGAAGCGTTATGTACAGGGAAAGCATAACCATTTGCTACCAGTTCTTTTGCCTCGATAAACTTCTCGTAAACAGGGCCAAAAAGCACAGGTAAGCCGAATATTGCAGGCTCTAAAGCGTTGTGTATACCACCTTTCTGAAAACCACCACCTACAAAAGCTATTGAACCATAGCTGTACAGGCTGGAAAGCATACCGATATTGTCAATGATCAAGACCTTTTTGTTGGCTGCATCTATTGGATTTGAATATAACGTACAAGCATCGCCAAACAGGTCTTGTACCTGCTTGATATGCGGCGTATCTATTTCGTGAGGAGCGATGATTAGCTTCCAACCTTTCAGTAAAGTTGACAAACTCTCTTTCAATATATTTTCATCATCGGGCCAGGTACTGCCTGCTACCAGTAATTTATTGCCTGCCGCAAACTGTTCTACAATAGGAAATTGTTTAACGTTATCAGCTATCTCAGCCACCCTGTCGTAACGGGTATCTCCTGAAACACTTATTGCATCCTTAAGGTCAATTCCCGCAAGCAAATCCTTTGATTGCTGATCTTGTACGAAGATGTGATTGAAGTTGCGCAGCATTTTACGGAACAAACCACCATACCATTTGAAGAATCCTTGTTCTTTTCGGAAAGCAGCTGATATAATAAATGCGGGGGATTTTCTTGTGCTTAAATAGCAGAGGTAGTAATACCAAAACTCATACTTCACGAAAATGGTCATTACAGGATCTACCAGCTCCAGAAAACGTTTTGATTTCTTCTTACCATCGAGCGGCATGTAGAAAACATAATCGGCCAACGGTGTATCCTTACGCACTTCATAGCCTGATGGCGAGAAGAAGGTAAGTACAATTTTATATTGTGGGTAGTCGCGACGAAGTGCTTCCATTATAGGCCGCCCCTGTTCAAATTCGCCCAACGATGAGCAGTGTATCCATATTCTCCGCTCCCCATGCCGGATCATTTCCGTAGCTATCTTATCGAACAAATGTTTCCTGCCTTCCCTCCATTTTTTTGCTTTAGGATTGAAGTTGGATGCGACACGTATGCCTAATCTATAGAGAAATAAAAATATCCGGTAAAGCAGTAATTGCACGCCTTAAGATAGTAAGTCATTTGTTAACATTCTGGTAAGCTCTGCGGAATATTGGTAGCCAAGCCCCCCTCAGCGGTTTCTTTGTATTTATGATTCATATCCAGGGCAGTTTCCCACATGGTATTTACCACAGCATCCAATGACACTTTTGCATTATCAGGATTACTTTGTAATGCCAGTTGCGATGCCGTGATAGCTTTGATAGCACCCATAGTATTACGTTCTATGCAGGGCACTTGCACCAGCCCGCCAACCGGGTCGCAGGTAAGGCCCAGATGATGCTCCATAGCTATTTCAGCGGCTTGCATAGCTTGCCTGGCAGTACCACCAAGACTTTCGGTAAGTGCTGCTGCAGCCATAGCCGACGATACACCTATCTCTGCCTGGCAACCACCCATAGCTGCCGATAGCGTAGCACCTTTTTTAAAGATGCTGCCAATTTCTGATGCAGTAAGCAAAAAATGGATGATCTTTTCTTCGTCGTACCCATCGCAGAAAGCAATAAAATATTGCAATACTGCAGGCACAACACCCGCAGCTCCGTTGGTAGGTGCAGTTACTACACGGCTAAAAGAAGCATTCTCTTCATTAACCGCCAGTGCAAAACAACTAACCCAGTCGAGCGTATATTGGAAACTTTGTCCACCACTGCGAATAGCATCGACCCATTCTTTATGGTTACTGTATGTTTTATCTTTCAGTAATCTCTTATTCAGTTTGGCAGCACGGCGTATTACATTCAAACCACCGGGTAACACACCATCGATATGCGCCCCCCTATAGATACAATCGCGCATTACCCCCCATATTTTCAATAATCCCTCCTTTGTAGCCTGTTCACTGCGCCAGGCATGCTCATTCTCCATTACTATTTCAGAGATATTCAAGCCAGTTTTGCGGCACCAATGCAACAGGTCGGCAGCATTATCGGTATGGAAAGGCAGCTCAACTTCATTGCCTGCACCACCTTCTTCCCCTTCTTTTATTACAAAACCGCCACCTATAGAATAAAATGTTTCGGCTATTTCTTCTCCATTGCTAAATGAGCATAAAAATGTAACCGCGTTAGGGTGATACGGCAAACTTTCATCCATCAGGAAAACAACATCTGCAGCGGGGTCAAAGCTGATAACTTTTCCCAGCCCGAGGTTCAGCTTTTTTTCGGTAGCTATTTGCTGCATTCTTGGCGTTATCTCATTCACATCGAAAGTAACGGGATCTTCTCCATTCAAGCCAAGTATTACAGCTACATCGGTGCCATGACCCTTGCCTGTTTTAGCCAAAGAACCGTATAATAAAGCTTTTACCGAGACTACATTGTCAATACCACGCTCTTTTACAGTATCAACAAAACGCATGGCTGCACGCCAGGGACCAAGAGTATGAGAGCTGCTGGGACCAACGCCAATCTTAAAAATATCGAATACCGAAATACTCTCTTTCTTCAAAGGATATAAAAATTAAAAAGGGGGAAAAGAATTTCCCCCTAAAGATACTATGAAGCTAATAAAAAACGCTTTTTTCCAGCAGATACTTATGGCATTAGTACATGATCTACCACATGTATCACACCATTGCTCTGGTTTACATCGGCAATTGTAACTTTCGCGGTGTTTCCTTTCGCATCTTTCACCCAGATATTGCCTCCTTTTTCCATTACCGTAAGCTCTTCACCCTGTACAGTTTTAAGCTTAGCCATACCATTGCCTTTTTTGATCTTCGCTTTAAGATCTTTTGCATTCATTTTGCCGGCAACCACGTGGTAGGTAAGTATACCTGTAAGTTGGGCTTTATTTTCGGGTTTCACAAGGTTATCAACCGTTCCTTTAGGTAACATATCAAATGCAGCATTGGTGGGTGCAAATACTGTGAAAGGGCCATCGCCTTGCAGTGTTTCAACCAGGCCGGCGGCTTTTACGGCGGCAACTAAAGTGGTATGGTCTTTCGAATTAACAGCATTCTCAACAATGTTTTTAGAAGGGTACATTGCTGCGCCACCTACCATCACGGTTTTTTCCTGTGCAATACTGTTAGTAACATTAAAACCTAACATTGCTATTGCCATTACGGGAATCAAAAAGATACGTTTCATAAAATTTTGTTTTGTTTGTTTTTCTTTAAAATTGTTTACATATACACTTACGGCATGTTATTGAAAACGGTTTTTGAGAACTACTAAAAAATAGCCCCTTGAATTTTACATTCAAGGGGCTAACAAAACCTGACTTTTATTTTAGTAAACTTTCACTTTAAACGGTAAAGCCATCATTGTTTTACCATTCATGTTGTATAAGCTTTTTACCTCTTTTAAATATTCATATTCGGGTGCCATCTCTTCCTGCAAGGCCGCCTTTAGCATAGCCGAAGATGAAAAACGTTGCATGCTTTGTACCATTTTTTCAAACCTGTCGGTAGGTGAAGGATAAGTAACAATTTGGTAATCTTTCAGCTTGGCCAGTTTCGATGCACTTTCAATAGCCCTGTCGAGGTCGCCCAGACCATCAACCAGACCCAAATCTTTGGCGTCGCTACCTGTCCATACGCGGCCCTGGGCTATACTGTCCACATTTTCCATGCTCATGCCACGGCCTTTTGCCACCCTGCTTTTAAATATCTCATAAGTATTATCAACCGAGCGTTGCATACGTTGCATTTCATCGGCGGTCATAGCACGGGCAGGTGAAGGAAAGTCGGCATAAGGCGTATTTTTAACACCGTCGAATGTTACACCCAGTTTATTTTTCATCAGGTTCGATGCATTGAACATGATACCAAATACACCAATACTGCCTGTTATAGTATTAGGCATAGCAAAAATGCTATCGGCCTGGCAAGAGATATAGTAACCACCTGAAGCTGCTACATCGCCCATAGAAACAATTACCGGCTTTTTTTCGTGTAGCAGGTTCAGCTCGCGCAGTATCACTTCCGATGCCAATGCGCTGCCACCGGGAGAGTTTACGCGCAATACCACAGCTTTCACCTTATCATTCTTTGCCAGCTTGCGTATCTGCTCCGTCATACCTTCCGACGATATGATCTGTGCATTGTCATTACCATCGCCACTTACTATATCGCCTTCAGCAAACAATACGGCTATCTTATCATCGTTAGTTTTATGTTTTCTGCGCACGTTATCGGCATATTCATCCAGCTTTACATAGTTTATCTCATCGTCTTCTTTAGTGCCGGTTTTTGCGCGCATGCGCTTTTCTACTTCATCCCAGTACAAAAGGCCATCTACTAATTTATGATTCAATGCATCGGTGGGGAAAAGTATAGCACCTGTAGCTGCCCACTGGTGTATAGTAGTCGTATCAGCATGTGTATGCTCCGATGCCGCATTTAAATAAGCGCTCCAGAAATCAGAAAGAAATTCGGTAACCTGCTCACGATTGGGATCGCTCATTTTATCGGCACGCAAAGGCTCTGTAGCGCTTTTGAACTTGCCTGCATAAAATATTTCGGGTTGTATCTCCAGCTTTTCAAGCGTACCCTTAAAGAAAGGTATGGTAGTGGCAAAGCCCTTAAGGTCAAAATCACCAACTGGATTCAAATACACACTATCGGCAGCCGATGCTACAAAGTAGGCCCCCTGTGTTATATTTTCGCCATACGCATATACAAACTTATTAGCCAGCCTGAAACTTTGAATGGCCTGGCGCAGTTGCTGCATAGTAGCCCAGCCATTGGGGCTTGGGGCGAGTTTTATCAATACACCTTTAATATGATCATCGCTTTTAGCATACTCTATAGCCCTTAAGGCATCGTACAAACCTGCGGTATAAGCATTCTCCTTGTTGAATACGGCAAATGAATTGCGCTCGCCCAATTCATGAAAATTGCGGTTCAGGTCAACAACCAATACACTTTTTGCCTTAACAGTACTTGGTTCAGAATCGGGGGTAGTAGCTTTGCTGACAGCGCCTACAATGAGACCTATCGATATACCCACAATGATAACCCCTGTAACAATCATCGCCAGCATTGAGGCGAAGAACATCTTAAAAAATTGTTTCATGCTGTAAAGCCATCATATTTATTGTATGGCAGGCACAAATATACGTGCGTTCCTATACAATGTATGGATACCTATTCGGTGAATAGCAGGTATTTATCGGTAAAACTTAATTAAAAGAATAGCGGCTTTGATAATCACGAAGAATTCTAATGATCTCTTTATTTTTCCCTTTTATAAATAAAAGATTACGTCTTATAGTTATCTCGTCTTTAAATAAGCTAAATAACAAAGAGTAGACAATGCTCCTTTTTGTATCTAAAATTGCTTTGGCATCAAATACCTTAAATTTTACAAACGTTCCATAACGATCATCAATTACGTCAAAACGTTTAATATTCTGCCATCCGACTTTTAAACCATTTGCAAATTCTACACCTTCATTACTAACAGCTATCGCTGGTCGTTTTGCAATGAAAAACAATAACATTTTACCAATAACAAGCCCTAGAAGTAAACATATTGATAATGACGCTATTTCGAGAAAACGCAGGTCTTTAAGTATAACGAGAGGTAACATCATAAAACCTAATATTGCGACAAAAAATATTGCAGGGGCAGAATTGTAATAAAATATCTTTGCATCCATATTTTCATAAAATTAGTGAATACCGCATATCTTTTACTCGGCAGTAATGAAGGCGACCGCCTTCAATGGTTGTATGATGCTTTGGCACAACTTGACCAATTTGGTTTAT
>CBFGNI010000117.1:0-8874 GCA_965650105.1 uncultured bacterium | reverse complement strand
AGGCCCTGTGGTGTATGTTGCATTCTGGTCAACTACATAATCATATCCTGCCGAACCCGATACAGCACCCCAGCTTACGTTGGCCGATGTAGAGAGCACGTTGGTTGCTGTTAAGCCTGTAGGCACGGGGCATCCAGGGCCCGATAGTTCATAGCCAATTTTACCATTGTATTGCCTTATGTAAAACGCGGAGTTTGGCGGGTTGCCGCCATAGCCGGCATTGGTGCCTGTATTGATGCTGATGTTCGCATCAGAAAATTCGGTACCGCTGCTTGACGGGCCTGTGGTATAGTTAATAGTACTGGTTGACGATATAAAAATGCCATGCGTAGTACCACCCAAAAAACTCAGGCTAAGATTGGTGTAAGGTATCTGATCTATGGTGCCATAGCCCGATGTGGCCGGCGAAAATGTAACCGTACCCAAAGATACCCAGCCATTACCCGTGCTTACAGAAGGTACGCCATTTATTGAATCGGTAGGGTGATACCACACTTCAACTGTTTGTGATGAAGTACTGCCGAACGATACCCATATCTCCTTTATATCTATATCGTTAAACGCATGCAGATTGAATGTGATGCCGCTTTGGCCATTACCACCATTCAAAGGGGGTACTGTGTTGACATACGTTATTTGTGCTTTCGCTGTGTAAGCCAGCAAAGCGAAGGCGCAAATAAGAAATGTTTTCATAATTCTGATTGACATGATTGCTGATTATAAATTTTATAATGGTTTACTCATCTTCTAAATCCTGCAGATATTAAAGCAACAAACTGCTCTTTAATATGTGTCCTTAATTCTTTTCTATTTTAATA
Organism: uncultured bacterium; assembly: GCA_965650105.1. Taxonomy (GTDB): domain Bacteria; phylum Bacteroidota; class Bacteroidia; order Chitinophagales; family Chitinophagaceae; genus Polluticoccus. The sequence continues at coordinate 8,056 of CBFGNI010000117.1, read as the reverse complement.
ACACGGTTATTAGCCTTACCCTGGTATTTCAGCAGGTATATGCCCGGCGATAATTTGCTGATATCAACAACAGTATTAGCACTATGAATAGCTGCTGATAACAAAACTTTTCCTGTTATGTCAGTTATCTGGGCCTGGCTGTCTTCCTCTTTATTACCCGCTACTTTTATTGTAATGCTGTTTTTAGCGGGGTTAGGATACACGTTTATAGCAAATGCATCATCTTCCAATACGTCAATGCCTGTAGGTGTTACGCGCAGGTCTGCACGTGCCCATGCCGAAAATTCGTATTGGCTGTTGCATTTGGTGCGTATATGCAGGTAGTAGTTTTTACCATCGTTTGGCAATGTGGTGGTCATAGTTGTGGTTGTGGTGGTTATATCGCCAAATGGAGGGTGGTTAGGGTTGCTCGAAACCCTGTATTCATATTGTACTGCATCATCAATCGGTGTCCAGTTCACTACCGGGGTAGGTGAGCCGGGATTGGCAACTACAGGTACCGGCGCGTTGCATGCATAGTGTGTTACAAAAGAGTCAAGCGCCCAATTTGAGGTGTCGTTAATAAAGCAACGGCTTCTAATGTGCACATAGTATTTTGTATTCGATAGTAATCCCTTCACATGTGCGGTCATACCTGTGGTAGTAGCATATCCTGATGCACCAATAGGATCGGTAAGATTAAGGTCAACCTGGTATTCATACAAATTAGCTACAGGCATTATTGACCAGTATATATCTACTGAAGTATCGGTTATATCTGAGAAATAAGTATTTACTGGTGTTAGGCATTCAGGCATTAAGAATTGTATGGTATTCCAGTCCGACCATGTTCCGCCTGTTGATGAACATTTATTGCGTATATGGAAGTAATAGGTTTGTCCGCCGGTCAGGCCACTAAGCATAGCAAATGTATCCACCGCGGCAGTACCTGTTCCTATTGGGTTAGCGGTTGTTTGGTCAATTACGTATTCATAACCCAGAGAGCCCGCAACTGGATCCCAGTGAACGTCGGCTGTTGATGCGGTCGGCGTATTGTAGGTAACCGTAGCAGGGAAAGGACAAGGATTTACCAAAGTTGTAAAAGGTATTGTTTCCCATTGCGAGAAAGTTGTTGCATCGCATTTGTTACGTACATGGAAGAAATAGTTGGTGCTGGATGTAAGGCCAAAAGCGTTGTACGTGGTGGCTGTAGTAGCAGTGCCTGCTGTAGTTGGCGCCGTACTGCTGGTGTTCACTTCATATTCATAACCAATGCTGCCTGGTACAGCACTCCAGGTAAAGTTTGCAGAATTGGAAGTAATACTGCTTGCTGTCACATTGTTCGGCTTTTCACAGTCAACATATGTTATACGCAATTGGGGCCTTACACCCCTGGCATTGCTAAGTGTTGTATTGGGCGAGCTGCCACAATAAGATATGGTACGTCCCGTTATGGCATCTCTATACCAGGATATACCCGCCGATGTCCATGGAGAACTACCCGAAGAAATATCAAAGTTCACGGTGATCTCCAAGGCATCGCCATTATATGTAAAAGGTGTGCTAAAAGAGAAGTCTATATATCCAATTGTAGAAGGCAGATTGGTTGAAGAAGAGCTGTAAACCTGTGTGGCTGTTGATGTAAGTGTACTAAGCGTTTGTGGTGTGGTGCGTGCTGTTGTAAGTGTAGCATTTTGCATCCATATCTCAAATAAGAAAGGAGAATTGCTTACAGCATTGTTCGCCTTGTTCCATGCAAGGGATGTAATAGTGGCGCCCGCAGGTAACCCTGCAGCACTCAGTTCGGCCGCAGTGTATAAATAGTGGTGCGTAGAATATACAAAAGAACTGGTGGCGGAACTACGGTACATAGGGCCCGAGTCGCCGGTAGAGCCGTTAGATGCAGTACCACTTGACGCCCCCGCACCTATTATTATAGTTTGGGCAAAAGATCCGGTGCTTACCACCATGGCAAGTAGCAATATTGTATTGAAAACTTTCTGGAACATAGGGTTAATTATGTTGGTTTAAATTGGTTAAATATGTTGTGTACTTACCCTTATATAATTGGGCGTTTGCGTGGAGATAAAATGCGCTGGTGGTAAAAAAGGAAAGAGTAAATGGTGTAGCGGTTGTTTCATGTGCATGTGGTCTTATGGTTTATTGTTTATCGATCCTTCATTGGCAGCAGCACGTGCAGTATTGCTCACTTTAGTAAAAAGCGCAACTGTAGGCTGTAGCCTTGCCCTGAATTGAAATAGATTTTTATTTAAAAACATAATAACACTTATATGTTATTTAGCAATAAAATTGTTTACATCGTTTTAAGCACAATATTCACTTTTCAGGCTTTATATATGCTATACCTGCCGTTAGTATAGTAATGCTATTACATTATTATCGCTCTCCGGCAGAAGAAACCTTATATGTAAGATGTAATTTATTTAATTTTTGCTTTCGTTTAACGTTTGGTTAACAGCTTGCAGCCAGAAGCGTTGCCAGTAAAGGGTTTGGGAGGAATGTTTTAATAGCATTTTAATTTATTGCAAAAGAAAAGGGGCCGCTATTGCGACCCCTTTTGAATATTGTAACTTTTAGTTACTACGCTAATGTAATGCTGTTATCCAGGTACACGTCTTGAATTGTGTTCAATAATTCAACACCTTCTTTCATTGGTTTTTGGAAAGCTTTACGGCCACTGATAAGGCCCATGCCACCCGCACGTTTATTGATAACGGCAGTAGTGATAGCTTCAGCCATATCCGATGCTCCTTTCGATTCGCCACCGGAGTTGATAAGGCCCGCGCGGCCCATGTAGCAGTTAGCCACCTGGTAGCGTGTCAAATCGATAGGGTGATCTGTAGTTAGTTCGCTGTACACTTTAGGGCTTGTTTTGCCAAAGTTCATAGCGGTATAACCACCATTGTTAGTAGGCAGTTTTTGTTTTATGATATCAGCTTGTATTGTTACACCAAGGTGGTTTGCCTGTGCAGTAAGATCGGCAGCGGTGTGGTAGTCAACACCATCTTTCTTGAAGGCGCTGTTACGCAGGTAGCACCACAGTACTGTTGCCATACCCAGCTCGTGCGCATATTCAAAAGCTTTCGCAACTTCTACTATCTGGCGCGCGCTTTCGTCTGAGCCGAAATAGATAGTGGCACCTACTGCCACCGCACCCATGTTCCATGCATCTTTAATACTGCCGAACATGATCTGGTCAAACTTATTAGGATAAGAAAGAAATTCGTTGTGGTTGATCTTAACGATGAAGGGTATCTGGTGCGCATATTTACGTGCTACTGCACCCAATACACCATAAGTAGAAGCAACAGCGTTGCAGCCACCTTCCATAGCCAGCTTCACTATATTCTCAGGATCAAAATAGATAGGATTCGGAGCAAAAGAAGCACCCGCACTGTGCTCTATACCCTGGTCAACAGGAAGTATAGATACATAACCCGTATTAGCCAGGCGGCCATTGCCCATAAGGGTTTGTATGCTGCGCAGCGTTTGTATATTGCGGTTAGAGTTCATCCAAACATCACTTACCGCAGTAGGAGATGGTATATGCAATACTGATTTATCAATGGTTTTCGACGTGTGCTCCAGGTAATAACCGGCTTTGTCGCCTAATAATTCCTGTATTTTGCTTGATGCCATATAAGAGAGTGATTTTTTTAAAAGTGGTGCAAAGGTAATGATTACAGGAAAATATACTATATACCTGCCCGGAATATTTATCAGCGGTTGATAAAGAACACTTTAAGTCCTTCTTTAGCCTGCCAGTAGGGCATTGGCCGCCCCTGCTCGTCTTGCATAACAAATGCATCGCCACTATATGCCGGCCAGTAGAAGTAGTACTTTATACCATACCGTCTCATTTCTGCCAATACCTGCCCGGTTGTAGCTTCAAATGGCATATTATAGTAGGGGCATCCGGCATAGTAGGCCAGGCGTATTGTGCTGCGTACTTCGGGCGCGTGGTTCAGGTTGCTGGCAAAACTGCCTTGTATGTTGTTTTCCTTCAATCTTTCTGCCATCCCGTATTCTGCTTTCCCTTCATTTATCATACTGCGCATATCCCAAAGGGGATAAACCATATAGCTAAAAGCAAACAGCAAAATGGCTATTGGGCCTAGTGTTTTTTGCCGGTCAACATGCAGCAATACTTTCTGCAGCACCAGTGCGCCCACTATCATGCTCAACGGTATAGTGTACCATATATACCTTGCCTCGTAATTAATGATGATAAAACCCAGGGGAAAGAGTATGAATGAAAAGCCTAGCAGAAGGCTCTTATCGCCCCACATATAGCGCGTTTTTTTCGATATAAGCATGGTAAGCCCCAGCAGCCACGTAAACAGGTAAAAGGCCGATAGCTCATTGCCGCTGATAACGAATTTCAGCAGGTTGTAACCTACTTTAACTATTTGCAATGCGAAGAGCTTTCCTGAGGTCCAGAAATGTGGGGTAGCGCCGTTCACCAGGTATGGGTCTTCCCAGTAATAAGGTGAATTGCTGTAGGAAGGTGGTAAAAGATGTATGATGCTGTCATTAAAATAAGGATGGCCCACCAGGTACCAGGATGTATTTAGCCGTCCCGCTGTCGATGTCATCCATATACCATAGTGCTGGTGCAGGGTATATATCCAGGGCGTGCAGCATACCAGCATTACTACTATCGTCACCACACAGCTTTGCAGCCATTTACGTACATTCTTCCGTTCCCAGGCCATGTATAAGGTTAGCCCGCAGCCCATTATATGCACTATGAAGAATGGAAATGCATACGCCTTGGCAAAATAGGCCAATGCGCCTGCTATCCCGTTTACTATCCACAACCATTTTTTTTCTGTATAGTGTTTACTAAGCAATATCCGCAGGCTCAGTAGCAGAAAGAAGCATTCCCACAGGTCGGCAAATAGCTGTTTATAAACCGCATACGATAAGAATACTGCAAGAGATAAATTGAGTGCCCACTGCAAATAAGATTTTATATGAAACCTGTTGAAAAGGGCCTGGCTTACCCATATAAAACCTATTGCAGCAGCAGTGTTCACTATAACAGCGGCTAGAAATTCGTTAAGGCCGGCATTTATATCAATAGCTACCAGCCAGCATGAAAACGGGCTCCAATATCCGTTCACTGCCCTGGCGTAATCGCCTGCGGCATATCTTTTAGCAATGGTGAAGTAGGCCGTAGCATCGGGGTCGATATAATACCTGCAGTATGGGTATAGCGATGCAACCAATGCCAGCAGCACAATAGTGCCAATTGCTGCCGGATAATATTTGCTGATACCCTTCAAAATATATGTATGACTAGTTATGGCTTACAATAATAGTTTTATTCTTTTTGCGGCGCAATACTTTCTGAAGGCCTAGTGTTGCGCAGCCTATGGCAATAAGATATATTGGCATAAAGTAACGGGTATTGGCAATAGGCCCCGTAGTGATGCAGAAGTAACCGATAATGCATATTACAAAAACACGTACACGCCAGTCAATTTTACGCATAAAGCAAAAGGCTAAAAGCCCGCTAAGGCGTATTATGTTGAACAGCAATACTATTGCTGCCAGCATAAACGATGGGTTGCGCACCAGGTAGTCTTCAAAGCCAGTCCAGCCCTCTTCGCGTATAGTTAAAATAAGGCTTTTTTGAGGTTTAGTATAGAGTTGCCCAAGGGTGGTATGCCCCGTAAACATATCCCATTCACCCTTGCCGGGGTCTATCAGCATTTTAGCGCTGTGGGTTATATGGTAGGCCATATAAGGCGCAAAGTTTTCTTTCAGCAATTGCAGTCCGCGCTTATTGGCATAGTCGTACCTGTCTTTAAATTCAGGTACCGAAGCTATTTTTGCACGCTCCTCTTTCAGGAAGTGCTGCGCATAGTCCATTCCTTTTCTATCAATAAAGTAAAAATAGTAATAGTACACCGCGTTGAAGGATTGGGTGCTGGTAAAATGCGCTTTCCCCGTCCGCTCGTAGTTCCAGCTCATGTACAGCATCACAATGCATAGTGGCAGCAGGGCGCTGAAAGAATAGCGTATAAGCCCTTTTCTAAAATAGGCTGCCACTAATAGTAGTAAAATGCAATGTGCCCAGCAAAAATGATAGAGTACGGGTTTTATGAACATGCCGGCTATCAGTGCAAAGCTCATGTACAAGGCGTATTGCCACTCGCGCTTTTTTAGCAGCAATATAAAGTAGCGGAAATATAATAATACGCTGGTCTGCAATAAAAGGTCGGGCGCTATGGTGTTAGTATGTACAAACTGTGCCGGGTATAAAAGCACAAAGGCCATGAGCACATAATCATATCTGCGCTTATAGCCTAGTTTACGTATAGTATCCCTGAGGCAATAAATATTAAATATGGAGATGAGATTTTGCAACAATATCACCACCCAGTTATTTACCGTGAACAGGTAAACAAAAGCCAGGAATAAAGAATAGAGGGGTGGGCGAAGCGTTAAATATTCGGGTACCACAGGTAGTGCGGGGTTACCACAATAGAACCATCCGTAGTCGCGTATATTCAGCGCCATATATACATATTCGAAAGAATCGCCCATGTATATACGCTTACAGAATACAGCTACCAGGAAAAAAACAGTGTGCGCAATAAAGAGCAGTAACAGGAATCTGCCGTCTTTTTTGCGGGATACCTTTTTCATGAATGTATGCTCCTCAATATTTTATTCCGGGTATTCCGCTTCGAAAAGTGCCAGCAGCAGGTTGTCGTTGTACAGCAATAAATATTGGCCATTTATCATATACCTATTAGCATACGTCAGGGCATTGTTCATGTAAGCCTCACCTGCCATGTTGGGACAGGCCATCTTAGTGCTTACAGCTTCTATTTTTATAGCATCAAATCTGCCCAGGTCGTAAGTGCCACCTAGTCCGTTGCAGCCTGTATTCCCTTCAAGTCGTCCTTTTTTAGCAAACATTATAAAAGGCTCATTGCGATTGTCGCCTTGCGCAACAGGTTTACCATCTATTTCAGTAAGGCGCCAGCGTGTTTCTTGCAGCTCAGCTTTTTTATTCTTACTGTGTTTAGGTGTTTTATCTTTTTTCATATCTCTTTTACCCGCATAGCAGGTAACCGATACTAATGCAATAAGGAATAACAGGAAGCTGAACTTTTTCATATAGGGATGTTTTTGGTAAATATAATGCGTTTTTTACTGGTGTCTGTTGAGTACTGCAAGTAATGATGATCAGGTTGTAAAATTGCTATATTAATTCAATAAAAAAACAGCGCGTATCATCGCGCTGTTTCGTATAAGTATAACTAATTTATTAGTTGTCATTTTCTACACAATGCATGTCGCCGTAGGTTACATTTAGCAGTTCTCTAGCCTGGTACCTGTTTTCGCGCACGTGTATTTCTTCTGCCGTCATATCGCACAGGTAAGTGGAATCTACAACGGTAGTAGGTGTTCTGTCTTCATCGTAATTAGTACGGCTTTGTGTACATACCCAACAGTGTTGTTCTGTTTTTTTACAAGAGGCCATTAAAAGTATTACTACAGAAAATGCAAGTATTTGTTTCATCGATTATGCTGATTTCAAATCAAATAAACTAAAAAAATTACGATAATGCAAATGGGTCCACTTTTTCAATAAATATTAACAGCTATTGGCATGGAAATGTTGCCCCTAAATTAAAGGGTAGTTAAAAAATATTCGCTTTCAATTAAAAGCGTATTAAAAGTGATTTGAATCGTTTTCCTGTGCTTTATTAATGGCTATTTTGCAATATACCTCTATTGTTAACCAATTAGTTTATATCGTGTTATGAATAAGTTTTATGCATTTTTCCTAATGGCGATGCTATCAATGCCATTAATGGGTAGCGCTCAGATATTGTTTTCTGAGAGTTTTGATAATACAACATTTCCCCCTACTGGATGGACAAGGAGTTCATCGAGCGGTTTCATGTGGAGCCGTGTTACGTCTTCCAGCTTTCCGTCAGGTATTACACCTCACAGTGGTGCAGGTATGGCTAAGTTCAACTCATGGTCATATTCTTCAGGTAGTACTGAATTAGTTACACCTGCTGTTAATTTC
>CBFGNI010000116.1:0-8887 GCA_965650105.1 uncultured bacterium | reverse complement strand
TTTACCTGGTAAATATTGCCAATCTGCCGTTTTTGGATGAAAATGGTAAGGTCTTCTACCCTAAAAATATCAGTGAAATATTACCTAAGGAATTAGTGAAAGCAAGGAAACTTGCCCGTGTGGTTACGCCTGCAGAGGTAGAAGTGGATGGTGAAGAATGGCGCAAACTGGTAGAGGATAATGCTGGCATCCGTACACATGGCGGTGGAAAAAAACTCTCTTCTCAAAGCGAAGATTATTACGATAGCCAATTACTTAGCTTTTGCTCCCAACAGTTTCAAAAAGCGCATAAAATTGTTAACCAGGCTATAAATAAATACGGCATACCTACCGGCGACTTGTATTTAGGCTGGCGTTTAAGAAGTATGGCAAACAATGGCCAATTGTTGCTGCAAGGGGATGTTAGTAAAACCCTCAGGGATTTCGAGGTAAAGTTGCCCGGTGGCACTGAAAGCGAACCAACCGAGCCCAAGTCTTGATATTCAGCTAAAAGCCATATTTAATGTACCTTTGCACCCCGTATGGTTTTCGAGTTACCAATTACAGAACAAAAGGTTAAAGCACACCAGGTCACAGCATTGCATCTTTTGGTTGCATTGGCATCAATTGGGGCTGGTGCGGTGCTTTTTCGTTATTACGAACCCGCAGCCTCATGGAGTATTGGACTTGTTGTAGTCGGTGTAATATTGTTACTGGTGTCTATGTTTCGCAATAAGTGGCTGCTGCGTAAGAATATTAATAGGGTGGTGAGGGTATTTGAGTTAATGGCTATGCTTTGCCTGGCCAGCTTTGCAGCTATACAGGAATGGACACCTCCGGCAATCATGTTCGGGGTACTAAGTGCCGCTATATTATTTGCTATTGTTTGGGAGAACCAGGGTGATGGTAGTCTAAAGATACTGATAGATGAATATGGAGTTAAACTACCCATCACTTCGCGTAAAAGATTTGTAGCATGGCAGGATATAGACCAGCTTTTGCTGAAGTTTGGTACGCTTACCATTAATTGTGCAGATAACAGGCTTTTTCAATGGGTAATAGGCAGCACAAATTTTGATAAAGAACAGTTTGAAAACTTCTGTATTGCACAGATAGAAGCCGGGCGTTTGAAACGCGATAAAAACGATTGGTAGTATTTTTAATTTTTTTGATATAGTATGGATACGCCGTATTTACTGTACTCTGACGGGAAGGGAAACATTTTTGAGGATACATCGCTGTACGTAGTCGGGCGTTCCGGTTGGGATGCAATGCCCATACCCGATGAAGATTGGATAGAACTGCCGGACGGTGGTTCACTATACGAATTACCTGACAGAAGAGGTATAGGCATAGATGTAAAGACGGGCGAAATGCGCTTGTGCGAAAAAGGATGGGCTGTGGCGGCATTTATACCACCTGCACACACAGGGTTTTATTTAGCTGCTTTCGAAGCGATACCCGATGCGCAAACGCTACCATTGTTTTGTTATACTGCGGTAGGCTGGCTCGATAGTAAATTTTATGTTCCTGCTGTACGTATTGAACAGGATATAAGGCAGGAATGCAGTGGATATGACGATAATAAAGTAAAGGAAGGTGTTGTGCAAATGCTGGAAGCCTACCCGCACAACAGGCTGGTAAACCATATAGCTAACAATTGTGCATTAACCTATCATTGCCCGGCAGCACGCAACTATTTTATGGGCCGTTGGGAGTGCCCCATACCATCATCACCGGCATGTAATGCTAACTGTATAGGTTGCATATCTTTTCAGCCGTTAGATGAAATAATAACTTCTTCGCAAGACAGGCTTACGTTTAAGCCAACTGCACAGGAAATAGTAGAATATACGGTTCCACACCTTGAAACTGCTCCCTACCCAATAGTAAGTTTTGGGCAGGGCTGTGAAGGTGAGCCATTGCTAATGTGGGAGACGATCAAAGAATCGATAATAGAGATCAGGAAACATACTCAAAGGGGCAGTATCAATATCAATACAAATGGCAGCAAGCCCGATGCGGTAGAAAAATTAATGCAGGCAGGGCTTGATAGTATACGTGTTAGTTTAAATTCGGTTCGCCCTGAAATCTATACTAAGTATTATCTGCCCAATAACTATAAGTTTCAGGATATTGTAGAGAGTCTGCGTATAGCACGCCAGCATGGTGGCTGGGCTTCTATCAACTATTTTGTATTCCCGGGTATGACGGATAGCGTGGCTGAATATGAGGCATTGCGTGAACTTATTAAGTACACTGATCTTAGCATGATACAATGGCGAAACTTCAATATCGATCCTGATTGGTACTTGGGTAAACTAGGCGTTACTGATACGGGTGAATGCATTGGTATCAAGCAAATGATGGAATTATTGCGTGAGGAGTTTCCAAATCTTAAGTTCGGCTACTTTAACCCACCTGCCGAGCGTATGAAGAATTACGATACCGATTTCGCACATTAACGCTATTGTTACATTTGTTTCCTTATTTTTATTGCAAATGGATATAGCAAAACTATATACAGAGCAGCCGATAAGAATTAAAGCCCTGTCGTGGACGATAGGGGTGCACATACTCTTATTCCTGTTGTTTTTGTTCGTTAGTTATTCCAGTCCTGTAACTGAAGTACCCGTACAGGAAATGGGTATGGAAGTAAACCTGGGAACAGATGAAAATGGTAGCGGAACCGACCAACCAATGGTTGCTGAAGACCCTGCACCTGTAAGGTCTGCGTCAGCTGGCAGAAATGCTGCAGCGCAAAGAAACGATGCTGCCGAAATGTTGAGATCGAATAGGGAGGACGCCCCTTCTGTAAAAGAAATGAATACCAGCCGTGGCCGTAATACCGAACGTACGGAAACACATAATAGAAACACTGCTACACAGCAAAATACTGCCAATGCTAATACAAGTACCCCCCAAAGGGCAAGATATGTATATGCAGGTGGTAACGGTCGCGGTGGCAATAGTGCAACACAGAACGCACCCGGCACCAGCGAAGGCAATACTACAGGCAATGGTGATAGAGGCGTGCCAGGTGGCACACCCGGAGCACCTAATTATTCAGGCTCACCGGGCAATGGTAATGGCGGCATCAGCCATACATTGAGCGGTCGCTCCATAGTAGCCTTTCCTCCGCCCGATGCAGACTTCAAAGAGCGGGGAAGAGTAGTTGTCCGGGTTACGGTTAATAAATCAGGTAGTATTGTCAACAAGCAAATTATTTCGGCTAGCAATGGCGAATTGAGAGGTATTGCACTTCGTAAGGTTGATAAGATCAAATTCAATAAAAGTGACGATGCTCCGCAAGAACAATTCGGGAATATTACCTTTGTCTTCAAAACACGCTCCTGATCCATTCCATGGACATCCACGACTCTTACCAACAGACTATTGATTATTTATACGAGCAATTGCCTATGTTCTCCAGGCAAGGGGCTGCAGCTATAAAAAAAGATCTTACCAATACTATAGCGTTATGTACTGCGCTGGGTGACCCCCAGGAGAAATTTAAAAGCATACATATAGCAGGTACCAATGGTAAAGGCAGCACCAGCCACATGCTTGCTGCAATTTTACAGCAGGCAGGCTATAAAGTGGGGCTCTATACTTCGCCTCACCTGGTCGATTTCAGGGAAAGGATAAGAATAAACGGCCGACCTGTTTCCAGAAATTGGGTAGTTGATTTTGTTGAGAAGAATAAGGTATCTATCGAACGTATCCAGCCTTCTTTTTTTGAGATAACCGTTGCCATGGCTTTTACAGCATTTGCGGAGGAAGAGGTAGATATTGCGGTTATTGAAACAGGCTTGGGTGGCAGGTTAGACAGTACAAATATTATTACCCCTCTTCTTTCTATAATAACAAATATAAGCTATGATCATGTTGATCTGCTGGGGAATACATTGGAGGCGATAGCAACAGAAAAAGCGGGGATAATAAAACACTGTGTTCCTGTTGTGATAGGCCAGCAACAACCTGAAATAGAAGGTGTATTTTTTGAGAATGCTTTACACAAACAAAGTACTGTGTTTTATGCCGATGCCTTGTGGGATTTGGTTAAGGTAGGTAAAGATGTATCGCTACAGCGGTATAAGGCGGTTCACCGCGCTAAACGTGAAATGCATGACCTTAACTGCGACCTTACCGGTGACTACCAATATCATAATATAAAAACTGCATTAGCTGCAATTGATATTCTGAATACGAACAGTGGTTTTAATATACCATTAGCTACTGCTTTTACCGCACTTTCAAAAGTAAAAAGATTAACTGGTCTTAAAGGAAGGTGGGAGGTAATGCAACAAAAACCTTTGATAATTGGCGATGTGGCACACAATGAGGCAGGTATAAAAGAGGTAATGCAGCAATGGTCTTTAGTACAGGCAAAAACCAAGCATATTGTTGTGGGTTTTGTGAAGGATAAAGATGTGGCCGGTGTGCTAAAGCTATTCCCGACTGACAGTACTTATTATTTCTGTGCGGCAAATATACCAAGGGCTTTACCTGCTAACGACCTTAGATCAATAGGTAAGGACTTAGGGCTTGAGGGAAATGTTTACAATAGTGTTGCCGATGCCGTACAAGCAGCAAAACAAAACCTTACTACAGATGATGCACTGCTGATAACAGGTAGTTTTTTTATCCTGGGAGAAGCAATGGAATATATGGATGTAAATAATGGCTTGTTATTTCCCTCGGACCTTGAATAATACCATCATGTTATATAGCATTATCTTCAGGTCTAGCGCCAGTGAGCAGTTTTCAATATACAAAAGATCATACTTCATACGCTCCAGCATTTCGCTTACGTTTTCCGCATAGCCATATTGTACCATCCCCCACGATGTAAGCCCCGGTTTTACTTTGTGCAGATATTTATAATGCGGGTGCGTATCGCTGATTATATCAATAAAATGCTGCCTTTCCGGTCTTGGCCCCACCAGCGACATATCGCCTTTTATAATGTTGATAAATTGAGGTAATTCGTCAATACGCCATTTACGCATCACACGTCCCCACTTAGTTATGCGTGGGTCTAATTTGCTCGATAAGGCCGGCCCGGCTTCTTCTGCGTCTACAAACATCGAACGGAATTTGTAGATATAAAATGTTTTGCCGTGCAGCCCTATGCGTTTTTGCTTATAGATTATTGGGCCGTGCGAAGAAAGCTTGACCTTAATGGCTGTAAAGATGTATAGCGGTGAGAGGATAATGAGCGCAAGCAAGGATATAATAATATCCAGTGTGCGTTTACATACACGTTGCCAATCGGGCATCAGCTCAGGGTGTATATGTATCAGCACAGCATCATACACATTACTTGTCTTTACCGATCCTGCTATGATATCGTACATATCAGGCAACACTTTTATTACCACCGGGCGGTAGCTTAAACGTGTTAATATATTTTCCAGCAAATGGTGCTCCGATGAGTCAACAGCTACTATGACTTCTTCAATTCCATGCTCGTCAATAATATCTTCCAACTGCGAGAGGTGGCCCAATTGCGGCAGGTATTTACTCATGCCATTGCTGGCTTCCTGGTTCGAGTATATAAATCCTTTAAAAATATTGCCCAATACTTTCGGGCTCTCTATTACCTGCTTGTAAATATTTATGGCTTTCTGGTTGCCGCCAATAATAAGGGTGCTAAATCCTACATTTCCTTCAATCAGGTTTCGTTTTACCTTGTTCAGCAATAACAGCCGCAGGAATAATGTAAAACTGGTATGTATGAACAGGTAGCGCCCCGTCATTTTTATGAAGTAAGAATAATCTACTGCATCGTTGGCAAATACAAATAGCGAAACGCATATACTGCCCATTATGCAGGAAATTAATGTCCTGTTTATTTCGTGCAGGCGGGATTTACGGTATAGGTCGAAATACGTGCCTGAAAGCAGGTAAAGAAAAAGCCAGCTAAGGGGTATTACTATAAGGCCTAAAAAATAATCTCTTATCAACAGGTTGCCAAGGGCCTCAAAAAAACCTGAGCCATCCAGCGACTGGTGCCTGTACGCCCAAAACGACATCCATGCTACTACTGCCGATATATAATCGAATATAGCCAGTTGACGTATAGCCCTTTTTTTGGGAGGGGTAAGGCTCATCATTATTACTTAGAAACTTAGCACCTTAATATTATCCAGCAATACATACCCGGTTGATAGTCCTTCATCAAGGCCGGTTTTTATTATCAGGCGGTAGCTGGAGGAAGGGTATGTTCCTGTGAACTTAGAAAGGTCAATGTATATTTTATTCCAGTTTTCGCGGGCAAGTACGCCGCCAACATATTGGTATTTTATGTTACCCAAATAAGTGGTAAGTAATCCTATCTGGAACGAGGTGTTGCATTTATAATTCAACTCAACAAAAGAGTTGCCCTGCGCAATTGCAAAGCCTTGTGTAGAAACATTTTCAGAGGTGGAGTGCGTGCCATCTACATATATATACCCCGAGCCGCCACCTTCAAATATTTTCGATTTATCGTCTGTACGTACTATTGTAGTGTCTGTTTCGATATCAGTCAGGCTAATGAATGTATTACCGGTCTCGAAATCTTCTCTGAACGGAAACTTAGTATCGCTTGCATAAGAAACTGTTGGAATAGGGTGTGTTACCTGTCCTTCAGTACGGCTAATAGTAAATGTGTCAGCCATGAAAAAAGGATATAAAGACTGTTGGCTTAACCCTGAATAAGTAACACCCGGTGCAACACGTACCTGGCCACTGGCATTGGTCATCATCAGCGGTACTTTTGCAGGCAGCTCAAATACACCTACAATATTATTGTCAAGGTAAACCCAGGCACTGGTTATTTTTTGCGATGCGCTGCTTCCTTCTTTCAGTGCGTCATTTATTTCAAAATTCATACTGTCCAGGTACACATAAGTAGGGGTTACTTCTACCGGGTTTATTACGTTGCAACCGGCAAAAAAGAAGGCGGGGATACAAACTGATAATAAAAAAAAATATTTCATTGCAATAATAATAAAGAGAGTGTTGTTTCGTTATAACGCAAGAACTATGCTAAACATTGTGTAGCTCGTTGTGCAAACTCATTTTTTTTAAGATCTGGTGCGCAACGTCCATGGCCTGGTAGCCATCATATACTGATACCTGCGGCGGGGTATCGTTCTTTATCGAGCTAATGAACTCGCTTAGCTCCATTCTTATAGCATTAACAGGCAATATTTCCGGCATTTGTATCGATATAGTTTTTTGGCTGCCGTCGGCCATGTCTAAAGGAAAGTCAAGCATACCCTTAGTTGCGCCGCCGTCTTTCAGGCGTACCACTTCAGTTTTTTTCTCCAGGAAATCGATACCTATATATGCATCGCGTTGAAACAGGCGCATTTTGCGCATTTTCTTAAGCGATATGCGGCTTGAGGTTAAGTTGGCTACACAGCCGTTGTCAAATTCAATGCGTGCGTTCGCAATGTCTGCCGTTTCGCTTATTACAGATACGCCACTGGCCGAGATACGCCGCACGGGCGATTTTACCAGGTGTAAGATAATATCAATATCATGTATCATCAGGTCCAGTATTACCGATACATCGGTACCCCTGGGGTTAAACTGAGCAAGCCTGTGTGTTTCTATGAACATAGGCTGCAGTGGCTGGTTCGATAAAGCCAGAAAAGCTGGGTTATACCGCTCTACATGGCCTACCTGGCATTTCACATTCGCCTCTTTCACCAGTTTTACCAGTTCCGCTGCCTCTTCCAGCGTATGCGTCAGCGGTTTTTCTATAAAAATATGTTTACCATGTTTCAGGCATTCCTTTGCTATGTTATAGTGCGTGGTTGTGGTCGATACAATATCCAATGCATCAGAGGCTAATATAAGCGCTTCAATGTCGGTAAATCGTTGAATACCATAAGTTTGTATTACAGTGTCAGCATGTGCATCATTAGGGTCATAAAACCCTGTTATCTGCACTTCGGGAATTTCCTTCCATTGCTGTATATGTATTTTGCCCAGGTGCCCGGCGCCAAAAACTCCGATCTTTAGCATAACTGCTTGATAGATAATAAGTTTGTCTTATTCAAAACTGAAAAAGATGTCGCAATATACCAATAAATAGGCACTAAATAAGGCCTTCATCTGCCAGGCTCAGGTAGTTATTGCCCGCTATTATTAAATGGTCCAGCAGTTGTATATCCATCCAGCTGCCGGCCTCTTTCATTTTTCTTGTCAGGTCTTTATCAGCAGTGCTTGGCTGTATATTCCCCGACGGGTGGTTATGGGCCACTATTATTTTATTGGCGTTGTGTAGCAATGCATTTTTTAAAATAATGCGTATGTCTGCTATAGTAGCTGTCATCCCCCCATGGCTTATTAGCTCATGCCTTAATACTTTATTGGCATGGTTCAGGTACAGTACGCAAAACGCTTCATGGTTCAGGTCTTGCAATAGCGGCAAAAATATTTCTGCGGCATCTTTACTGCCACCAATGGTAGGCCGTTGCAACCCCTCCGATATTTGCCTGCGCCTGCCAAGCTCCAACGCCGCTGCAATTGTTATAGCTCTGGCTTCTCCAATGCCTTTTGTTTTTTGTAGTTCAGCCAAGCTTAGTCTACCCAGTTGCTGAATGTTCTGGTGCGCTTGTTCCAATATTTCACGCGCAAGGTCTAACGCCGATTTTTCTTTAGTACCACTGGATATCAGTATAGCTAAAAGTTCTGCATCAGTAAGCGATGCAGCTCCTTTCATCAACATTTTTTCACGCGGCCGCTCGTCTTCCGCCCAGTTCTTTATACTATTGGTTTGCATACAGCAGTAAAATGGTAAAAATACACAGCAATTGCTATTGCGGGGCAGAAAACTTATCTATTAAGTTTAGTTATTGCTGTATAATATGCCAATGCTAAAGGATGCCTTACCTTCGTCTGGTAAAAA
>CBFGNI010000115.1:0-8923 GCA_965650105.1 uncultured bacterium | reverse complement strand
AGGCAGGTAGCCAGGGTATATTATTTACAGTAGTGTCTATACTGGGTACGTTACTACTGGGTACCTTGCTTGGCAAAGTGTTCAGTATCGATAAAAAGACCTCACACCTTATTTCTTCCGGCACAGCAATATGTGGTGGTAGCGCTATAGCAGCAGTAGCACCGGTTATACAGGCAGATGAACAGCAAATATCTGTAGCGTTAGGTATTGTATTTATCTTAAACTCCATAGCCTTATTTGTATTTCCTGTATTGGGGCATGCGCTGCATTTAAGTCAGCATCAGTTTGGTTTGTGGAGCGCTATTGCGATACATGATACAAGCTCGGTAGTTGGGGCTGCGTCGGCATACGGCAGCGAGGCACTGGAAACTGCTACTACTGTAAAGCTTGCCCGCGCTTTATGGATAATACCGGTTGCACTGGGTACTGCTATTGCCTATCGCAATGGCAAGCAGAAGATAAAAATTCCTTACTTCATAGGTGGCTTTATATTAGCAATGCTCATTTATACCTATGTTCCTGCTATTCGGCCTATGTCGCCTTACATAGTAGAAGTGGCTAAGAAAGGGCTGACTATTACATTGTTCCTGATAGGTGCCGGCTTGTCTCGTAAAGCCATAAAAGCAGTTGGTATGTTACCTCTGCTGCAGGGCGTAATACTATGGCTGGTTATTTCTGTGGCGGCACTTTGGGCAGTTACTACACTTGCTGCATAAAAATAAACCCCCGCATAATGCAGGGGTTTAACAGGTAAATCATTAACCTATTACTTTATTACCTGTAGCTTGTGGTTGAGCAATACACCATTTTTATTATGCACACGTAGTATGTACATACCCGTTGCGTGCATGCTGAGGTCTATTGTATTAGCATTAGCTTGTAAATACCCAACCTGTAATACACGGCCGCTTACATCCACCAGTTCATATTGACCTTCGCTAATAGCTCCCATATCAAGCTTTACAAAATTGCTGGCAGGGTTAGGGTATACTGATATTGAAGTGTTGTTTACTTCAGTTACACCGGTTGGCGGCATTTTGGTGGTTATCTTATGCAATGCCATTACTACTCTTGTAAAGAGAAATGCATTCTTCAGGCTATCTTGGTTACTGAATACAGTAATACAAACACCGTTCGTCTCATCCCAAAGATTTTCGTTGATATAACCGAAGTGTGTGCCACCATGTTGATAAATAGTTCTGCCATTTATGTTGTGATAATTGAAAACACCTAAGCCATAACCGTCACCACCACCAATGTCAACTGTTTCTTTGAATTGCGTCAGCGAACTGCTATTAATAATAGCGCCAGTCATCATCTTGTGCCAGAACATGACATTGTCTTCTGCTGTTGACATAATAGCGCCTGCTGAACATGAAGAGCTTAATGCTGCTGTCAAATCATAATCTGCTTCTACCTGCATATCGCCAAAATGCCCGCCACCAAAATACCAGCCATGAGGTACATTGGCAGGTATTGGCTCTTGTGGGCAGTAGTAAGTATTATTCAGCGATTGTGGGGTAAATATCATGTCACGATAACCTTTTTCAAGGGGCTGACCTGTAACTTGTTTTATGATCAAACCCAGGAGCACATAGTTCGTATTACAATAATCCCATGGAGATCCGGCTACATTTACGGGGGCGCCAATATATTGCAGCAATTCTTCGGGTAGCCAAACTCTTTTAAAATCTGCATTAAACGCTGTACTAAATGCAGGGTCATCACTGAAATCGTACAGGCCACTTTGATGATGCAGTAATTGCTTAATGGTTATTTGTCCGTTAATATTTGGGTGCTGTATCCATGTACCTATCGTATCATCAATACTTAGTTTCCCTTGTTCCTGAAGTTTAAGAATAATGGCTGCAGTAAATGTTTTGGTATTACTGCCAATAGGAAAGTACATATCAGTAGTGATAGGCACATTATCGTGCGATATACCTGCTGCGCCTTTCCATGTACCCTCGTTAGGTATGTAGATAGCTGCTGATGCGCCTTTAATATGGTACTTTGCACACAGGCTATCCAGCGTGTGTTGAAACATGTAGGTATATACAGGTGAGATTTGCGCTTGGCTACTGATTGCCATTGCTACAAAAGCAAAGAGTAATAATGTCTTTTTCATATACAGTTGTTTTTGTGTTTTAGACTAGGTCTCAAAGGAACAACTGCAACAACACCTTAGAAATTTATTTAGATGAAAGAGCCAATATTTTCGACGAAATACAGCTAAGAATTTGGTCGATAAAATCAGGCGTTTCGTCTATATTAGTTGTATGCCAATCGTATTTTACTGTTCTTTGTACCCGAATGGAAGTAGCAGGTAAATTTTGGAAGATACTTACAAGCCGCCTGGCAAGAAATATCTTGTTTTGGGTATGCATGATATATACTTTTCTCAGCCTGAATATTAACAATGCCGCTGCATTGGGTTACAACTTCAATTCACGCTGGTACTGGTATATACATGCAGTTACACTTGTACTTTATTTAATAGTTATATACACTAATAATTTACTGCTTGTACCAAAGTACCTCGTCAATAAAAAGCGCGTACAATATTTCCTGTTATTAATACCGATGTGCCTGCTTGCAGGTCTGGTTCAAACCAGCATTATCAGATTAGGTATTCCTCATTTCGATGCCAATGATATGCAACAAATAGGTGGCGCTTCTACAGTTGTCGATGCTCAGTGGACATTACCTAATATTGTTAATAATACTATTGCTTATGCACTTTGGGGTTATTTATTATGGACGTTCATATTTACCATGGCATGGTACATGCAAGATTATACGCGCCAAAAGCGCATAGCTGAAGGAGCAGCAAAAAAGCAAATTGAGACAGAATTGCATTTCCTTAAAGCGCAGATCAATCCCCATTTTTTATTCAATACATTGAACAATCTATACGGGCTCACTCTACATAAGCACGACGATGCACCGGAAAGTATTCTGAAACTATCTTCAATACTGAGGTACTTATTATACGAGTCAAATACCCCCTATGTAAGCTTTGAAGCAGAACAGCAGATCGTACAAGCATACATCGATCTGGAATTATTACGCTTGCAGAATGCAAAAGGCTTGCACTTCAATGTAGAAGCAGATAGAAATTATTCTATACCACCATTGTTATGGTTGCCGGTTCTGGAAAATTTATTCAAGCATGGTACACGCTATATTTCTGATGATCATAAAGCTCACTTTAACTTTACCATAAAAGATAACCACCTGTCTATAATCTCGAAGAATAATTATAAAGGTATAACCAATATTAAGAATGGCGATGTCAAACAAGAGGGCATTGGCATGGCTAATTTGCAAAAGCGGTTATCATTATTGTTTCCTGGAAAATACACTATGAGCGAAAATAAAACAGAGGACACTTATTGGGTAAACATACAGATATATTTAGCCTGATGTTGAACATATTAATAGTAGATGATGAGCCTATAGCGCAGGATATTATGGAAACCTATGTTTCTAAAATACCTGATTGTGTTGTTGCAGGCAAATGCAGCAATGCGCTGGAAGCATTTACGTTTATCAGTAAGAATAAAATAGATCTGCTTTTGCTGGATATCAATATACCCGAGATAACAGGCATGGATTTGCTGCGCACATTAAAGAATCCACCTTTAGTAATATTCGTAACAGCTTATTCCGAATACGCTATTGAAAGCTATGAGCTGAGTGCGGTTGATTATTTAATGAAACCTGTTTCTTTCGATCGTTTTCTTAAGGCCATTCAAAAAGCAAAAGAACTGGTTGCTGTTCCTAAAAAACAAAACGCATCTGTAAACACCATAGGCGATAATATGATCTTTGTAAAATCAGATGGCAAACTGGTGCGCATAGATCTGAAGCAACTGTTCTTCATTGAAGGGTTGAAAGACTATGTACGACTGTGGACATCGCAAAGCAAAGTGATTGTGCATAACACCATGAAAAATTTTGAAGAGCAGCTAACACAATATCCCAACTTCCTGCGCGTACATAAATCTTACATTGTCAACCTTGATTACGTGTCTGAGATAGACGGCAATGCAATAAAAATTCACGACCAACTCATAACAATCGGTAACACCTATCGCGATGATATCCTTTCTTTCTTTGAAAAGTACCGTATATAAAAAGAGCCGCTTAACAGCGGCTCTTTTCTTTTTTATTATGCTATTAGTTCAATTCAATTACGAGGTCATTAGTGTTTACCAGGCTGCCTTCTGATAATTGCAGGTTTTGTACACTGCAATCGAAAGGTGCTGCAATAACGGTTTCCATCTTCATAGCCTCTATCACAAACAGTGGCTGGTTCTTCTTTACCTTTTCATCTTTCTTCACCAATAGTTTTGATAACATGCCTTGTAATGGTGCACCTATTTGTTTCTCATTGCCTTTGTCTGCTTTCTTATTTTCAACTCGCTCTACTTTTACCGAGCGGTCTTGTATCTCTACGTTACGTGTTTGTCCGTTCAGTTTAAAGAATACGGTTCGTTTCCCTTTATCATCTACAGGGCCTATGCTTAGCAGGCGTATCAGTAGCGTTTTACCTTTTGCTATTTCAATTGTTGTATCCTCTCCTTGCTTCATGCCATAGAAAAAGAGTGGGGTAGGCACAACCGATACATCACCATACTCTCTCCAGAATTTTAGGCCTTCTTCAAATACTTTCGGATAGAATTTATAGCTCAGGAAGTCCAGTATTGTCAGGTCTTCGCCAAACTGCTGCTGAAATTCTTTTAGCTCTTTATCAAAATCTACCGGAGGTAAATGTTTATTGGGCCTGTCATTAAACGGTTCTTTGTCTTTCAATATAATACGTTGCAATTCTTTAGGAAAACCACCCTCAGGTTGGCCAATGCCACCCTGGAAGAATTGTTGTACCGATTCAGGGAAAGAGATGTTCTCACCTTTCGTCATCACATCTTCGCGTGTCAAACCATTAGCCACCATAAACTGCGCCATGTCACCGACTACTTTCGAGCTTGGGGTTACTTTCACTATATCACCAAACATATCATTCACTTCAGCAAACATCAGTTTGATGTCTTCAAACTTATCGCCTAGGCCTAATGCTACTGCCTGTGGTTTCAGGTTTGAATATTGTCCGCCCGGTATCTCGTGTTCAAATACTTCAGCTGCGCTCGATTTCATCCCCGATTCAAACGGATAATAGTATTCACGTACAGCTTCCCAATAGTTAGAAAATTGGTTCAGCGATTTTACATCATAACTATTTTCACGCTCATGGAATTTCATCATCTCCACCACCGCATTAAAATTGGGTTGCGATGTCAGCCCTGATAATGAGCCTAATGCACAATCCACCACATCCACACCTGCTTCAATAGCCATCAGGTAGCTGGCCGGTTGCAGCGATGATGTATCGTGCGTGTGCAGGTGTATTGGTATCTTAACAGTATCCTTCAGCGCTGTTACCAGTTCTTTCGCTGCATAAGGTTTCAGCAAGCCCGACATATCCTTGATAGCCAGTATATGCGCACCCGCATTCTCCAGGTCTTTAGCCAAACGCAGGTAATAGTCTAACGTGTATTTAGTACGTTTAGGGTCCAGTATATCGCCTGTATAGCACAGTGCACCTTCAGCAATACCTCCGGTGCGTTTCCGCACCATATCAATACACGGCGCAATATTTTCCATCCAGTTCAGTGAATCGAATATGCGAAACACATCCACACCCGTCTCCCACGATTTTTCTACAAATTTCTCTATAAGGTTATCTGGGTACGCAGCATAGCCCACACCGTTACAACCGCGTATCAGCATTTGCAATAGTATGTTAGGTACTGCTGCGCGTATCTGCTCCAAACGTTTCCACGGGTCTTCTTTCAGGAAACGGATGCATACATCAAATGTAGCACCGCCCCATACTTCCATACTAAATGTTTGTGGGTGTAGCTTGGCAAAATGCTTGGCCACCTTCAGCATATCGTACGTACGCATACGTGTAGCCAATAGCGACTGGTGTGCATCGCGAAGTGTAGTATCGGTATAGTGTATTTTCTTTTCTTTCAGTAACCATTGTGCAAAACCTTCAGGTCCAAGTTCTGTCAATAAATCCTTTGTGCCTTTAGGGTAAGGCATCAATGGGTCGGATAGTGGCACTACAGGCTTCTCAAATACTTTCTCTGCATCTTTCAATTTCACATCCGGGTTACCGTTCAGGGTTACATCGGCTAAAAAGTTCAGCATCTTTGTGCCCCTGTCTTGCCTTGTTTTGTAGGTAAAAAGTTCCGGGTGGTTTTGTATAAAGCCCACTGTTGCATTGCCCGATACAAACTCTTTATTTGTTATCAGGTTCTCTAAGAACTGTATGTTGTTATTCACACCACGTATCCTGAACTCGCGCAATGCGCGGTGCATTTTGCTTGCGGCACTTGCAAGGTCGTTGCCCCACGTACTCACTTTCACCAGCATCGAATCGAAGAACGGGCTGATCTTCATACCTGGGTAGGTGCTACCTTCATCAAGGCGTACACCAAAACCCGCCGCGTTGCGATAGGTTACCAGCGTACCATAGTCGGGTTTAAAATCGTTGGCCGGGTCTTCTGTTGTTATACGGCATTGTATGGCGAAACCATCTTTAGGTATAGCGTTCTGGTCACCTAAGCCAATTTCAGGATCGCTTAGTTTATAACCCGATGCAATGTATAGTTGTGTTTTAATAAGATCGATACCCGTTATCATTTCAGTAACGGTATGTTCAACCTGTATACGCGGATTTACTTCTATAAAGTAAATACCACCTTCCGAATCTACCAGGAATTCAACAGTACCTACGTTGTTATAGTTAACTGCCTTAGCAATATTAACTGCGTAATTATACAGGTCTTCGCGTGTTTTATCTCTAAGCGTAACCGACGGTGCAATCTCCACTACCTTCTGGAAACGGCGCTGCACTGAGCAGTCGCGCTCGTACAGGTGTACCGTATTACCAAAATTGTCAGCAGCTATCTGTACTTCTATATGTTTAGGGTTCTCTACATATTTCTCAAGGAATACCGTATCATCTCCGAAAGCATTCTTTGCTTCACTCCTCGCTTCGTGGAAGGATTTTTTCAAACCTTCATCATCTCGCACCACACGCATACCGCGGCCGCCGCCACCTGATGCAGCTTTCAGCATTAGTGGGTAGCCTATGCGGTTAGCTTCTTTCAGTGCAATGCTTTCCTCTGTGAGGTCAGCTTCATTGCTTTCTATGATGGGTATGTTTGTTTTCTTCGCTACTTCTTTGGCCGTTATTTTATCGCCCAGTGCCGACATCACCTCGGGCCTTGGCCCTACAAAGGTGATACCATGTTCCGCACACTTAGCAGCAAATGTTGCATTCTCGCTCAAAAAGCCATAACCGGGATGTATTGCATTAGCGCCACATTCCTTGGCCACAGCTATTATTTCATCCATATTCAGGTAGGGCTTTAGCGGATCGTTATCCGCACCTATCTGGTAGGCTTCATCTGCTTTGTATCGGTGTAGTGAATACCTGTCTTCGTATGTATATACGGCAACAGTGGGTATATTCAGTTCGGTAGCGGCACGCGATATACGAATGGCGATCTCGCCCCTGTTGGCGATGAGTAGTTTCTTAATGTTCATTGCTATGTTTAACGTTGCAAAAATGATTAATTTTTAACCTAAAACGAAAACGCCGGCAAAGATAATGCCGGCGTTAACATCTATTTAATCAAAATATCACCAAAGTCTTACGCGAAGGTTATCCGGCAAGTACATTTTGTTACCCGGTTTCACATTAAATGCTTCATAAAATTCCGGTACGTGCGGGAAAGGGCCATTTACCCTGTATTTAGCAGGTGAGTGCACATCTGTAAGTAATTGGCTGGCAAGCTGCTCCTTCCGTATTTGGTACATCCAGCCCAATGAATAACCCAGGAAGTAGCGTTGCAATGGGGTCAGTCCGTTTATTTTTTCGCCTTTTTTGTATGCTTCTGTTTTTTTGAAAGCATCTAAACCTATTAATATACCGCCAAGATCAGCAAGGTTTTCACCCAATGTAGCTTTACCGTTTATGCGTTGTGTATCAACCGGCATCATATTGTTGAATTGTTTTACCAATACTTCAGCGCGTTTGTTGAACTGTGCTTCATCTTCTTTGCTCCACCAGTTTTTCAGGTTGCCTTTTTCATCAAACTGGCGGCCTTCATCGTCAAAACCGTGTGTTATTTCATGGCCAATGGTCGATGCCGCTGCATAACCATATACCAATGCATCATCCAGTTGCTCATCGCGGTAGCCCGGTACAGTGAAGATACCTGCAGGTAACACGATCTCGTTGTTCGATGGATTATAGTATGCATTGTAGGTTTGTGGTGTCATATCCCATTCATTACGGTCAACAGGTTTGCCCAGTTTATCCATATAGTAATCATTCCACCATTTGTTAGCGCGCATTATATTTTGCACATAAGCATTGCGGTCTATTTGCAGTTTCGAAAAGTCTTTCCATTTATCAGGATAACCTACTTTTTTAGTGATGGCAGCGAGTTTTTTCAAAGCCTTCTTTTTGGTGCTATCGCTCATCCAATCCAGTTTTTCCATACGCGCTTTATAGGCGTCACGTACGTTTTCTACCATGTCTTCGTAGCGCTTCTTGGCTTTTTCATCAAAATACTCTTTGGCAAACATTTTACCTACAGCCTCGCCCATTGCGTTGCCTTCAGCATCTAATACGCGCTTCCAGCGTGGGCGTTGCTGTTCTGCGCCACGTATGGTCTTGCCATAAAAGTCGAAATTATTATCAGCGAAAGCATTGTTCAGGTAGTTAGCGTTGGCACGCACCACTTGAAAAGCCATATAGTCTTTTAAGGTTTGCAGGTTTTCACCCGCTATTATATTATCCAGTTGTTTGAAGAATTCGGGCTGTCCTACTATTACGCTG
>CBFGNI010000114.1:0-9005 GCA_965650105.1 uncultured bacterium | reverse complement strand
ACGTGCCAGCACAATTCTTTTGTTTTAAAACAATAGATGAAGTGGCTGAAACAGATCTCATCATTATCCCCGCATTCAGTATAAACCCTGACGCTGCTTTGCAGAAAAACAAGGCAATAGTTGATTGGATAAAAACAATGAAGCAATCGGGTACAGAAATTGCCAGCCTTTGTTTTGGCAGCTACTTTTTAGCTGAAGCCGGCTTGCTGGATGGTAAAACAGCTACATCGCACTGGGCTGCAATTAGCGATATGCAACAACGATACCCCAATGTCACTATGTTATCGGATAGAGTTATTACCGACCGCGATGGCGTTTACACCAGCGGTGGGGCCTTTTCATCGCTTACCCTTATCGTTTACCTGGTAGAGAAGTTTTGTGGAAGGGAAGCGGCTATATGGGTTAGTAAGATGTATGCCATAGATATGGACCGTATAAGCCAGGCACATTTCTCTGTATTTAAAGGTCAGCACAATCATTTCGATTCGGACATACTTAAGGCACAGCAATTCATAGAAGAAAATTTCGACTCTGATATTACTATAGATCAGATAGCAGAGCAGGCCCACATGAGCAAGCGCAATTTTATACGCAGGTTTAAAGCCGCTACTCAAAATACGCCTTTGGAGTATTTGCAACGGGTAAGGGTGGAGTCAGCAAAAAAATCGCTTGAGATGAACGAACAGAATATCGCAGCTATGGTATATGATGTTGGGTATAATGATCTGAAGACATTCAGGATGGTATTTAAACGCATTACGGGTCTTACCCCGCAGGAATATAGAAAGAAATATGCCAGGCCGGCAGTAGCTTAATTTTTCAATATCATGAAACAAATAGAAAACAGGGAAGATATAAGACTATTGGTAGAATCGTTTTATGAAAAAGTAAAAAAGGATGAGTTGATCGGGCACATATTCAACAATGCCGATAACTTCTCCTGGGATACCCATATACCTATTATGATAAAATTTTGGGAAACTATAATATTAGGTATCGGTAGTTACTTAGGAAACCCTATGCAAAAACATATAGAACTTAATAAAAGAACGCCGCTATTGCCTGTTCATTTCGAGCGGTGGAAAAAGCTGTTTTTTGAAACATTGGATGAACACTTTACTGGTGAGCATGCTGAGATGGCTAAAAAGCGCGCCGAGTCAATTGCGCATCTTATGGAGTACAATATTCAGCAGAGTAGTAAGCCTGGTTTCATCCAGTAGTTATTTGTATAATTCCAGTTTAAGGACATCTGCAAGTACTTCCTGTCTTTCAGGGTTCCATAAATAGACGTTTATTTTATCGCCATTTTGTATGTTTTTGGGTAAAGGAACATAGTAGTATACCGCCCCCCAAAACCTATGCTCAAAGTGTTGTAAATTATATTCTTTTGGTATGTGCTTACAACTATTGTTAGCTATACCTATTTTATTGTCTATTCTGCAGGCGTGCCAGGAAATATATTCATCTCCACGCTTTATCTCAGTTACCAGCATACGGTTAGGATATTCGGGCCATGCTATCATATAAAATCTGCCGCTGGCTTTTAGCCATTTAGCATCACCGAAAGAAGTAGAATTATAAACAACGCTTATTCCATCGGGCATATACTCAGCATTTTTCATTTCGCATACATTATTGCTTTTGTTGGTAGGGTCGGGTATTGTGTAAGTAAGTGTGGTGTCTTCATAATTGTTGTATGCAAGTGTGGCTAAACGTACTAGTTTGTCGGTATCAGGCTGCGGTACAGCAGTATCGTTTACTACAAAGTCGTTGTAGTTCATTTTGTTCTTATACAGCATTTGTATGCAATACTGCATGTTAGCGTTTTCGGTATCCAGCATCAGTTTGGCTTTTAGCATGCTGAATGAATAATTGACGCTTATCATAAATAAAACAAGCGCTGAAAAAACAGCCTTTACTACTACATTCCTTTTATTGATAAAATTTATAAAAGAGGCGAGTGGTATAGCTAATAGCGGATACATGTGTATCATTGGCCTTGACCCTAATCCATTAATGTAATTAAAGCAGTACCATGAATAAATAATGTAGATGTATATAGGCAGAATAATGTATATGCTCCAGGCCCACTGCTTAAATTGCCTATACAAAAGCAAGCCTGACAATGCAAATAACATTACCAGCGAATAAGGCAACCATCCATTTGAAAAATGGAATAAACCCTCAATTAATTTAGGATGGCCCCAGTTAAATGATTGCTCGCCATAGCTGTAAAAAATATATTTTCCTGATACCATTTTCCAATACAGTAGTTGGGGTATTACAGGCAATATTGATATAAATACTAATAGTAACAGCTTGAATTTGTGTCGGCTAATAAATACCAGCTTTTCTTTTACGGTTTGTTTGTTGTAAACGTTATAAAGCAATGGAATGAATACACAAACAATATCTGTAGGGCGTATTACAATTATTAAGCCTGTTATAAAGCCAATAAGGGCGAATAACCATGTCTGCGGCTTTTCATGCACTTTAATTGTAAGCAGCATCAGCAGGCTATATAAAAAGAATATGGGCACGTGGCTCATGCCATATTGGTAAACCGAAAACCAGAATAAATTAGTACCTAGGAAGATGGTGCAGACTGCGAGCAGCGGTATCAGATTTGAATAGTACCGTCGAAGTATATTATATAAGATCATCAGCCCTAACAGGCAATATAACAAGTTACCTAACCATATTGCGTTCGCATAAGTGGTTGTAAATCCATTAGGGTGATGCCCAATAGTCAATTCATATATATGTGCTGCAGCAAAAGCTGGTAATTCAAGCATTGCTATACCGTATGTATACTGCATAAATGCAATTCCTTTCGGGCTTAGCTTTTTTGAGTCATTAAGCTGGTCAGCATAATGTATTGCCGATTGTGCTATAGTTGAGTCGTTCTGCGGTAATACTTCGGGGCTTTTTAGGTTATGATATATAAGAGTACTGGGTAAGTACAGATAATATCCCATTGCATCGCCAAAGTAGTGACTGCCCTGTTTACCAAAATTTATATTGAATGAAACAGCCACACATAGTGTGATGAAAACTATCAGTATACTATATGTTCGTTTTGCTACGCTATTCATAGGGCAATAAGGCTTGCAACAATAATAAGCACAAAAAACAAAAAAGGGCAGCCTCAGCCACCCTTTTTCTATCCTCTAATCAATTATTCTCAATTTACGCTTTCTTAGCAGTAGTACGTTTTGCCGTAGTTTTTTCTTCAGCAACTTCTTCTTCGTTTTCACTTTCCAGTTCCATCATTTTTTCCATTTGGCGTACTTGCTTTTTCAGATCGTAGATGGTTTTGTACAGTTCATCCATTTCGCTACGTGTAGCAACCGGGATACCAACCATCATTTTTTCCATTTGGCCTTCTACGTCTTTACGCAGCTTCAGTTGCATAGCGCTTACTTCAGCCATCAGTTGGCTGTATTCATCGCTTTCAAAAAGAGATACATAAACTTTATCGCTAATGTTCAGCCATTCCTGGTAAAGAGCAAGCATATTATTTACTTCTTCACCTTTTTGCAGTTTGTCGGTAATGTTTTCAGCTATCTGGTCCATCACTTTTGTACCTTGATTGTATATCATGTACTGAAGCTCTGCATTCTTAATGCTATAAACCATCATGCGGTTGCTAATATCGCTCCAATCAACAAACGATTGTGTTTGTTTGTTAGGCGTCATCATCTTCATCATTGGCGCCATTACATTACTCATGTTTTGGTACCATGTGTTATAACCATTCAGCATGTTCGGGAACATTGCTGAATTATCAGGCATAAAGTTGCTGGCCATGCCGCGCATTTGTTGAAACTGGTTCATTGCGTTTTGGCTGGTTTGCGTCATACCATTCTGCATCATTGTGCCAAAGTTCTTCATGTACTCGCGTGTATTTTCCGGCATAAAACCGAAATACTTATCCATTACGTCTTTGTACATTTCAGGGTTCATGTATTGCTTATACATGTCCATATTGAACGTTTTTTCTTGTATCGACTTCCACATTGGCGCCCACATTTCAGCAAAACGGGTAAAGCCTTCCGATACATTTACCATGTTGCGGTAAGCATCTTGTACTGTACCGTTTTCCATGTTTTTATGCAGGTTAGCGAACCCATTGTTCAGCAGTTCATAATATTGGTTGAAGATGCTGGTAGCGTTTTCGCCTGCTTTTTTCCATGTATCCATATTCATTGGGTTGTTAGCCTGAAACTGGTTCATCCAGTTATTCATGCTATTCATACCATTCATCCAGCTGTTAGCATTGTTCATGTTGTTCATCCAGTTGCTGGTATTACCCATCATATTGTTCCACATATTCATTGGGTTGAAATCTGCAGCGTTGTTAGCAGTTGCATTTTTCATGTGGCTTTGGTTCATTTCCCACATTTGTTTAGCCCAATTCATTTGCGTGCTGAACCAGTTTTGATAAAACTCGGTCATTTTCGACATATTGTCTTTTGCAGTTTCGGTTGTGTTGGTAGCCTGATCTGCAGTTTTAGAGAAAATGTTTTTTTGATTGTCCAACCAATTCTTATACCACTCACTGCCTTTTTGCACAGTATCATTTACCATAGTATTGCCATTAGCAATCTTTTGGGTGCTTTCAACAATAGTGTCTACAGCTTTTTTCTGCGCACTTACCATGTTTTCTACAAAATTTTTGCTGTCTTGGTTAGCCATGTTGTTAGTTTTTATTTTTAAAATATTTTTATCGCTTTACTATTGTACAAAAGAAAAATATCTATATTAGCGAAGCATTTCTGCACTATTAATCTTTCGTTACCTTGCTTCAAGGGTTCAATTATTAGAACCTTTTGGCGGCGCAAAGGTATGGATTTCTTTTAATATAATTTTAATTATTTCTATTTCCCCATTTCAAGGCATACTGCCGCAATAAAAAACATTTGTGCCAACCATTTTTTAATAAATAGTGGCGGAATATTGCTTTTTACCGCGCAAAGCGTTTTTATTGTAAACAAAATCATTTGCTATGCTAAAAGTTGGAGACGAGTTCCGTCATAAATTCAGTTATACACAGGAAGATGTAGATACCTATGCGCGTGTAAGCGGAGATATAAACCCTTTGCATATAGATCCTCAGGCAGGTAAAGACAGCATGTTTGGCCGCAATATTATTCATGGCTTTTTAGGTGCAAGTGTATTCACCAAAATATTTGGTGCATTATGGTATGCTGATGGTCATGTATACATGAGCCAAACCATGAAGTGGATGAAGCCCATGTTTGTTGGCGAAGAATACGAAGCGGTAATAACCGTGAAAGAAATTTACCCCGAGAAAAACCGCATATTATACGATTGTGCTGTTTACGAAGTAAGCACCGGCGATAAAACAATTGCAGGCGAAGCTTTATTACTTAATAAGAAGCAATACGTATGGAGTTAGTCATGCTAAAGTCATAAGATATTTTAAAGCGCCCGATTCATTTGGGCGCTTTACTTTTTTATCGGCTTTAACGGGTTAAATAGCGATTTTTCCTTATCTTGTAAACTTATTTTTAATTCGGTTTTAATCTTTTTACAATTTCAATGAGAAAATTTCTATTGGTAGCAGTTTTAGCTGGCCTGGGTGGCGTAGCTACGGCTAAGCAGGTGGATATGCAAACGGCTAAAAGTGTCGGCCTTCATTTTCTGGAAAGCAAGGTAGGGGACGATGTACTATCTGGCACCGGCCTTGAATTGGTGTACACATCAAAGTCTGCCGATGGTAAAGACTGTTATTATGTATTTAATGCAGGTGATAAAGCTTTTGTGATGGTAGCTGCCGACGACCAGGTGAAACCTGTATTTGGTTACTCAACAGAAACTTCTTTCGATGTAAACAATATACCTCCCAATGCATCGGCTATGTTGGGCGACTACAAGCACCAGATAGAATATGTAGTAGTACACAAGATACCTGCTACTGTAGCCATAAAAACTAATTGGGAATACCTGATGAGCAGCACTAATGTGGCGCAACGTGGCACCGCTGGCGTTACTCCGGTATTACCGTTATTGAATACAAAATGGAATCAAAATCCGTACTATAACCAAATGTGCCCATTGGATGGTGGTGCTCTTTCAGTAACAGGTTGTGTAGCTACGGCGATGGCGCAGGCTATGAAATACTGGAACTATCCTAAAACAGGTAACGGTTCACATAGCTATAGTTCACCTTATGGTACCCTGTCTGCAGATTTCGGTGCAACTACTTACGACTGGAATGCTATGCCCAATATAATTACCAGCAACAATGCTGCAGTAGCAACTATCAACTATCATGCAGGTGTAAGTGTTGATATGAATTATAGTGCAAGTGCTAGTGGTGCGTATGTTACAGATCAATTTGGCCCTGTTTGCGCTGAAGCGGCTTTCAAGCAATATTTCAGGTATAAGTCAACTGCGCAAGGTGTAATGCGTGATGACTATTCGTATGAAGACTGGGTGGATCTGCTGGTAAACGAAATAGATCATCAACGTCCAGTAGTCTATGCTGGCTTTGGCGATCTGGGTGGTCACTGCTGGTTAGCTGATGGCTACGATGCAGATAAGCTGATGCATATTAACTGGGGCTGGGGTGGCGCATCTAATGGTTACTTCGATGTAGAAGGCATGAACCCTCCTTCACTGGGTACCGGTGGTGGTAGTGGCGGCTTTAACGCAGGTCAGCATGTTATCATAGGTCTGGAACCTGCTAATATGGGTACCCCCGATGTTTATGAAAGAGATATGCACGGAAATAATATTAAAGAAAACGCATGGGTGTTACCGCTGACTACTGTCGCTGGTTCTTCTGTTGATATTAATACGGAAGGTTCAAATTTTCACGTAACTAACGATCTGGATTTTTACCAGGTTGAATTACCTGCTGGTGACGAATATACCGTTAAAGCTCGCCTGCAGGATGCTACCAGCAGCAATAATGGAAATGTATATACGCTCAATGCAAAA
This sequence comes from uncultured bacterium, assembly GCA_965650105.1. Classification (GTDB taxonomy): domain Bacteria; phylum Bacteroidota; class Bacteroidia; order Chitinophagales; family Chitinophagaceae; genus Polluticoccus. Next base: position 2,036 of record CBFGNI010000114.1, on the reverse strand, counting down.
TTTGCCATGTCAACCAATGGCGGTTCTACATGGTTTGTTTATAATGATAGTATAGCTGCTCCTTTACAGGTGTTGCGTGGTGGCAATGTTATGTTTCGCGTAGCTCCGGTAGTAGCCGGCGATATGGGAACCTACAGGCTTGATATGGAAATTGAGAGAAAACCAACTGGTATTGCTAATGTCAATAATAACGATGTAGCAGCTAGTGTTTATCCTAACCCGGCAAATAATAAAATAAATATCAGCCTTAGCGACGTGAATGCAACAATTGCTTTGATAGATATTCAGGGCCGTATTGTAAAGAATATTCCTGCAAACGGTACATTAACTGCTATTGCAACAGATGATGTTGCTAATGGTTTGTATTTTGTACACATAAAATCAGGCAATCAAACTATAGTACGTAAAGTTACTATCGCCCATTAAAAAAACATGAAGAAAGCGCTGTTGCTATTATTGGGAGGTTATCTTGCAAACAATGCGAATGCACAAGTGGTAACTATGACCTACCCAAGGCTGGTAGTCTATAAAACAAAAGCCAATTATCGCGATCTGATACCGGTGGCTTTATCTGAAGATAAGTCGCGTATTATATCTTATCCGGGTACTACCGATGTGAAGCTGGCCGAAGGTTACATGAAACCCTCAAAGCTGAAGAAAGGCTACCTGCTCGATAATCAGGGTATTGGTAAAAACGTAGCTTTCCTGGGTATTACTTATGAAGAGTATGCTAAAATGGGAAAAACACTATCGCGCGATGAAATGTTCGCTAAAATTGTAGATAAAGATCCGCTGCTGGAACTTTATGACTGCGGTGAACGGAAGGGGGAGCAATCTTCACTTATTAAAAGCCTGAAGAAAAGTATCAGGAAAAAAAAGCTTAGCGATTGTAATAAAATAAAATAGTAAAGCGCCGGTTATCCCGGCGCTTTTTTTAACTTTTCTCAATAGTATCATTAACACCGCCTCAACAAGACTACTGCTACTTTTGTAGAAATAAGGGGGATATGATGATGCAGAAATTTACTTCAGCACGTGGGGCACGTAATACAAAACACCTGGTAGATCTTTTCCATAACCGGAGAACTTTGTGGCAAATGCTGAGAGAGGCGTTTACCGGTAAATACAAAATGTCGGTGCTTACTAATATGGTTTTTATATTGGGTATTGTGTATGTCTTATTTCCGTTCGATCTTGTAACGGATTTTATACCATTCTTTGGCTGGCTGGATGATGGGTTGGTAGTGTTTCTTGTAGTAAAACGCTTACAGAAAGAAACGCAACGTTATAACCGCTCAAAAGTTATGCAGCGAAGGAGGTAGAAGGAAGATGCCTCAACTTTCTAATGTTAAATCTTAACTTCTTTGGGTACAAACAGGCTTACGTTGCCTTTATTACGTATCACATCGCGTACCAGGGTCGATGATATGGTAGAATATTCAGGTGAGCAGGTGAGGAATATAGTTTCAATTTCAGGTGCCAGCATGCGGTTCATATCTGCTATCGCCTTTTCATATTCAAAGTCGGCTATATAGCGTATGCCACGAAGTATGTAGTTGGCGCCTATTTGTTTACAATAGTCAATAGTCAGGCCTTCGTACCCCGATACCTCTATTCGTTTATCATCCTTGAATATTTCGCGCATCCAGTCACAACGCTGCTCTACACTAAACATAGGCTGCTTCGAAGAGTTGATGCCTACACCTATTACTAATTTATCGAATAGCGATACTGACCGTCTTATAACATCTACATGCCCTTTTGTTATAGGGTCGAATGTGCCGGGGAATAAACTGATTCTTTGCATAGTTTAAGCAGGTTGTAATGCGAAAAAACTAAAAACAGTTGTTCCGTAATTCTTCATGCGCAAAAAATTAGGGTGTTGTTGATAGTCATTACGCGGTGTATGTTCCAGCACAAATATACCACCGGGCGTCAGCATATTCTTATCAAATACAAGCATAGGTATATCGTCAATATTAGCTAAAGCATAAGGTGGCCCTGCAAATATAAAATCGTACTGCTCCGTACTTTGT
>CBFGNI010000113.1:0-9012 GCA_965650105.1 uncultured bacterium | reverse complement strand
AAATATACTTTATCGAATGGCTTTTGGTTCATGAATTCGTAGCCAGCCATAGCCATACGCGCTACCCAAAAGAATATGATATCAGGACCAGTTACCAATGTCTGGGTTGGGTAGTAATATTTCAGCTCCTCATTGTTAGGATCGTCATTCCAGCCAAATACCTGCATGGGCCACAACCAACTACTGAACCATGTATCCAGTACATCTTCCTCTTGCCTCAGTTCAGGATTCTTCGCAGCTAATTCAGGATTAGCATTGCGGTATTGTTCATGCGCCTCTTCAGCAGTTTTTGCTACATATATTTTACCATCAGTATCATACCATGCAGGTATGCGCTGACCCCACCAAAGCTGGCGACTAATGCACCAATCTTTGATGTTCTCCATCCAATGCTTGTATAAGTTCTTAAACTTAGCAGGGTGAAATTCAATATTATCGTTCAATACATTTTCTAATGCAGGCTTAGCCATCTCATCCATCTTGCACCACCATTGCATTGAAAGGCGTGGTTCTATAACAGCATCGGTACGTTCAGAAAAACCAACCTGGTTGCTGTAATCTTCCTGTTTTACAAAGTTGCCGGTCTCCTTTAGGTCTTCTACTATTTTCTTACGAACTGCAAAACGATCTTCACCAATATACATACCTGCTGCTTCGCTCATCGTACCATCTTCATTCAAGGTATCGACTACCGGCAGGTTGTGTTTGATACCCAAGTTATAGTCATTTATATCATGTGCAGGGGTAACCTTTAGTGCACCGGTACCAAATTCTTTATCGATGTATTCATCGAAGATGATAGGTACACGCCTGTTGATAAGCGGAACAAAACAATACTTACCCTTCAGGTGCGTGTAGCGCTCATCATCAGGGTGTACACATACAGCAGTATCGCCTAAAATAGTTTCTGGCCTTACGGTTGCTATAGTTATATACTCTTCTTTATCGCTATCAATTTTATAACGAACGTATGTAAGCTTGGAATTGGTTTGTTTATGTATGATCTCTTCATCGCTAAGTGCGGTCTTTGCCTTAGGATCCCAGTTGATCATTTTTACACCACGGTAAATATTGCCTTTATTATATAGTTCTACGAATACACGAATAACAGCAGCATAGTAGTCATCATCCATTGTAAAGGCAGTACGGTCCCAATCGAGTGAACAACCAAGCTTTTTTAACTGTTGCAGGATGATACCACCATACTTGTCTTTCCACTCATAAGCATATTTCAAAAACTCATCGCGCGAGATGCTGTTCTTATCGATACCTTTTTCGCGTAGCATACCTACGACCTTAGCTTCGGTTGCAATAGAAGCATGATCGGTACCTGGTACCCAACAGGTATTGAAGCCTTGCATTTTTGCACGGCGTATCAGTATATCCTGAACAGTATCATTCAATGCATGCCCCATGTGTAGCACGCCGGTAATATTTGGTGGCGGAATCACTATAGTATATGATGGCCTGTCATCAGGCTTCGATTTAAAATATCCTGAATTATCCCAATGCTGATACCATTTCTGTTCGGCCTCGTTATGCTGAAAATTCTTAGTCAGTTCCATGTGCTTGCTAAATCGAAAAAATTATAAGTCTGCAAAGATAGTATCTATATAGTCTGTAGCATAGTAAAGAATGGCTATAAAAGAAAAAAGCACCGGGACAAAACCGGTGCTATCATTTAACCAAAACAACTACAAATCTATAAGCCGGATTCTGTAAATCTTTACTTACGTAAAGACCGGTCATCATTTATCTTGGATGCTGCTCGCGCAACAACTCTTTCTGCCAACCCACGTACATCGGGCGAGCCGCCCTCAAACGCACGCCTATTTGACATTTCAGCACGCAAGGTTTACCCCTTTATATTGTTACCAATATATAGTGTAGGCTCTTACCCTACATTTTCACCCTTACCTCTTGTGAGGCGGTCATTTTCTGTGGCACTTTCTGTATTCCGTGGTTAGCGGAACCCCACCCGTTAGGTGGTGCGTTGCTCTATACTGTCCGGACTTTCCTCTTTGCTGTAAGCAAAGCGATAACCCAACCTGTAGTGAATACAAAATTAACTAAAAAAAGCTGAGGTAGCCAAAGTGCAATACCCTACAAAATGTTATTTTTAACAGCTCATTTTTACTTTATTATGACATATCAAAAAACTGCGTTATTAGTCATCTGCTGTATTTCATTATTTGCTTGTAGCTGTAACCGTTATTATTATAAACCCAACGCTGTAAATACACCACTTTTTACCGATGGCGGCCAGGCACATTTGAACGCTGCGGGAAGTATTGGGGATGGGGATGGTGCCGGCAAGACCAGCTTTTTCGATCTACAGGCATCTTATTCACCAATAAAACACTTAGGTATAATAGGCAACTATAGTACTTATTCTTTTACACCCGATAATTTTGATTTTGCAGGTGGTAATGTGCCTGCGAAAGCACACCTGCTGGAAGCAGGTATCGGCGGCTACTACCCTGTTGGAGATAGAAAATTTAAGATGGTAGTGGAAATGTACGGCGGCGGTGGTAGTGGCACAATAACCAGCGATGTAAATATGGATGTTACAAAGCTATTTCTTCAACCGGGTATTGGTGTAACATCGCCATGGTTTGATGCTGCATTTAATATGCGTATCAGCAATATAAATTACAACAACCTGGATGATAATGGTCGTGGCAATAGCTACCTGGCGGACAGGAACCTTATAAACGCTTACAATGGCAGGCGCATAGACGAAGGAACCTATACTTTCTTTGAGCCATCGCTGACGGTAAGGGTCGGTTACAAATTTGCTAAAGCCCAGTTTCAGTCGGTATTCGCTAATCCAGTAAGCAGCTTCCCATGGAAGTATAATGGCGCACGATTCACTGCAGGGTTTTACTTTAGTCTTGAAGGAGTATTAGATGCGGTAAAAGAAAACAGAAATAAGAATACCCCGGAATAATAATAATCTCTTTAAAACAGGGTTGCTTGTATATGTTTGCCGCTATGTTTGGCTTCATGCTCAAGCAACCATTTTTTTCGTGGTAAACCGCCGCCATAACCTGTAAGACTTCCATTGGTACCTATAACACGATGGCAAGGTACAATAATAGCAATACCATTCTCACCGTTAGCACCTGCTACCGCTCGTATAGCTTTTTCGTCTCCAAGAAATATTGATTGCTGCTTATAAGAGCGCGTTTCGCCATAAGGAATAGTTAATAACCCATTCCAGACACTCTTCTGAAAACTGGAACCCACCAAATGCAATGGCACCTCAAACACGGTACGGCTGCCTTGTAAGTATTCATTGATCTCGTCTTCTACTTGGTCGATAAACTCATTATTACCTGGTTGAAGTGTTTCCTGTAAGCCTGTTTCTATACGTTTTACTATGCTATCTATCATGCGCCTGTATTCGAAATCGAACAGGCAAACACCCTGATCGGTAGCTGCTGCGCGCATTACCCCTAATGGTGTATCTATATTCCTGGTGACTAACATAGTAGCATAAAATTATAATTTTTTAAGACACAATAATACTGTTGAGGATTATGTTAATCTCTTCAGCCCTATTATATATCATGATATGAGTGCCTTCCTGCAACCAATAATCAGGTCTAATAAAACCTGGTGGTATGATGCGATCTGCAGTGCCATGAATGTGGATTATGTTAGTGGGAACTGTTTCATTTTTCCACAAAGTAACCATACGCATAGCGTTACTCATAAACCGGCCATCAGAATTCTTAAATATCTGCCGTATGAGCTCTTTTTCATCTTCTGTTTCAGCACCAAAATATTCAAACACATATTTGTTAGCGCTTGTAAACAGGAAATGAGGAATAAGACGGTGAGTAATAAACCAGGTAAGAATGTTATTAAAGTCAGGTATCTCATTTCTTGTTTTTGCAGATGAGATGAGGACTACTTTGTTTAGTGGCTTTATCTTAGCTATTTCAACTGCAAGCATTCCACCAAAAGACAGGCCTATGAGATTGCTATTATCAGGTATTTGTTCACTTAGTTTTCTTGCATAATCTGCAACTGTATCATCTTTATCGAGATGAACCCATTGTACATGGTGTAGTGTATAACCTTTTACCTCTACGTTTTTAAAGATAGAGCTGTCGGCACCCAAACCACTTATACAATATATATTCTTCACCTGCTCCATAGGAACAGGTGAAGTTAACAACAAAATTTATTCAGGAAATTGATTAAGCTACTGCGGGAGCAAAATGCCTTTTAATAGCATCTACCAAGTTAGCTTCTACTATACGGCGGGCAACATCTATCATGTTCTTAAATGCAAGCGCATGAGAAATGCCATGGCCAATGATAACGGGGCTATTGATACCTAAAATTGGCGTACCACCGTATATCTCATAGTTAAAATTATCAAGGAAGCTATCAGATACACCACGAGCAGAAAGCAATGTGTGTACCGATTCAGCAGCTTTTAAAACAATATTACCTACAAAACCTTCGCAAACTATTACGTTAGCTTTTTCGAGGAATATATCGCGTCCTTCTATATTACCTACAAAGTTTATGCTTTGCTGCTCTTTCAGCATAGGGTAAGTAGCTTGTGCAAGCAGATTGCCTTTACCTTCTTCTTCACCAATGTTTAATAACCCTACTTTAGGATTATTGATACCATAAACGTGTTCAACATACAATGAACCCAATTGAGCAAATTGCACCAAATTTTCAGGTTTGCAATCAGCATTGATACCTACATCCAGCATCAGGTTGAAACTGCCATCAGGACGAGGTACTGGCGTAGCAATTGTAGGGCGTATAACACCTTCAATACTCTTAACAGAGTACATGGCACCTACCATCATTGCACCTGTGTTACCCGCACTGATAAAGGCATCAGCCTTTTTCATCTGCAACAGGCCAAAGCCTGTAGCAATACTTGAATTTGGCTTTTCTTTTAATGCTTTGGTTGGATGCTCGTGCATTCCAATAACTTCAGGCGCCTCCACAAACGTGTAGCGCCCGGTATATGATTCTAATAAAGAAAGGTGTGGAGTACAGGCTTCTGCATTACCCAACAGCAGCAAATGCACTGCAGGATCAGAATTCTGTTCAAAAAACATTTGAACACCTTTTATGGCTTCAAGGGGGGCATAATCGCCACCCATGATGTCAAACCCTATCTTCATTGGATATGAGTGTTAGCTTATGCGTTTGTTTCTCCTTCAGTAGCAGGTGCTTTGTCGATTACCACGTTACCGCGATAGTACAATTTACCTTCTACCCAATGAGCACGGTGACGCAGATGGCTTTCACCAGTTACTTTATCAACGCTCCAAGTTTCAGCTACTGCTTTATAGTGAGTACGGCGTTTAGCGCTTCGCTGTTGTGAGTGACGTCGTTTTGGATTAGGCATTTTATTTAAATTTTAATTCGATTTACGTTTATTTTCTTCTTTATTATCTTTCAAAGCCTCAAGGCCTTTCCAGATGTCATTTTTCGGTTTATCCTCAGGCTCTGATAACTGATCAAGTAGTTTCAAGGCCTCCTGGTTGCAGCCCGATGTGCCATCAGGCTTATCGGGGTGTACACGCTGCAATGGAATACTTAATAAAACAAATTCGTATAGCCAGTTGCTTATGTCTATCACTGTTTCACTACGTGGTATAAAAACCACATCTGCATCTTCATCTATCTCATCCCCCTCATCTCCGCCGGTTAATTTTATTACAAGGTCAAATTCATCCCATAACCTCATTTTAAAATCATCTCCACAACGGTCGCAAGGTACGGTTACACTTCCATCTATATCGAAATGACACAGGAAAAAGTTACTTTTTTTATCAAAAGTTAACGTTACCAGTGCGTCAAGATCTTTAAAATCCCGTTCGCCTTCACGCCCTTCTAAAAACCGGTCGTTGAGGTCATATTGAAATTTATGTACACCAGGCTTTAAACCCTGCCATGCAATTTCAAATTCCCGGTTATGTTTCATGCTTCGTCCTCCGTTTAAAAAACTCTAAATATTAAGCTTATCAACGAGAAATAAATCACAAATTAATATCATGAATTACCCCTAACATATCCCGATCTACTTGTCAAAAAACTTCAATGGGGTGCAAAGTTAGCTATTTTTTTATGATTTACAGCAATTTATTTCTCTTTAATAAAAATGAGTAAAGCAGTTGCTCTACTGGCATTGACAGGCCAACAGAAACACGTTCTATCTTGTATTGATGGCAACGTTCCTCTATCGTTTTCTGAAAACCGGACATCTGTTTTACATATTGCTCTTTTACCTGTGCAGGTTGTAGTTTTATACGTTCCCCACTTTCCATATCCACAAATTCATATGGCCTGTTTTCAAAATTAAAAGCAACCTCTTTGCTACCCTCTGCCATATGGAATAATATCACCTCATGTTTATTGTACCTCAAGTGTTGCAGCGCTGCAAAAAGCGCTTCAATATTTTCAACATCATCCATCATATCGCTAAACACCACTATTAAAGAACGTTTGTGCATTTGCTCAGCCACCTGGTGCAAGGCAGCAGCTGCATTAGTTTGCACACCGTTAGTGTCAAGCCTTAATATATTTTCAAGCTCATGTATTAATAACCTGTAATGGCTGTGAGATGAGCGGCAAGAGGAAAAATAATCTATTTGCTGGCTAAAAGCTGCCAGCGCTGCAGCATCCAGTTGTCTTTTTAAGAGTTGTAATATACTGGCAGCCGCAATACAGCTATATTGAAGTTTAGTGTATTTACCGTCTTCTTTAGGGAAGTGCATTGACGAAGACGTATCTACAACTATACAGCATCTTAAATTTGTTTCTTCTTCAAAGCGTTTAACAAATAGTTTATCGGTACGGGCATACACCCGCCAGTCAATATGCCTTAAAGGATCTCCCTGGTTATACAGCCTGTGTTCAGCAAATTCAACCGAAAACCCATGAAAGGGGCTCCTGTGCAGGCCTATAATAAACCCTTCCACGACCTGGTTTGCTATTAACTCCAGGTTTTCGATAAGAGGTTGGTGTTCGATCATCTTTATTACTTTACAGCAATAAAGTTAATTAAAACAGGGTGTTGATGCGTTAAGGCTTTCTTGTATTTTAAATACCAGATGTTTGCGGATTTGAAATTTATCTTTTATCTTCAACCCGTTCAAACTATACGCAATGAAATTACGCCCCGGTTTGGTAGTAGCCGCTGCATTTTTTACAATAGTATGTATGAGTTCCTGCATTCGCAGCTATACTTGCGAATGTGAAATTACATACAGCGGTCAACCCGGTTTACCTGACACTATCACAAGAGAATATTCTGTGAAGGATACTAAAAAGAAAGCTGAGAGCGTTTGTAAGGGTAACTCTTCCACTTCTGAAAATAATGGTATAAAAACGATTGAAGATTGCCATTTATACTAAAATAGTGCCCTATTTTTGAGCCTGTAACATAATTGCTTTCAGACATGGCAAACGGGCAAAACAGGAAGGGCATATTTTATATAAAACGCATAACAGGTTTGTTACTGCTGCTGGTGCTTGCAGCAGTTTTTTTATTTAGTGCATACAGCAAAGTAGCAGCACTTGAACCATTTGAGTGGACCTTTTTAGATTTAGGTGCGCCGGGTATGGTCTCCGCCTCAATTATAGCACACTTATTTATTGGCATTGAATTCACAATAGGCCTATTCCTCCTCTGCCATATATATCTAAAATCAGTTACTTACCCTATTACTATTGGTTTACTTGTATTGCTAACTGGATACCTGATCCTATTGATTGCACAACAAGGCAATAATGGTAATTGCGGCTGTTTTGGCGATTGGATATACATGAAGCCACTGGCAGCAATATGGAAGAACCTTGCAATGATTGCAGTAACAATACTCCTTATATATATATACCCTATTAAACCATATAAAGGACAAGAATGGCTTGCTGCTTGTCTTGGTATGGTTGCTTTAGTAACTCCGTTCATCCTTTCACCCCTTGAGTTGGATAACGAACCCAAAAGCATGCACCGCGCCATAGATCTAAGTGCGCTATATGAAGGAGAAAAGCAACCTCATGAAGACCTAAAACAGGGAAAACACATAGTAGCATTCATGAGTTTAACTTGCCCGCATTGTAAAAAAGCTGCTTATTTGCTGCATATCATTAAAAATAAACATAATGATTTGCCTATTTATATGGTTCTGAATGGACATAAAGACCAATTAAAACCATTTTTTGATGAAACGCACGCTAACAATGTTCCTTATCTTTTTTACAGTGACAATGATAAATTCAAAGAAATGGCTGGCGATTATGTGCCTGCCATATACTGGATAAACAATAGCATTGTTGAAAAACAAAGCAATTACTTACAACTAGATGCGGGGCGAATGAAAGAATGGGCAAAAAACTAACTTTGCACTATGCTGGAAGAAATAGAAATTGAAGACAATTGGGAAGATGATGAGGATCCCGAGCAGGAAGAAGGTGCGGAAAGTAACCTTCCGGTTGAACGCCTAAAGATAGTGACAGATAAAAGGCAGGTTCCTTTACGTATAGACAAGTTCATAATGAACCGTCTGGAAGGCGCTACACGTAACAAAGTACAACAGGCGCTGGAAGATGGGCATATTATAGTAAACAATGCCACAGTAAAACCAAATTATAAAGTAAAAGCAGGTGATGAAATAATTGTTTACGAAACCCGTAATCCCGAACATTCTGAAATAATACCTGAAGACTTACCACTTGATATAGTTTATGAAGACGATGATGTAATGATCATCAATAAAAAACCCGGAATGGTAGTACACCCCGGTTGTGGCAACTATTCAGGCACCCTTGTAAACGGCCTGGCTTATTATTTACAAAACCATGATGTAGATACTACCGGCTTGCCACGCGTAGGCCTTGTACACCGTATAGACAAAGACACCAGCGGCCTTATCATCATTGCTAAAACTGAAAAAGCAATGACCGACCTTGCGGCGCAGTTTAAAAAGCACACCGTACACCGCAGATATATAGCTCTAGTTTGGG
>CBFGNI010000112.1:0-9027 GCA_965650105.1 uncultured bacterium | reverse complement strand
TCTGTTTCAGCCACTTCATCTATTGTTTTAAAACAAAAGAATTGTGCTGGCACGTTCAGATGTATGCTTTTAGCACTTTCACTTACCAGTTGCAGCTCAAAAGCAGGCTCCCTGCCCTTTTCCTGCAAATACCTGTTGGCGCCACTAATAAGATCTATAGCACCTGAAACAGCCGATAGTACTGCATCTTCAAATATTACAAGCGATACCTGCATTCAATATTATAATTGGACACGATAAAATTAGGTTAAAAACAGGCACAAAAGCACCCTTCAATAGTCATTTTTACACCATCCGCCTGTATAACCATAGTATGAAATTTGTAAAAAAGCATTATTATGAATACCGGTAAAGAACTAATGAAAACCCTGGATGAACTTATAGATGAAGTTTCGTCGACCCCGGAAGATAAAATAAACACGGTGCCTTTTGAAGGAAGCTGGACAGCCGGGCAACTGACCAGGCATCTTATCAAATCGTACGATGTGATACAAGTAATACTTGGACATACAACATCTACAAAGCGCGAGCCGGACGTAAACTTCGGGCAAATAGCAAAAATATTTCTCGATTTTTCTACTAAATTTCAATCTCCGGACTTTATTGTACCGGAAGTAACAGAATATGATAAAATAGCCCTGCTAAAATCTCTGCGACAAACCCTGCACGATACTGAAAATGCCATTGCAACACTGGACCTTACTATGACCTGCGAAGATTTTGAGCTACAGGGTAGCGGAGGGAAATTTACAAGGTTGGAATGGCTTTATATGATGCTTTGCCATACACAACGACATATCCGCCAGCTAAAAAATATAAAACAGCACTTACAATAGATATTGAAATAATTTTATGAAAAACATAATCATCATTATCATGACACTTTTAAGCGCAACCATGACGCAAGCACAAACTGAAGGTAAATATGCCGATGTAAACGGTATTAAAATGTATTACGAAATACATGGGGCCGGCAAACCACTTGTATTGATACATGGCGGCGGCTCAACAATACAGACAACCTATGGCAGAGTACTGCCCATGTTTGCTAAAAACCATAAAGTAATAGCGGTAGAATTGCAGGTGCATGGCCATACGTCTGATAGAAATGCACCCATAACATTTGAACAAGACGCTGAAGATGTAGCGACATTGCTACAGCAATTGAACATTACCAAAGCTGACGTAATGGGGTTTAGTAATGGTGGCACTACAACTATGTACCTTGCAGCCCGCCATCCCGAATTGGTTAATAAGATAATTGTAGCATCGTGCATGTATAAACATAACGGTGTACCCGATCAATTCTGGGAAGCTATGAAAACACCTAAGTTCAGCGATATGCCGCAGGAGTATAAAGATGAATTTAAAAGAGTGGCACCCAACCCTGAACTACTGGATACTATGTTTAACAAATGCGCGCAGCGTATGCAAACATTTAAGGACATGCCAGCAGAAGATGTAAAAGCAATCAAGGCGCCATCGCTTATAGTTATTGGCGATAAAGATGTGGCTACGCCTGAGCACGCAGTAGAAATGTATCGCACTCTCCCCCATTCATCGCTTATAATTTTACCCGGCGGACATGGCGACTACCTGGGAGAAATAACAACCATGAAGAATGGGAATAAGCAGTATGAACATGTTGTACCCATAATAGAAGATTTCCTGAATAAATAAACAAAGGCACCATTAGGTGCCTTTGTTTTAATAAGTCAATCTTATTGCGCCAGGTAGCCGCCATCTATATTGTAGTAACTACCTGTAACGAAAGATGCTTTATCTGATGCCAGCCAAAGCGCCAATTCAGCAACTTCTTCAGGCTTGCCCAGGCGCCCCATCGGGTGCAGACCTACTAAACCTTTCATAGCTTCTTCATTAAGGTTCTTAGTAAGCAGCGGGGTTATAATATAACCGGGGCCTATTGAGTTGATGCGTATATTCTTATTAGCGTATTCCAGCGCAGCTGTTTCAGTTAGCCCTATAATACCATGCTTTGCAGCTGAATAAGCAGGTGAATTTTTAGCGCCCACCTTACCAAGTATCGAGGCCATATTGATAATACTACCGTTGCCCGCTTTTTCCATTGCAGGTATTTGATAACGCATTCCATAAAACACACCCGATAAATTAATAGCAATCACTTTATCCCAGCCATCTATAGGGTATTCGCCGGTTAAAGCCAGGGGCCCGCCAATGCCTGCGTTATTAACCGCTATATGCAACGCGCCAAATTTTTCTACTGCCGCATCTACAATTTTCTTATTGTCATCCGGCTTCGATGTATCGCCTTGAATAAATATGGCTTCCCCACCTTCTTTTTTAATTGCTGCTATAGTTTCATTTCCCCCTTCCTCATCCATATCAGCAACAACAATTTTTGCACCTTCAGAAGCATATAGCTCTGATATAGCCCTACCAATACCTGAACCACCACCGGTTACAATTGCAACCTTTCCATTTAGTGTTTTCATTCTTTAAAATTTATTTATGCCGAAATGCCGGCAATCAATATGCTATACAATTATGCCATGACGCTTACTTCAGCGGTTTCTTATATGGGAATACATTGTAAATTTACTTACACAATATTTTATACTTATGGCTTATGATGAAAAACTAGCGGACAGAATTCGTGAGCGCATGGCTGAACTACCCAATATTGAAGAAAAGAAAATGATGGGCGGCTTATGCTTTATGTATAATGATAAAATGTGTGTAGGCGTTATTAAAGACGATCTTATGTTACGTATCGATCCCGAGGTATACGGCGAAGCATTAGAAAAACGCGGCTGCCGGCAAATGGACTTTACAGGAAAACCTATGAAAGGCTACGTTTTGATTGATGAAACCGGAATGAAAAGCAAGAAAGATTTCGACTATTGGATAGACTTAGCGCTTGCCTTCAACCCGAAAGCAAAATCATCTAAAAAGAAAAAGGATAAGGTTAACTAACCTAACTGTTGAAGCATAATTTTCACGCTATAGTACTTCACCGCTATGAAACACTTAAATGATCCTAAACTAAAGAAGGGTGCTAAACCACTTCTGACAAATAAAGAAGTGAGGGAGAAAAAAACAGGCACTAAAACCGATAATAAACCCGAAACTAAAAAATTGCCAACAAAATCTGATGACAAACGGGAGTAGTTTTTTTACTTTCTTATCCAATCTCTTAACCTCAACTAAATGAAAAATCTCCGCAATTTCATCATCAGCCTAAGTACAATACTTGCCTGCATATTGTTTAGCTTGTTGATCTCATCTTTTAATGTTTCCAAAGCCGTTGTGATAGCCTGTACGATTATTAGCGGAATTGTGGCTATTATGGGCCTTGTGATTATGTTTATAAGCGTTAGCAAAATGCTGAAACGCGACCAGGAGAATTAATATATGCTACCACCGTTTTTTAACGGTACTGCTAGTAACTGACGAATACAGCAATTACATTTGTTGACCATACCTGCGTTATGCACTATTTTGTTATTCTGTTTCGGGTGCTTGTTAACGACACAGTTTCCGAGATTGGCACTGTTGGCCATATTACACAACATGAATTTTGCGAAACGCATGAAATAATTGATAAGATCAAACAACAATACCGACGAGGGCGTACCGGCATTGTATCTCTGGCAATAACTATACTTAATGTAACAGAACTAACAAAAGACGAGTACCACAATCATAGCAGCACATTTATTAAGTTCTCCTAAACGAAATACGCTAATAAAAAAATGCGCCTAAACAGCGCATTTCATAATGATAAATGTGGCCTCGTCAAGAATCGAACTTGAATCTGGAGCTTCGGAAACTCTTATACTATCCATTGTACTACGAGGCCGCCTATACTTTTGTAAAGATAACAAGCACCAATAAAAAAAGGCAACTCTTTTGAAGTTGCCTTTGTACCACGTACGGGATTCGAACCCGTGATTCCTCCGTGAAAGGGAGGCGTCTTAACCCCTTGACCAACGCGGCCTTTCCCGTTTGGGATTGCAAAGATAAGCGTCCTTTTTTGTTCTCCAAAAAAATTAGAAAAAAAAGTAAAAATTACATCGCTTTTATAATTCCCAAAAACTCGTCGGCCTTTAAAGATGCGCCACCAATAAGTCCTCCGTCCACATCAGCACAGGCAAATAATTCTGCAGCATTACTTGGTTTGCAACTGCCACCATATAAAATACTGGTATCATCTGCAATTTGTTTACCATACTTAGCAGCTACTACACTACGTATATGTGCATGCATATCTTGCGCCTGTTGCGTGCTTGCAGTACGGCCAGTGCCTATAGCCCAAATAGGCTCGTATGCTATCACTATATTTTTAAATTGTTCTTCAGTTAAATGAAATAAACCTTCTTGTATCTGCTTTTCCACATGGGCATTTTGTGTATCTGCATCGCGTACTTCAAGTGGCTCGCCACAGCAGAAAATAACCTGCAAACCATTTTCCAATGCCAGGTCGGTTTTCCTGGCCAACATTGCATTGTCTTCATTGAAATATTCGCGGCGTTCTGAGTGGCCAAGTATTACATAAGCTACACCTGCACTCTTCAGCATAGCTGCCGATATTTCGCCTGTATATGCACCTGAGGCTTCTTTATAGCAGTTTTGCGCACCTGCGTGTATATATTGTTTGCCTTCCAATTGGGTCACCGTTTGTGTCAGGTGCAGAAAAGGCGCACCTATTACCACTTGTTTTTCTTCGCTAAGCGGCGACAAGCCCGCTAATACTCCATCAACTAAAGATCTGCCTTCCTGCAGGGTAAGGTTCATTTTCCAGTTAGCAGCTACAATTTTTTTACGCATGTATATAAAAGATTTATTTTTTTATTTGTTTATGCATTTGCGAATAGTTCGCGGTGATGTTGTGATTTTTCAAAAACATGGCGGTACATTTCTGTTTCCGCGTCCGATAGTTTTTTGCCTCTCCTGGCCATCATACGGTTGGCAGTTTCCATAGCCCTTTCAAACTTGTAGGTAACCATACCACCACTACCCCCCCAGCAAAATGAAGGCACATATTTTTCGGGGAAATCGCTGCCATATATATTGCACGAAACACCTACTACAGTGCCCGTATTGAACATGGTATTGATAGCACATTTAGAATGATCGCCCATCAACAAGCCGCAAAAGGTGAGTCCTGTTTTTACTGATTTATTGGCATGCTCGCTCCATATCTTCACTTCTTCATAGTTGTTCTTCAGGTTCGAGCAATTCGTATCGGCCCCCAGGTTGCACCACTCGCCTATTACAGCATTTCCCAGGTAGCCATCGTGCGCTTTATTGCTATTAGCGAAAAATACAACATTGTTTATTTCACCACCTACTTTACAGCCGGGGCCCAGCGTTGTTGCACCATATACTTTTGCGCCCATTTTCAATACCGAATGCTCGCACATGGCCAGTGGCCCACGTATAAGCGTACCTTCCAGTATCTCTGCTTCTTTACCAATGTACACGGGGCCGGCTTCTGTGTTTATTATTGTACCTGCACCAATCTTGGCTCCCTGCTCTATAAACAGGTTTTTACCCACTACTGTAACGCCCGCCGGTATAGCTATGCTTGTACGGTCTTGGGTAAGCAATATATAATCGGCTTTTAGCGCAGCATCGTTCAGCGAGAATATATCCCATACATTTTCCAACGCAAGCAGATCTTCATCCCAGTTATTTGCTTTGCATTGCGCTGATTTGCTGGTAATTTCTTTGAATGGCACATTGCTATCAGATTTAAATGCTATCAGCAATTCATTTCTCACCAGCTTTTCGCCTTTCTCTAGCTGCGCTATTGCCTCTATAAGTTCTTTTGTAGCAAAAACAGCCGCGTTGATGTATACAGCATCGCCAGCATTAATGTCTTTTTCGCTGTAAATGGCTTGAAGATAATCTTCTGTCTGCGTACCGGTACTTGCACCCAGATAATGCTCCCAGCGCTCGCGCATAGTCATTATCCCGCATCGTACATCGGCAACCGCACGTGTATGTGTAAATGGCAGTAAACGGTAGCGTACTTCAGTATCGAAAAGTGTGTAATGCATTTAGTTGATATGTCGCCCCTCTTCGTAACCCGGCAACGGGGATCGGGCGATGTATATAAAACAAAAAATCCCGACAAAAGTCGGGATTTTTAATGCTTAAAGCAAGTACTATGAATAAGTTATTATTTGTTCTTTTTGTAACGGTTGTTGAATTTCTCGATACGGCCTGCAGTATCTACGAACATTGCTTTACCGGTATAGAACGGGTGCGAAGTATTTGAGATTTCGACTTTTACCAATGGGTATTCGTTACCGTCTTCCCATGTAATAGTTTCTGACGTATTAGCTGTTGAGCGCGTCAGGAAGGTAAAATCGTTGGTCATATCCTTGAACACAACTAAACGGTAACCTTTAGGATGAATATCTTTTCTCATTTTTTGCGTTTTTTTGTGCATGGATTTGGCCATGCGTTTAATTAGAGGCAGCAAAGGTAGCACTTTACCTTTATTTATCAAAAATAAAACTATAAATATCTAGTTCTTCATCATCTTTTGAAGATCGGCCTCTGCCTGCTCTGCAAACTGGTATTTACCTATTATTTTCCCGTCTGCACCAACCAGAAAAGCTTGTGGTATATACTGTACACCATATAGTTCCGCAGCTTTCGAGTTCCACGAGCCAAGATCGCTCATGTGGTAAGGCCATGCCAGTTTATCTTTATCTATCGCTGCAACCCACGCATCTTTATTTTGATCAAGTGACACACTCAGAATGGTAAAGCCCTTCTTAGCGCCTTTTATTTTTTTGTCTTTGTACTCATCGTATAGCTTCACCAGCTTTGGGTTAGCCATACGGCATGGGCGGCACCATGATGCCCAGAAATCGATTAATACTACTCTACCCTTGTTTATTTCCGATAGTTTAAGGGTTTCACCTGCGGGGTTGGCAAATTCCAGTTCAGGTGCTTTTTGTCCAATTTGTACCGTTTCATTAGCAGGCACTTGTGCTGAAGCCATGTACACACCACAGGCCAATAAAACGGTTGAAAGTAATTTTTTCATTCTTTTGTCTTGATATTATGTCTTAGTTAGACTGTTTTTGAGGTATTAAAGTTAATGGTGAAATACTAAAAAAATCATAAATAAATCTCTAACCCATCGTATGCCAAGTGCATATTGGGCGGTAAATGGCTTTCTACTTCGGCATGTAAGCCTAACTGATGGCTTATATGGGTAAAATATGCATCTTTCACCTCCGCTTCCTGCGCTACTTTAATAGCTTGCTGCAATGTGTAGTGCGAAATATGCTCCTGGTGGCGGAGGGCATTCAATACCAGTGCGTCACATCCGCGAAATTTATCCACTTCATTAGGGGCAATATAATTTGCATCGGTTATATAGGTAAAACCACCAATCCTGAAGCCCAGTACCTCCAGCTTGTAGTGCAATACTCTTATAGGCGTTATTTGTATGCCATTTATTTCAAAAGTATCATCACCATTTATGGTATGCATATTAACCTGCGGAATACCCGGGTAGTTATGATTGGAGAAGATGTACTGAAACTCACGCTTTAATACTTCCTGCGTATCGGTATTGGCATATATATCTATTGCCTTTCCTGTGTGGAAATTGTAAGCCCGCACATCATCCAGCCCGGCAGTATGGTCTTTATGGCCGTGGGTAAAAATAATAGCATCCAGCCGGCGCACATTGGCACGCAGCATCTGGTAACGAAAATCGGGGCCGCTGTCTATTACAATACTGGCTTCGGGTGTTTCTATCCATACAGACGTACGTAAACGGTTGTCACGTTTATCAGGCGATGTACATACTGCGCAATCGCACCCTATAAATGGTACCCCTTGCGATGTACCGGTGCCAAGGAAAGTTATCTTCACGGTTATAGGTCCATTTCAGTTTGTAAAGAAGAATCGTTGCTGCCGCCCGTAGCAGATTGCTCGCTAAGCTGCTTGTACCATTTCAGCATTTCCCCGCTCAATTCTTCTTCCTTCACCACAATAACAGGCAATATTTCAATTAGGGCGTTGATACGACCTTCTATACTTAAAAATCTATTAATCACAACCACCCTTCGCTCTTCCAGAATACAGTAGCCTGAGTTGAAATTTCCTTTTTCATAACGTATTATGTAGCGCGCTTCTTCAAAGAGCTGTTCCAGTTTCTTCAGTGTATTTGGCGTATATTTGAAGCTCATTTGCAATTCCGGTTTCGATGGCTAAAGTTAGAAAATTAGTAGCATTTGTGGCTTTTACCTTTTCCCTGTGTGTTTTGTCTTTAGCCGGCCGTGCCCAAAGTTATTACGAAGATGTACCCAGGTTGTTTTATGGCGGCCTTGTAGCAGGTGGTAATTTTACACAGGTAGATGGCGACAATTTTGCCGGGTATCATAAAGTGGGGGCTAATGTAGGGGGTATTGTATATGCCCACCTTGCCAATAAACTGGCGGCCAGCATGGAAATATTATTTGTACAAAAAGGCAGCCGCGCCCATAAAGAACAAGTAACCCCATATAATGACCCGCTGGCAGGTTCGCCTATAAGGATACAGAAGTATAATATCGACCTTAATTATGCTGAAATACCCATAATGATCAACTATTTCGATAAAAGGAAGAGCAATTTCGGCGCCGGCTTTTCATATTCACAACTTATCTCCTCTAAAGAAGACCTGGTAACAAATCCGACTTTGTCGCCCGAAACAGACCCTACATCGTCTTACCCCTTTCGGAAATCAGACTTAAATGTGCTGGTGGGCTGCAACCTGAAACTGGTTGGCGGCTTATTTTTAAACGTAAGATTTCAATATTCCCTGCTTTCTATACGAGACCGCGATGACCGCTATGTAAATTACATTCGCCAAAACCAGTACAATAATCTATATGTACTTCGTTTGATGTACCTATTCAATAAATAGAGGTTAGCCATTGAACTGGCGCAGGTGGTGGTCAAGGTGTTTATAAGTGAGATTACTCCATTCCAAATAGTTCATTGTACCGAAAAACGGATGTTTACGGCCATCAA
>CBFGNI010000111.1:0-9237 GCA_965650105.1 uncultured bacterium | reverse complement strand
AGCTTCGACCGGGTAACACGCATTGTGGTTGCCGTTATTATTGGGTTCCTTTATTTTGGAGGTATCCTTACCGGCACACTTGGTATCATATTGCTGGTGCTAGCTGGTATTTTTCTGCTAACGAGCCTCGTGAGCTTCTGCCCTTTATATACCCTATTTGGCATTAATACCTGCCCGCGTACCAAAAGTTAGTGTCGGACAGTATGAGCCATCAGAATCCCTTTCCATTCTCTGGCCTGAGTCTGGCAGAATCAGTTGGCGCCCGCAATAGATATGGAACCAACCGGCTGGAACGCAGCAAGGCATTGGGGTTTTGGCGATCTGCCAGGGAGATTTTTATGGAACCAATGTTCCTGTTATTGGTTGCAAGTGCTGTGGTATATTTTTTCGCAGGTGCTGCTGCCGAAGCATGGTTTATGTTAGGCGCTGTTGTGCTGGTGGCGGCCATTTCTCTATACCAGGACTTACGCAGCCGCCATGCGCTGGAAGCGCTTCAAGCCTTTACACAGCCTTATGCGGCTGTTATTCGCGATGACCGCCTGGTACGACTTCCCGCTGAAGAGGTAGTCGTGGGTGATTATGTTGTAGCATCAGAAGGAGAGCTCATTATTGCCGATGGTTTCTTACGGCAGGTTAATGATTTTTCAGTGAATGAATCAATCCTAACCGGGGAGGCTTATAGTGTATTTAAGGATGCTGCCGGACAGGGAGAGCAAGTCTTTAGCGGCACACTAGTGGCTTCCGGGCAATGTGTATTCGAGGTAAGCGCAGTTGGAATACATACAAGGTTAGGACAAATTGGGCAATCCATCGATACCACCGAAAGTGTAAAGACCCCATTACAAATTCAGATACGTTCTTTCGTCAGGAGCATGGCCCTGGCAGGTACTTTTATCTTTCTTTTGATCTGGCTCATCAATTGGCTGCGATCCGAAGACCTCGCGGAAAGCCTGCTAAGGGGGCTGACTATTGCTATGTCTATATTGCCCGAGGAGATTCCGGTCGCTTTTGCCAGCTTTATGGCGCTAGGAGCCTACCGGTTAATGCAATTGGGTATTATCGTTAAGCAGACAGCCACAGTGGAAGCGCTTGGGTCTGCAACAGTGTTATGTACCGATAAGACCGGCACGATTACCGAAAACCGCATGGATGTATATCAATGCTATGTTTTCAGCAGCGAGCATATATATGATAGAGATAGCTTCAATGATCCTGCAGTTGCATCCTTGCTACGTTCGGCAATGTGGGCCAGTGAAACAGTACCCTTCGACTCAATGGAACGCGCCCTTCACCAATTGTATGGTGAAATTCATCCCATTGATGAGCGGCCTTTATACCACATGGCTCATGAGTATCCTTTATCAGGTATACCACCGATGATGACACACGTCTTCGAAAATAATGAAGGACAACGAATTATTGCTTGCAAGGGTGCACCCGAGGCATTGCTGGCACATTCGGCACTCAGCCCAGAGGAAGTAGAGCGCGTCAAAACTGTTAACAGCAGTTTTGCTCAACAGGGCCTGCGCGTGCTGGCTGTCGGCACTGCAATTCCTGAAACTACGCTACCAGAAAACCAGGAGGCATTTTCATTCCGGTTCGAAGGACTTATTGCCTTCTACGATCCACCAAAGAAAAACATTAATCAGGTATTCAGCAGTTTGAAACGAGCAGGCATCAGGGTGAAACTGGTAACAGGCGATAATCCGGAGACTGCCATGGCAATAAGCCGGCAAGCAGGCCTGTCTGGTTACCAATTAGCAATAAGTGGCCCGGAATTGTCCGAACTGCAAGGCGAAGCCTTTGACAAGGCTGTGCAATCACATACTATATTCTCGCGTATTTACCCTGAGCTAAAGTTACGCATAGTTACCAGCCTGGAGCAACAGGGTGAGATTGTTGGCATGACCGGGGATGGCGTTAATGACGGACCTGCCTTGAAAGCGGCACACATTGGTATTGCTATGGGCGCCAGGGGTTCTGAGATCGCAAAGTCGGCAGCCTCATTGATTCTTACTGATGATGACCTTGGCAGAATGATAGATGCCGTAGCAATGGGGCGGCGCATTTATACCAATCTGAAAAAAGCCATACAGTATATTATTTCCATTCATATTCCAATCATCCTAACCGTTGCTATTCCTTCGGTGTTGGGATGGGTATATCCAGCCATCTTCACCCCGGTACATGTTATCTTTCTCGAGCTGATCATGGGCCCTACCTGTTCCATCATTTACGAACGCGAACCCAGCGAACCTAATAGTATGGAGCAACCGCCCAGACCTGCAAGCAAAACTTTTTTCAGCCTGCGGGAGCTTGCCATTAGTATCTGCCAGGGATTGGGAATTACTGCTGCTACGCTGCTTATATACTTGTATGGCGTCAAACATCAGTACAGTGAAGATCTGATACGTTCAATGGTCTTCAGCACCCTGATTTTTGCTAATATATTTCTGACGCTGGTAAACCGTTCATTTTACTATTCTGTAATCACCACTTTACATTATAAAAACAGTTTGCTGCTGGCCATGCTTGGCCTTACCACGATAATGCTGTTAGCCCTCCTGTATGTACCTGTCCTCTCGCATTTCTTCCGGTTGGTGCCGCTGGGCATAGGCCCGCTTGCTCTTTGCCTGTTTGCAGCTATAATTGCCGTCGGAATTTTCGAGGGTTATAAATTCCTCAAACGCAGAAAGCACAGACTAATCATTGCTGACAGCAATCAGGCCAAAAGTTGATAGCAGTCATAGATGCTGATACACAGTATGGATAGCTTTGTTTTTTCATCATAGAAAACAATCGCAGTATGGATCCGTATATACTTTTGTTCAAGGAAATCTCACTAAAAGATATTGCTTCAGTTGGCGGCAAAAATGCCTCACTTGGCGAACTGCATCAGACTTTGTCTGATGCTGGCATTTTAGTCCCGGAAGGCTTTGCACTTACGGCTGCTGCTTATCGCGCCTTCCTGCAATATAATGGGCTGGAAACAAAACTGCGTGCACAACTACAAATGCTGGATACGATAGGCATGAATAATCTTCCTGCCATAGGTTCAGCCTGCAGAGCTTTAATTAAGGAAAGTATATTGCCGCCTACGATAGAAGACGCTCTGCTACCTGCACTGAAGGTGCTTCTAGATAGCGACTCTACAGCGCCGGTAGCCGTTCGCAGCAGTGCTACTGCTGAGGATCTGCCGGACGCAAGCTTTGCCGGGCAGCATGATTCCTTTCTGAATATCAGAGGCATTAAAGCAATTGTGGAAGCGGTGCACCATTGCTATGTGTCCCTGTTCAACGACCGGGCAATCAAGTACAGGGTGGATAATGGATTTGATCATCTGTCAGTACAGTTGTCGGTGGGTATCCAGCGTATGGTCCGATCCGATAAAGGCGCTGCAGGTGTAGCCTTTACCATAGACCCTGAAAATGGACACCAGCAACTCATTTACCTGACTGGAGCCTGGGGCCTGGGTGAAGCAGTAGTACAAGGAGTTGTTAATCCCGACGAATATTATTTTTTCAAGCCTGCATTGAAGGAAGGACGCAGGCCTATGATATACCACCGTGCAGGTGCCAAAGAGCACATGATGATCTTTGGAGAGGGCGCAGGAGGTGCTGCATCTGTCACGTTGGTGCCTACACCGGATAACTTGCGTGGACAACTCACCTTAAATACAGAGGAAGCCCTGCAACTGGCGCGTTGGTGCGCACTTATCGAAACGCATTATGGACGTGCTATGGATATAGAATGGGCCAAAGACGGAATAAACGGGAAGCTTTACATTCTACAAGCGCGACCTGAGACCGCTATGCGTAAAACGGTGACTACTACCCTTCGCACTTACGTGGTACATACTGATTCACCTCCTATTTGCAGCGGTAAAGCGGTAGGCAAATCCGTGGTTAGCGGGCGCGTATGCATCGTGAACTCTCTGGCCGATTCAGGAAAAGTGCAAGTTGGTGATATTATTGTGGCAGACAGTACCAACCCTGACTGGAATGCATTATTACGTAAGGCTGTTAGTATTGTTACTAATAAGGGCGGCCGTACCAGTCATGCTTCTATTGTTGCACGCGAGCTGGGTATTCCTGCCGTAGTAGGCACTCTGGATGCTACCAGCAAGCTGAAAGATGGCGATGTGATTACTGTTTCCTGCGCCGCCGGTGACAGCGGTTATGTATATGCCGGAAAGATTGACTGGGAAGAACAAGAAACAAACCTGGAGGACAAAACCCTTACCCGCACCAAACCCATGTTTATACTGGCAGACCCAGATAAGGCACTGGCCTTGTCCCGTTACCCAAATGAAGGTGTAGGCTTGCTGCGCATGGAGTTTATCATCAGCAATCAGATACAAGTGCACCCCATGGCATTGGTGCAGTATGACCTGCTCCCCGAATCCGCGGATAAAAAACTGATCGCCGGGCTATGCTTCGGATATAGTGATAAGAAACGCTATTTTGTCGATAAGCTTTCTGAATCCATCGCGCTGGTTGCAGCAGCATTCTATCCCAAGGACGTTATCATTCGTATGAGTGATTTCAAGACCAATGAATATGCACAGTTAATTGGCGGTAAATATTTTGAACCGGAGGAGGAGAACCCGATGTTAGGCTTCCGCGGTGCAAGCCGTTATTATAATCCGCGATATAAAGATGCATTTGGCCTGGAATGTGCCGCTGTTAAAGTGGTGCGCGAGGATATGAAACTAACGAATGTAAAAGTGATGATTCCTTTTTGTAGAACAGTTGCAGAGGGGAAAAAAGTACTGGAAGTCATGCAATCCTTCGGTTTGGAAAAGGGGAAAGACGGACTGGAAGTATATGTGATGGCAGAGATACCCAGCAATGTAATCCTGGCAGATCAATTTGCAGACATCTTTGATGGATTTTCTATCGGCTCCAATGATCTGACTCAACTAACGCTGGGGCTCGACCGGGATTCTGCAATAGTGAGCGACTTATTTGATGAGAACGATGAGGCGGTCAAGCAACTGCTGGCACAAGTAATACGTGTCGCCAAGTCGAAAGGCAGGCGAATAGGCCTCTGCGGCCAGGCGCCAAGTGATTTCCCTGACTTCTCGAAGTTTTTAGTCGAACAGGGTATTGATTCTATATCATTTAATGCCGATGCACTTGTACGTGGCATAGAAAATATCCGACAGGCTGAACTGCACGGAAATTGATGCCTATCTATTAATTTCAGCCGATGGAACAGAGTATATTCATGGAGCAGGAGCATTGCCCTGAAGAAAAGGATCTTCAAAAGGCACTAGGCAAAAACTATGTCTGTTGGAAAGACATCAGTGATTATGTGCTCGAACAATGTTCTGAGGCTAAAGTCAGCTGGCATTATTCTAAGGCTGGCTGGAATTGTCGTATCAGTGATCATAAACGTGTACTTATTTACCTGATGCCCTGTGCCGGATATTTCAACGCATCTTTCGTATTGGGTAAAAAAGCGGTCGAAGCAATACTATCCGCACCTATCTCCGATGTATACAAAGATATTATTCGCTCCGCTAAAGTATATGCAGAGGGCGCAGGATTCCGGCTGCCGGTCAAAACAAGGAAAGCAGTGCCTGATCTAAAGACATTAATCAATACTAAATGCAGTTAGGCGTTTTGTTGCTTATGGTTGGGATTGTAAAAAGCAGCTGAATCCCTTGCAATTTCATTTTGTTCGCTCAGAGTGAGGATGTCAGTGCCTGCGGTCTGTATCCACCTATCCATATGGAAACGATATATCTGCACATTTAAGTTGAACCTTCTTTCAAATTCTTTTTCGATGGCTCCCGTTTCACTTTGCATATCGAAGGTAATGATGCCATGTATATGCTTTTTGCGAATCTCACCTAAGAGCTGATTCGGCTTACAGGGTGCCTGCCGCGATGGCTGCCCCCTCTCATGTGCTAGATTAAAGAACTCTAGTTTCAAGTATGGAAACCTGGCAGAGAATTCTTCCTGAATATCTTGTACGGTTCTGCTATCATTTATTTCAATGGTCATAAGTGTTATTTTAATTGGCTTAAATGATCTAAACGCGAGTTTATATGCAAATTAAATACAACATAGCAGCACAGTTATGACGCCCGTTAGTGCAGCGCCTGTTTCTGGTCAATCTTTTGCAATGCCGAAATATGATTGTTCTGTACTAATTAGTATTACTCTTACAACTGACCCTCATCACAACCTGACTCAAAAAGTTCAGTTATATTAGCAATTACTAGCAGCAAGTGTATGGTACCTGTTTACCTGCCACAACTGAAGAAGTTTATACGAGAACATGTCATCAGTTACAACAAATACAACACATGGTGCAACACCACAGCAACATAAATTGAACGACTATTATCACGGCAATAAGTTACAGGTAATTCACAGTGGTGCGGAATATTTTGACCGCCTGGAACTTTTAATCAGGAACGCAGTTGAGGAGATACACATGCAGTTTTATATTTTCAATGACGACTCTGCAGGTCAGCGTATCGCCCATGCCCTGATCCATGCTGCAGGTAGAGGGGTATCGATTTTCTTGTTAATTGATGGATATCAATCACGGTCGCTGTCGCGACACTTCATTAATACTTTATCAATACCGAATATTCACCTGGAGTATTTTGAGCCATTGTTAAAGAGCAGCCATTTTTATATAGGTAGAAGGTTACATCATAAAATTGCCGTCTTTGACCAGCGTACAGCACTTGTTGGAGGTATCAATATCGCAGACCGCTATATGGGTAGCGGTGGCGAACCGGCATGGCTTGACCTGGCGCTGCAGATAGAAGGTGCGGGGGTAATAGGTGTACTTACAGTTTGTATAACGTACTGGAATGATGTTACAGGTCAATCCTTGCAACAAAAACATGAGCAACGCTTTACAGAAATGGATGCACCAGGTAACTGTTCGCTGCGTGTTCGGAGAAATGACTGGGTAAAAAATAAAAACCAGATATGGAAAAGTTATTTCGAACTTTTCCATCAAGCCAACGAAAGTATTGTAATTATGTGCAGCTATTTTTTACCGGGCTGGATATTTCTTCGACAAATCAAAAAAGCTATAGGCCGCGGCGTACAGGTTCAGGTCATCCTGGCTGGTATCTCCGATGTAATGCTGGCAAAACATGCAGAGCGGTATCTGTACCGGTGGATGCTGCGTAATGGTGTGGAAGTTTACGAGTATAGCGGTAGCGTACTGCATGCCAAGATTAGCATCCGCGATGATAAATGGCTGACTATCGGTTCTTATAATGTAAATAATATCAGTGCTCTCGCCAGTATTGAGCTCAATGTTGATATACGCAATAAACCTTTTGTTTCGCAGGTGCGATCGGAACTTCAACTGATAATCGATGAGAAATGTATGCGGATAACCGGTGCGCACTTCTATGCCAGCCAAAATATCCTCAGACAATTCTGGCAGTGGTGCTGTTACCAGCTGATCAAAATCGTATTATACATCGCTACTTTCTATTTTCGGCGGGAGCGTTAGTACCTTTTATTTTTTCCAGTAGCGATATCCAGACCTCGCGGTCCCAGCCCTTGAACCTGCCACGCTGCATGACCAGTTCATTGTCTTCCGGGTGTTGCAGATAATAGTAAAACACAAAATCTGCATTTGGGTATTTCCAGCCTGCGATCTGGCCGAAGCGGAGGTCATTAAAGACGATAGAATTATTCTTGCGTTCTATGGTATAAAATCCTTTAGAGAAGCGCCGCAGCCGCTGCAAGCTTTCATGATCGGCGATCTCCCGTAACAGAGAGTCGCGGCGTGAAAAATAGCTAAAAGATATCTGTTTCTTTTTATCAAATACCGAATGAAATCCGACGTAGTATCCGCTATCATTCCCCGCTACAATATACCAAAGCAGATTGTTGAAAGGTGTGGGTGCAGTCATATACCTGGTATAGGGTACATGCTGTGTTCTGAGGATCGTACGCACATCCTGTTCTACGGTCAGTTTGTTGTTCAGGCAAAATACCAGGTAAAGAAAACTGCCCGTTATTCCTATTCCATACCATATTTTTCTTCGCTTATCTTTTCGTTTTAGTACTAGCAGCATCACAAAGGCAATGGCCGGAAAAACAGAAAATAACGGATCGGCAACGAACAACGTGTTCAATGAGAAGCGGTAATGACTAAAGGGCTCCAGCCAGCCTGTGCCATAGACATTAAAGCCATCTAACATATCGTGTACAACAATCTCTATTGCAAAAAACCACAACCACTGCTGCATACTGACGTTATGTGGTCTGTGCCATCTGTCTGCCAGTACAGAAAGAAGGGGGAAGGAGATTGCTGCGAACAACAGCGAATGTGTAAATCCCCGATGGGCCAGCAAATTTGCGGCAGGATCCATCCATAACGCAGCAAGCACATCTATATCCGGGAGGCTTTGTGATACCGCACCCCAGATCAGTGCTTTCTTTCCTATATGACGGCCCAAAAAAGCTTCGCCAATACAGGCGCCAAGGACGATATGAGTTAATGAATCCATCCGGATGCAAAGCTAGGTCATTGGTAGCTAGCATGTATAACAACATGCAACCCCGACACTGATCTTAATTAGTAAGTACACTTTAACACTGCCATTATTGATACTGGATATAAATAGGGCTTGGGTACAGGCCCAGTATTTCATCAGCTGTCATTAGCCGGTAAGGTTTACTGAGCTTGTCATTTTTGTAAAATAGTTTAAAACCTGCAAACTGTACAGGCTCATTGCTGATAGCTAACTGGTAACTGTCTTTCTTCTTAGCAGGAAAACCAAAACCATCCATGTTCATAACGATCTGTACTTCCGGGCAACGTTTTATATTACGGTAATTAGTAACCATATCTTTTGTAAATCGGTGTATTACCAGAATTTTAGGAGGAAGTTGGTATTCACGTACCAATTGAGACAGGAAATTCACAGCATCATTGATATCGTTGGCATCGAAGGTACCGATCCGCGAACAGGGCACTTCCCCTCCCTTCATAGAATATTCCGGATCAATACCAAGGTGTACGTCTGGTTTTTTCAGGTAGTCGGTAAGCGCTGCAAGTTCCTCTTTCAAACTGCTGTGTCCAACCTGTACATCTACAAATAATATAGCATTCATGCTGCGTGCGAGAGTGAGTGCTTTATCTAACTGATGGGCAGGCATCCGCAGCCGGTATTTGTTTCCTTTACCGGGACTGCGTTGAGCGGTGACTGCTATATAGTGAATAGCCGGTACTACCGGAATAAGG
>CBFGNI010000110.1:0-9257 GCA_965650105.1 uncultured bacterium | reverse complement strand
GAAGGGTAAGGGCCATGCTGCACCTAACCCGATGGTGGGCGCTATATTGGTGCATAATGGGCGCGTAATAGGTGAAGGATGGCATGAGCAATACGGGCAGGCACATGCAGAAGTGAATTGCTTTGAAAGTGTAGCAGATGCAGACAAGCATTTGATACCCGAAAGCACCATGTATGTGAACCTGGAGCCTTGCGCACACCACGGCCAAACACCACCTTGCGCCAATAGGATAGTTGCAGAAGGAGTAAGGAAAATAGTTATCTGCAATGTAGATCCTTTTGCAAAAGTGAGTGGAAAAGGTATAAGGATATTGGAAGCGAACGGGGTGAAAGTAGCCACAGGTGTATTAGAAAAAGAAGGACTTTGGCTGAACAGGCGTTTCTTTTGTTTTCATGAGCAGCAGCGGCCCTATATTATTCTAAAATGGGCGCAGACCGCTAACGGATTCTTCGCGCCGCTTAATAGAACGCGCTACCAGCTGAGTAATGTGCATAGCAAGCAACTATTGCATAAATGGCGAACAGAAGAAGCAGCTATAATGGTAGGCTTTAATACGGCGCACAACGATCATCCGCACCTTACAGCAAGCGACTGGAAAGGGAAGCAACCCGTACGCATAGTTATAGATGAAAAGCTTGAATTGCCCTCATTACTGAAAGTGTTTGATAAAGAAGCCGACACCTGGATAATTAATAACAATGAAGAAAAGCAAAAGGGAAACATACGCTATGTGCAGTTGGACTTTAGTAAAGATGTTTTACAGCAGATAGCACAAAAACTGTATGAAGCTAATATTACATCGCTTATTGTGGAAGGAGGGGTGTACTTGCTGGAAAGTTTTATTGAAAGTGGTCTATGGGATGAGGCAAGAATATTTACCGCAGATGTACAGATGGAAGATGGCCTGAAGGCGCCGTTATTGCCCCATGCAAGCAAAGCATTGAGCGTAAATATAGCGGGCGATGAACTGGATGTATATACAAAGGCCGATAGCAAGTATACCTATGAAACCAGTATGGAGCTATAAATGCATTATTGATGTTATACCTGCTGGTTGCCATATTGCTGAATACGCTTCTTTATGTGCTTTTTAAACTTTTCCCAAAGTATAAGATAGACGCCTTGCAGGCTATTGTTGTTAACTACCTGACTTGTGTTCTGGTAGGTAGTTTGCTGCATGGCAGCTTTCCTGTGGGCACTAACAGCATTTTGTATAGCTGGCTGCCATGGAGCCTGCTGATGGGTGGTATGCTGATATCTTTATTCAACCTTATAGCGTATTGCACGAAGAAGGAAGGTATAACAACTACTACGGTTGCTAATAAATTATCGCTGGTGATACCCGTGGTGTTTTCGCTTTGGCTATACAATGAACAACTTACAGTAATAAAACTATTGGGAATTATACTGGCCTTCCCCGCTGTTTACCTCACTACAAGAATAAAAGAAGACGGTAGAAAAGGGCAAGATCTGCTATGGCCGGGATTATTGTTTTTAGGAAGTGGCTTGTTGGATGCATTGGTAAAATATGCAGAGAATAGTTTTTTGCAGGATGATGAGAGTATGGTTTCTTTTACCATACACGCTTTTGCTACAGCGGGTATTATTGGTTTATTGCTTGTGGCTGTTGCTATAGCAAGGAATAAGACAGTATTTCATTTTCGCAATATTGCAGCAGGAGTGTTATTGGGCGTGCCTAATTATTTTTCTATCTACTATCTCATTAAATTATTGAACGCTGATTTCCTGCAAAGTTCAGCGGCAATACCCGTTAATAATATTGGGATAGTAGTAGTATCAGCAATTTGCGGAATTGTTTTATTTAAAGAAAAAGCACCTGCAGCACGCATAATAGGGTTAGTTTTATCAATAGCAGCGATATCGCTTATAGCATTTGGTGATTGAGTATGGATGAATATAAATACAAGACAATTGTAGGGGCAACAACCAGTGAATTTAAAGACAGGGGAAGTAAGTTCTTCGGCTATGCATATCCTATATCGTCTGCACAAGACGTGAAGGAAAAAATACAGTCTTTGAAAAAAGAACACCCTAAAGCGGTACACTTTTGCTATGCTTACCGTTTAGGTACGGATGGCTTACAGTTTCGTGCTAATGATGATGGTGAACCATCGGGTAGTGCGGGTAAGCCAATTTTAGGGCAAATAGATAGTGCAGGCTTTACTAATGTGCTGGTAGTAGTTGTTCGTTATTTTGGCGGTACACTGCTAGGTGTGCCGGGTTTAATAAATGCGTACAAAACAGCTACGGCTGATGCGCTGGGAAAGGCTGTTATCATAGAAAAGTGGATAGAAGAAATAGTCTCTGTTGAGTTTGATTACCCCGTAATGAGTGAAGTGTTGTATTTATTAAAGCAGAGTGAGGCAACCATATACCGACAAGAGCTACAATTGTTTTGTAGGGTAGATGCAGGTATTCCTAAAAAGAATGCGGAAGACTATATCAGCAGACTTTCAGAAATTCGTGGTGTGCAAGTAAAGCGTCTAAAAGAATAATTCATTTGTTATCGGCCGAAAAAAATACAATTCTCATAAAACAAGAAGCCGAAAGGCTGGGTTTTATGAATTGTGGTATAGCAAAGGCTGTACAGTTGGATGAAGACGCCCGCCGCCTGGAGCAGTGGCTGAACAAAGGCTACCAGGGTAGCATGCAATATATGGAGCGTTATTTTGATTTGCGTATAGACCCAACAAAACTGGTGCCCGGCGCAAAGTCTGTAATAACATTATTGCTTAATTATTATCCATCACAAGAGCAGCAAGAAGATACGCCACATATTGCGAAGTACGCATGGGGAATAGATTACCATTATGTTATTCGTGATAAGCTCAACCAACTATTAGCTTTTATAAAAGAGCAGATAGGAGAGGTGGATGGGCGGGGCTTTGTAGATAGCGCGCCTGTACTGGAAAGAAGTTGGGCTGTACGTAGCGGGCTAGGCTGGGTAGGTAAAAATGGCAACCTGCTAAATAAGAAAACAGGCTCTTTCTTTTTTATTGCTACGCTGATAACCGATCTTGAATTAGTTGCTGATGCTCCGTTCGCAACCGATCATTGTGGTAGCTGCACCAGGTGTATAGATGCGTGCCCTACACAGGCTATTGTATCGCCAACTGAAATAGATGGCAGTAAGTGTATCTCGTATCTTACTATTGAACTAAAAGAAGAATTGATACCTGATGAGTTGGCAGAGAAAATGAATGGCTGGATGTTTGGCTGTGATATATGCCAGGATGTTTGCCCATGGAACCGTTTTTCGCAATCCAATCATGAATCTGCTTTTCAACCTATACCTGAAGTTCTTGATCTTTCTTTAGCTGAATGGGAAGCAATGAGCGAAGATGCGTTCAGAAAAATATTCAAATCATCACCTATCAGCAGGCCAAAGTATAAAGGGATACAACGAAACATTAAAGCCCTGAAAATGAAGTAGCCTATTTGTTTTTGCCACCTAACATAGGTACAAAGCTAAAATCGCCCAGCGTTTCTTCGTGGATATTTCCCTCTTTATCTTTTGTAATACGCATCATCTTCTGGCCATTATCGTCGCCTACAGGCACTACTATAATACCGCCGGGTTTCAGCTGTGCTACAAGTTTTGGCGGTATAAAAGGTGCGGCAGCTGTTATGATTATCTTATCGAAAGGCGCATAAGATGGTAAACCTTCATAACCATCGCCGTAAAAACGCTTTATATTAGGATATTTTTTCAGGAAGAAGAAGCCACCCACAAAGTCGTATAAAGCCTTCTGCCTTTCTATGCTATATACCATGTGGCATAGTTCTGCCAATACGCAAGCCTGGTATGCACTGCCAGTACCTATTTCCAGCACTTTATCGAATTTCTTCAATTCCAGCAATTGCGTTTGGAATGCTACCGTATATGGCTGCGAAATAGTTTGATTGGCGACAATGGGGAAAGCACGGTCTTCGTAAGCAATGCGTTCAAAAGCAGGATCGAGAAAAAAATGACGGGGAATAGTTTCTATTGCAGCAAGCACACGCTCGTCTTTTATTCCTTTTTCCCGTAGCAACTGTACCAGTTGTTTTCTTAATCCTTTATGCAGGTAATTATCTTCTTTCGGCTTGCTGTGCAGCATATAGCAAAGTTAGTTTAGCTGCGTGTGAAATAAAAGTTGCAACAAATGCAGCGACAACAGTATGCACATCTATTTGAAATTCATAACCAGGCCCAGCCCCACGCCACCTGGAGCAACTACAGGTTGCATACGCATAGATATATCGCGCGATATATCGAAGTTCTTCAGGTGTGCAGAGGCAACAGCGTCCAGCACCTGTATTGTATAACCAAGTGCACCCAGCAGTACTGTCATATCCAGGTACTGCTTGCTTTGGTCTTGCAGCTGTTTTAGATTGTCGTTGGTATAGTTGGGATACTTATCAGGTTCCGTAGAAGGATCGAGACTAATACGCCTTACATAAGCTTTCCGATAGTTTTGGTAATCGTTCAGGTTCTTTACGAAGAAATAACCAGTAGCCCCTACGATAGCGTACACTATTGGTATTTTCCAGTATTGGCGATTGTATAGCTGCCCCAGGCCAGGTACAATAGCAGAATATAGACCGGCCTTTTTGGGGTTGGGTTCAAAAACATAAGGTTTAAATTTTATGTTGATGCTGTCAGACACAGCAACAGTATCGGTAGCCAATGTTACCACCACTACACTGTCATATTTCCTTACGCTGTCGGCTTTAGCTCTTGCGCCTTCCGGGATCACCTGGTTCAGGCTGGTATCTGGCGCCGCCTGTGCATAGGTATTACTATTAGTCGTGAAGACCACCAGAATAGCTAAAAGTAATAGCCTGTAATATCTGAAACCTGTGAACAAAGAAATTTTATTTGCAAAGCAAAGGTAATGCATGGCTACAATAAAAAAGGTGGTGCTATTTGCACCACCTTTTTTAGAAGGATCACAATTTATTATTTCATGCCAGTACCAATATTCACATTCATGTATTGTTTGGCAAGGTCGTTAACTATGTTCACTGTTTCAGATAAGTAAATATCTTTTTGCAGGTTCTTTATCCAGTCCTTGTTTTTATTTATATTCAAAGAATCCATGTTTATCTTCTGCATATCCTCTTTAGGATTGGTAATGCTTAATACAGCAGCGTCTTTTTCCAATGCTTCCATTTTTTTAGATGTTGCATTTACTTCCTCCAGTTTTTTGCGAAATTCTTTTTCATTCAGTGAATACTTATTGTCTTCTTCCTGTGCTTTTACACGTTGTGCGCTTTCTTTTATCAGTTGGAAGGTAGGATTTGCATTAGTACGGGCTTTGCTTTTTGCTTCAAGTGTGCTGATGTTTACCGGGTTTGCCACCTTGCTATAATTTGCTGCTGGTATCTCATCCCATTTCAAGGCAGCTTTATCACGACGTTCACCCATATCTATCAGTTGATAAGGGTCGGGTAGTGTAATGTCAGGCGTTACACCTTTTAACTGGGTAGAACCACCATTGATTCGATAGAATTTCTGAACTGTCAGTTTAATGGAGCCTATCGAATTATCAGATATCGCATCGCCATTTGCAGCTAAACCTATTTTCTCCATTATCCTTGCAAAGTCATCCAGCGAAACCAGTTTTTGCACCGTACCCTTACCAAAGGTTGGCGAGCCTACAATTACAGCGCGTTTATAATCCTGCAATGCAGCAGCCATGATCTCGGAGGCAGAGGCACTGTTCTGATTGACCATGATAGCAAGTGGGCCATCATATAAAGTACCACGTTGTGCGTCGCGTAGGGTGCTGGCGTCTGCATTGTTGCTTTTTACCTGTACTATAGGACCGTTATCAATAAACTGGCCAGCCATATCTACTACATCGCTTAGCGAACCACCGCCGTTGTTACGCAGGTCGAGTATAATACCGGTAACGCCGGCATTTTTTAGTTTCATTACCTCTATAGCCACATCTTCGGCACAACGGCGGCCGTTGATATGCTGGAAGTCTGAATAAAACTCAGGCAGGTAAATATACCCCACAGGGCCTGAAGCGCTGTTGATGATCGCTGATTTTGCAAACACTTCTTCAATAAACACTTCGCCACGTATAATAGGTATTACCTGCATCGCACCATTCACCTTTTTTACTGTAAGGCGTACTTCGGTTCCTTTTTTACCACGTATCAGTTTTACTGCATCTTCAGTATCAAAACCCTGTATATCGACGGGCTCTTCATCGCCTTGTGCTACTTTTTGTATCTCATCGCCTGCTTTCAGGTCGCCTTGCTTCCAGCAAGGGCTACCCGGTATCACTGATTCAATTTTTATTTTTCCATCATCGTTTTGGAGGCGCGCGCCAATACCAAAAAAGGTGCCTGACATGCTTTCATCAAAACGTTGTTTATCTACAGGTGGCAAATAATCAGTATGAGGATCTTCGCTGCCCGCGATGGCATTGATGAAGAAAGTAAAACGCTCCTCATCGTCGAACTTGTGCAGACGCCTGAAATAATATTCCTGGTTTTTTCTTACTGATTCACGGGCGTCAACTTCCAACTGTACATCAGTTTTGGCTTTTGCACCCAGGCTATCTTTCTTTTTGTCTTGCGCGTCCTTCAGTTCCACATACTTAGCCAGTACGCGATATTTCAGGTAGTTGTGCCAGCGTATTTTCAGTGCTTTATCATCAGCAGCATAATCAAGTTTCTCTCCATTCAGTTCAATTTCCTCATTGCCATTGAAGGTAAACGGAGTCTTCAGTATCTCTTTATAATAACCCTCTGCCTTATCAATATTTTTCACAAAAAGTGCATCGAACTTTTTGAAGAAATCAAGATTGTTTGCTTTTATCTCATCATCAATTTTGTATTGATATGGTTTTAGCTGGTCGATATCTTTTTGAGTGAAGAATTTTTTCTCGTAATCGAGTTGGGATAAAACCTTTGTATAAACACTGTTGGAGAATGAGTCATCAATTTGCCTGGGTGAAAAATGACCTTCATTGATCGCTTTCATCACAGTTTGTAAAACCTTTTCTTTTTGCTCGTCGTTAGTCGCATCATCGCCGCTATACTTAAATGAAAAAAAGGTGGCCAGTGCACCTAATATCAAAAGCGGTATCAGAATTTTATTCTTCATGAATTGCAGCATATATCTTAATCGTTGAATAAAGTATTAAAACAAATGTAAACGTTTTGCTGTTAATAAAACGCTAATCAGCAGGCAGTAAAAGCTTGTGCCAGGGGTATTTTCAGGGTGGTAAAATGCTGTAACTTTGTACACTTCAGTTATGGATAAGAAAACCATTTTTTTCCGGGATCTTGGGGAAATAGAATATGCGGCCGCATGGCAATTGCAGGAGGCGCTTTTACAAGAAGGTGTGCAGGAAAAAGCACGTTGGCAGAGTACACCTGAAAACCAGCGTGAAGAAGCCCCGAAAACTACCGATCATTTATTTTTTTGTGAGCATCCGCACGTGTACACATTGGGTAAAAGTGGCGATATGGGGAATTTACTTGCCGACAACAATAAAATGGCTGAAATAAACGCCAGCTTTTATAAAACTAACAGGGGGGGTGATATTACCTACCACGGTCCCGGGCAAATTGTAGGCTACCCCGTGCTTGATCTTGAGCATTTCTTTACCGACCTGGGGCGCTATATGCGCAATCTGGAAGAAGTTATCATTCGTACATTAAAACATTACGGTATTGACGCGGACAGGTTGCCAGGCTCAACAGGTGTTTGGCTGGACGCCGATATACCCGATAAAGCGAGAAAGATATGCGCTATGGGCGTAAGGTGTAGCCGCTGGATAACCATTCACGGTTTTGCACTGAATGTAAATACCCAAATGGAGTACTTTGATAATATTATACCCTGTGGAATAGCCGATAAAGAAGTTACCTCGCTGGAAAAGGAGCTTGGCAGGCAAGTAGATATATATGAAGTAAAAGAAAAATTGAAAGAGGAGTTTGGCAAGATATTTTTAGCGGATATTATTACAGAAGTGGTAGCACCCTAGCAGACATGTAGTAATTTTTATTAATTTTAGTAACTGTCATGATAAAAGCCGTACCTAACACAAATCCTAAAAATGCAATTACTTATCACTGGGGCGATGACCATCTGTTGATAACCCTGGGTAACCGTACCCAAGCCCGCATAAAGATTTTGTTTTGGGCTGAATTTCTATTTACGACGGGCATGGCTACTATTTTTCTTAAAGAAGCATTCGATTTTACCGGCAGTATTTTAAAAACAGGTAGTGTTGTAGCCGCCGCTTTGCTTTACTTAGTTGCTTCTTACCGGTTTTTTTCAAGAATACTTTATACGGAAAAGATTTTTCTCGACCAGGAATCGATGACAATTGTACAGCGTACACCTTTTACCCTGGTTAACCGTAGCTATAAATGGGCAGATATCGGTCCTATACATTATGTGGGCAAAACTACTAAGACTGATCACCCGTTGAAGGGTAATTGCTATGATTATTTTGGTTTTGAAACGCAGGAACGCCTGATACAAAACCTGCACCACGACGGTAATTTATACTTCAACCACCTGGGCTATCCTGTACGTTTTGGTAAATGTGTATATTCCTGGGATGCGGAAGAAATGATGCGCATGATGCAACTATATGCAGGTGCCAGCATAAAATTTGGCCCTGAATGGAAGGCAATGTTGCAGGAAATGGAATGGGATAATTAATAAATAGTTATAAACCCTGTTTCAATCTTTCTATCGTCTTTCAACAATTCGAATTGGAATAGCCCTTTTTGCTGAAAATTCCGCTTATCGATAATTATAGGTGAATCTGTAACCCGCGGTATTTCAAACAATCTTTTCTTTTCCTGCGTCAAAAATACCACAGTGTATTTATGCTTGGCAACATCGGGCAATTCTATATTCACATGCCCTGTGAACGGGTTGGTAAAAACATACTGAGATTTGATGTAGTTGAATGAGGCTACATCTCCGCTTGCTGTGGGCAGGCTTAACTTAATAGAGGACAGAGCTTTAGAAACACTGTCTGTGCCAACGCCAGCACCTGTAATAACACTATGGCCGGATGTGTCCATTCTCATTTTAATGCCCACAGCCAGTTTCTGTAACGAATCATTGGGTGGTACTACTCCTTTTGAGAATATAGTGGCGCTATCTACAGATAGTTTAATACGATTGCTATTCCAGGAAAGGTCGGAATTGAAAACAATATACAAGCGATACCAGTTATTGCCGGGAACGGGGTGGCCATCGATAAAAGCTT
>CBFGNI010000109.1:0-9308 GCA_965650105.1 uncultured bacterium | reverse complement strand
GCTATCAGGTTCTTTAGGCGGTGCTGATTGGGTAGCCGGTGTTTTGGGTTTGGCCTTAGGAATGTAGTTCTTATTAGTAGCAGGTTTTGTGCGGCCATCGGTATGTGTCTTGCTTGATGTGGAGACCATCTGCATCATCTCATCTACTTCGGGCTGTGTAAAGTACCGCCAATGGCCAACAGGTAAGTTGCCCAGGCTTATATTCATAACCCGCACACGCGTAAGGCTGACCACCTTATAACCAAAGTGCTCGCACATACGGCGTATCTGCCTGTTGAGGCCCTGCACCAGTATAATACGGAAGCGCCTTTTGCCTTCCTGGCGTACAAAGCACTTTTGAGTAATAGTGTCAAGTATAGGCACGCCATTACCCATCTGCTGTATGAAGTCCGGGGTTATCAGCTTGTCAACGGTTACAATGTACTCCTTCTCATGCTCGTTACCGGCGCGTAGTATCTTGTTCACTATATCGCCATCGTTAGTAAGGAATATGAGCCCGTCTGAATCCTTGTCCAGCCTGCCTATGGGAAAGATGCGCTTAGGGTGGTTCAGGGCACTGATGATGTTGGTCTTGTCCTTGGTATCGGTAGTGGAGGTAATGCCAACCGGTTTGTTGAAGGCAATGTATATGGGGCGTTGCTTCTTGGCCCCTTTGATAGGCTCGCCGTCAATCTCAACAGTGTCACCAGCATGTACACGGGCTGTTCCAAGTACCAGTTCGCCATTAATGCTTACACGTGCTTGTTCTATTAGCTTATCTGCCTCCCTGCGCGAGCAGAAGCCCGATGCACTAATGTATTTGTTGAGACTTACCCCTTCGTTTGCCATATACTGATGGTACAAAAATAGCAGGTAAGAAGCTATAAAACCAATGTGTTATGCGCAATAAGTGTGAAAAGAACCGCAAAAGGCCCTTGCTGAAAGATTAGGAACAAGTAGGTATGGAAAAGAAAACAGGTAAAAAAGCACCTAAATGTGTACCGGAGAAGAAAAGTTCAAAACAAAGTGATTAAGTTCGCCGCATGAATGTATTGGAGCTGAATTTTGAGCGTGGATGGCGTGGAGGTGAAAGACAGACAATATACAATATGGAAGGGTTTACCACGGCAGGCATGAAAGTAACTTTGGTATGCCGTAGCGGTTACGAACTTGAAAGTAAGGCACTGGCGCATGGGTTTAATATTCGTTCGTTTAAAAATATATGGGGGGTATTGAGCTTCCTTCTTAGTGAGGGGAAAAAGTATGACATTATGCATGCGCAAACGGCACACATACTTACGTATTGCATATTGACTAAGCCATTCCACCGTAGTAAGGTGGTACTCAGCCGTAGAGTAGTGTTTAAACCAAAGGGGTTCTTTACAATATTAAAATACAGATTTACAGACAGGGTAGTAGGTGTAAGCACAGCAGTAAAAAGGGTACTGAAAACATCGGGTATTAAAGATGTAGCAGTAATATCGGATATGGTTGTGGAAAATCATGGCAGTAACAATATAGCTAAACAGGTGTTGCAACCATACATTCATCAAGGCAAACGTATTGTTGCCACGGTATCTATGCTTACACCGGATAAAGATCCGCTGACGATGGTTGACACCATCAAAAAATTAACGGCAATGCGCAGCGACTTTGTGTTCCTTCATTTTGGTACAGGTGATTTGAAAGATGCCGTTGCCACGAAGATAGCGCAGGAAGGCTTACAGGATGTTTACATACTAATGGGTTTTCAAAAGGAAATAGAACCATTTTATTCCTTATTCGATGTGTTTGTAATGAGCTCCAGGCAAGAAGGCCTGGGTAGTAGTGTATTAGATGCATTTATGAACCGGGTACCGGTAGTTGCTACTAATGCCGGGGGGCTGAAAGAACTGCTAAGTGAGGGACGTGGTATATCATGTAGTGTAGGTGCTTCAGAACAATTGGCAAATGGCGTGAATGCGTTGCTTGGCAATGCCGAGCTGCATCAGCAAACGGCGGGTCTTGCATATAATTATGCAAAAAAGAGGCATAGTATAAAAGCGGTTACAGAACAATATCACGAGCTATTTAAAGATCTGCTGTCTTAGCTGCCAATACGTTTTTGGCGCGCATACTGGCGAATCTTAGTGTACTTTACAAAGCTTACATAGCTATCGAGCCGGGCTATTACGAAGCCATAATATCCGTCAAGAATACCCAGGCGTAAAAAGTAGGTTACAAAAAAGTTCCATTTAGGGACTACAAGTATTTTTAGCAGGTTGCAGTTTTTGCCTCGTGCCACTGCATCTCTCGCGCTGAGCTCTGTAAACTTATCTATTTTGCGAATATGATGTGAAAGGGTAGGATAGCTGTAATGTAACAGGTGCCCGTTAAGAAGGCCAACGTTAGCGGGTTTATTAAGCTCCCAATGTTCGTGTATGCTACCTCCGTGCCACTGGCCTTTGGTGCGGTCGAAAAGGCGAATAATACGATCAGGGTACCAGCCACTGTGCTTTATCCATTTGCCACAGTAGTTAGTGATACGGCCTATCTTATAGGCATCTAACCGGTGTCCGTTTTTTGTTTTCAATATGCTTTCTCCCAGTTCCGGGGTTACTACTTCATCAGCATCCAGCGTAAAGACCCAGTTGCAGGAAGCATAGTTGGTGGCTATTATCTTTTGTTTTACATACCCCTCAAAAACGTGCTGGTAAACCTTAGCATTGTATTGTTCTGCTATCTCAACAGTTCTATCTGTTGACATACTATCTACTACAATAATTTCATCGGCAATGCGCTGTATAGATTGTAAGCATCTTCCAAGATTCTCTTCTTCATTGTATGTAATGATGACAACGCTAAGCTGCATATATGATAGTAAAACGTAAAAATAGGCCAACTACCCTAATATGCAAGAATAGTAAAAGTATAATGTGTATGATTATTTTAACAAATAATGATCAACATCAACGCACTGGCAAACGTTATTTTTCTTAATTTAGTATATCACATTTATTTTTAAACCAGTTAGTTTTTTTGATGACAAGAGTTATCGGGAAGGGAATAACTGCGTTATTATTTACACTACTCTTTGGTAGCACCAGTCAGCAGGTGTTTGCTAATGACAGGCTGAATGTAGTAGTAGTGCAGAAGGATAATGCGCAGCAAATAAGGCAACGGACAAGAGACATGTCGGTTTTCGGCTGGTCGCCGGAACGTAAATTGACATGGAACGATTTTCAAGGTAATATGCTTAATGATGTTACAGATGAAACTGCAGCATCTATATGTCATGGATTTGGGATACAGACGGATACCGAGGCAAGTGGTACTGACAAGGTAGTTGTTAACGTATTTAATGTATTTTATCCTGATAGATCGTGGGTGCGAGATGGGCAGCAAAGCAACAGTGTATTGGGCCACGAACAAACACATTTTGATATTTGCGAGCTATACACACGCATTTTAAGGCAGCGGATAGCTGATGCGTATTTAACAAAGAGCAACTTTAGCTGCCGTATAAAAGAGATATATGACCAGGTACAGGCCGAATATGTTTCAGAACAGGAACGCTATGAAAACGAAACAAATCATGGCTTGATAGCATTAGAACAACAGCGTTGGCAGCAAAATATATATGCTCAGCTTTCTACCGATAAATATGCATTACGATAGCAGGCGCTGCCTGAGGAGGAACTCTAACTGCTCATTAGTAACACCAAGCTTTTTCGTTAGCTCTTTTTCATCCATTTTCAGGCGGTAAACGCCGTAAGCCCTTGTGATGGTAGCTTCAAGCTCAGCTTCGTTCCATGGTTTTGAGAGATAATGAAATATTTTCCCTTTATTTACAGCCTCAATAACCGCATTCATGTCAGCATATCCCGTCAGTAATATCCGCATAGGATCGGGATATTCCTCCAGGATAGATTCCAAAAATTGCACGCCGGTCATGTTAGGCATACGTTGGTCGGTAATAATAATATCGATTGGAGTGGTTCTGAGTACTTCTTTTGCTTCCTCGCCACTTATGGCTGTATATACATTGTATTTGATACGAAAAGTAGCCTTAAATGAAAAAAGGTTATTTTCTTCATCATCAATGTATAGAATATTAATTTTGTCGTTATCTAGCATCTCTCTTTATGCGTATAAGCCTTTTGGCAAAAGTAATCTCTTACAAATTAAGTAATAATACTGATAAATAATATTCTGTTATTAAATATCATTTTCTTGAACTATTTTTCTGAACGGCTATCCAACACACTAACGATGAACAACGATTTTAATATCGCTATTAAAAAGACTAACGAGCTAAAAAACATTCACACCCCTGAAATCCTTGATCTTAAATCAACAAACGACAAACAACGATTTGATGAATTAATTGCTTTAAATGGCCCGTATATACATGATGAAATAGAAGGCCAACTAAAAGAACTGATGAAGATCAGGAATCCCAAAATTAGAATAAAACCTGATGAATACCCCGCTTTTATAAAAGAGCATCTTAAGGGGAATGACGTATTCAGTTATGGGTTGTGGGTATATTATCCCTGGTTGAATAAAATAGTACATATTCTGCCCAAAGAGGAATTTATAGACTTAAGAACAGCGGCCAACCGCAATAAAATAACTACTGCGGAGCGTAATGTGCTGGCGAATAAAAAAGTGGGGGTTATAGGTCTTTCCGTGGGCCAGTCGGTGGCGCTCACTATTGCTATGGAACGGAGCTGTGGTGAAATAAGGCTGGCCGATTTTGATACCCTGGAGCTTAATAATCTTAACCGGATACGTACCGGTTTGCATAACCTTGGCATACGTAAAGTATATGCAGTAGCGCGCGAAATTGCAGAAATTGATCCCTTTATTAAAACTGTTTGCTATACTGAAGGTGTAACGGAAGAGAATATAAGCGACTTCTTTACAAAGGGTGGCAAACTGGATGCAGTAATAGACGAATGTGATGGTGTAGATGTAAAAATACTTTGCCGTATAAAAGCAAAAGAACTACATGTGCCCGTAATAATGGAGGCCAGCGACAGAGGAACATTAGATGTTGAACGCTTTGACCTGCATCCTGAAATGCCTATCATGCATGGTTGGCTGCAGCACCTGGAAATAGATTTTAATGTTTTAAAAAAACTGAAAACCAGCGAAGAAAAGCTGCCCTATATATTACCTATTTCAGGCCTTGAAACGCTTTCGCCACGCATGAAGGCTTCTATGATGGAAATAGAGGAAACCATAACTACATGGCCTCAGCTTGCATCGGCCGTGGCCCTTGGGGGGGCCGTGACAGCAGATACCT
The DNA here is from genome assembly GCA_965650105.1 of uncultured bacterium. GTDB lineage: Bacteria > Bacteroidota > Bacteroidia > Chitinophagales > Chitinophagaceae > Polluticoccus. The sequence continues at coordinate 4,039 of CBFGNI010000109.1, read as the reverse complement.
GCAGACGCATCTTCCTGAACTATTTCACAGATTCAGGCCGGTATTTCATAGATCTTGAAAAACTGATAGAAGAAAAGCGGGAACCTGTAAAGCATGATATAGAATTGGAGCCAGCTATTAGCGAAAAAGAAATGGAGGAGGCCATCAGTAAGTTGTCGGTTACCAGTTCAGATGGATGTATCACTCTAAGTGAAGAAGAAATTAAGGAAATTGTAGCAGCTGCTATTACTGCCCCAACAGGTGGAAATTCACAGCCTTGGAAATGGAAATACAGAGATAGTGTGCTTTATCTGTTTGCTAACCACGAATATGAAACGAAGCTGGTTGACTTCAACCATTCGGCCTCATACATTGGTTACGGCGCAGCAACAGAAAATCTGATACTTAAAGCACATGAACTGGGATATGAAGTTGTATTGCAAAAACAGGAGGAGAATAATAAGCTAATAGCAGTTTACCAGTTTTACAATCGCAATACAAGTGTAAATAATATTCAGCCACATATTGTTGATGATTTAAGCAGTGTAATATTCGACCGGGTTGCCAACCGTGCGCTGACACCAAGGAAAGTGATAGAAGGCACGCGCCTTGACGAGTTGGTAAAAGCAGCCCAAAGCATACCAGGCGCCAAACTAAACTTTGTTGATGATGAACAAGGGCTAAGGCAGATAAGTGATATTATTGCTAAGGCTGACAGATTACGCATTATGCACGAAGGGGGCCACCTTGATTTTCTGGCTGAAATGGTATGGACAGAAGAAGAGGCAAAGAAAACCAGGAGAGGCATTGATATAAATACCCTTGATCTTACAGCCTCTGAAAAAATTGGTTTCAGGATGGTGAAAGACTTTGATGTAATAAAGCAGCTTAATAAATGGCAAGGCGGCAGAGGTTTAGAAAAAGTATCATACAAATCGGCTATAGCAGCATCGGCCATTGGGCTGATTACCATGCCTGAATTTAAACTGAATACTTTTTTTGATGGTGGCCGTGCATTGGAGCGGGTATGGCTTACAGCTACCGCCAATAATATTGCTTTCCAGCCATTAAGTATATCTACGTTCTTATTCAACAGGTTGCGTTTTGAAGGCGATAAAGCCTTTCCACCGGAGATGGCGGAAGAACTGAAGCAAATGCGTACCGAATTTGAAAATGTTTTTACAATTAGTAAAAACCGGGTGGATATATTACTTTTCAGAGTTTTCCTAACAGATATAAAAGCAAAGCGGTCGGAGAAAATGCTGGTAGATGAAGTTTTATCTTTATAAGCGCTATTAGTAATGATTAAGATCCGGGCATTTAGGGCTGTTGATGATAACGAGTCTTGCCAGAAATTTGTGGAGGGGCATATGAGGGTATTGAAGAATTTTGGCATTACAATGATCACTTCAGCCAATGTTGAATGGTTTACTGATCCTGATACTTATGTTATAGTAGCAGAATCAATGGACGATGGAAGGGTATTGGGTGGAGCCAGGGTTCAGGTTGCAAAAGGGAAAATTCCGCTACCAATAGAAAAAGCCGTAACAGAACTGGATGATAGTATACATGATGTGGTAAAAGATTACATACCACAAGGTGTAGCAGAGCTTTGTGGCCTTTGGAATTCGAGGGAAATTGCAGGTATGGGTATAGGTAGCGTTTTTCTTACCCGCACTGCCGTAAGTCTTGCCCCCCAAATCGGTATCAAGTCGATGTTTGCGCTTTGTGCGGCATACACAGTGCAAATGGCACAAAATGCCGGTTTTCAAATAGCTACTTTTCTTGGTAACAATGGTACGTTTTATTATCCTAAAGATGACCTTATAGCATCGGCTATGTTGTTGCATGATATCAACGACCTGAGTTATGCAAGCGAGGCAGAGAGAAATGAAATAAATTCGCTGAGAGAAAACCCTGTGCAAATTAAAACAGAAGAGGGAAGGAGAGGTGCATTTGATATTTTTTATGAATTGCAGCTTCCAATTTTGTAGTAAACTAATGAGACATATAAAACTTATTGTTCTGGTTTTTATATGCATTTTATTTCAAAAAAATGCATTTGCCCAAAACCCTGTAGTGTACCGGAATGCCGGTACTAATATGCCGTTTGGGAATACGGTATTGATACTTGAGGATAAACACAGCACACTTTCAGCACAGGAAGCAGTTAACGCAAACGGTTATATACAAACAGCTCAACAGGTACCCAACCTGGAGATGAGCTCATCGGCATTTTGGGTGAAATTCGCTATTACTAATTTAAGTAATGAACCGGACCTGGCAATAGAATATCCGTACCCGACAATTGATAGTGTTTTGTTTGTAGAGGTACTCAATGCGGGCAGCATTAAAAGTATTGCAACGGGTGAATACCAGCCATACAACCAAAGGTTGGTAAAGCACCAGAATTATATATTCAACATACATATACCACAGGGTACTACAAAAACATTTCTGCTGCGGGTTAAATCGTCGGAGCAAATACAGTTGCCGTTGACTGTTGGTACACCGCAATCAATCTTAGAGTCCCTGACAGAAAAAGACCTGATATTCGGGTTATATGCAGGTATCATACTGGTTATGTTGTTCTATAACCTGTTTGTATATTTTACTGTACGCGATAATATTTATCTTAATTATGTATTGTATATACTTTTTGTGGGCCTAACGCAGGCATGTGTACAGGGTTATGCCCCAAGATTTTTGTATCCTAACTCACCTTATCTTGCCAACCTGATGATGGTAGTTGCCCCTGTATTTGTCGGGGTGACGGCTATAGCTTTCCTGAAGCGTTTTATGGCGGTAAAAGATTACACGCCGGTACTGAATAAAGTATTAAATATCTTTCTTGGTATATATGCAGTTATACTTGGGTTAGGTTTCCTGGGGTATTACCAGGTTTCGGCACAAATAGTGCAGATCAATGCCGGTGTCGCATCAATATTCGTGTTTAGCGTCAGTGTGATTATTGCAAGGAAAGGATATAAGCCTGCAAAATTTTTCCTGATAGCTTGGACTATTTTCCTTGCCAGTGTTATAGTGTTTGTGTTGCGCAATTTTAATGTATTGCCGTATAATAATTTCACATACTACGCTTTGCAAATAGGTTCGGCACTGGAAGTAATACTACTATCATTCGCGCTTGCGGATAAGATAAACACCTTCAGGAAAGAGAAAGAAGAATCGCAGGCACAGGCTTTTTTAGCCCTGCAAGAAAATGCACGTATTGTTAGCGAACAGAACGTGATGCTGGAAACGAAAGTTAATGAACGTACCATCGAGTTAAGAGCATCGAACGACGAGCTGAATAAAACACTCAAAGACCTGAAAGAAGCGGAAATGCAACTGGTGGAATCGGAAAAAATGGCCTCGCTGGGTCAGCTAACCGCAGGTATCGCGCACGAGATCAATAACCCCATCAACTTTGTTACGTCGAACGTAAAACCTTTGCAAAGGGATATAGACATGATACTGGATGTTTTAGCCAAAGTAGAGGAACTTACATATTCGGATATAGGACAAGAGGAAAAAAGGGGGAAAATAGATGCGTTAAAGCAAGAATATGATTTCGACTACCTGAAAACAGAAATAGGCTATTTGCTGAAAGGTATCAGTGAAGGATCGAGCCGGACTGCGGAAATAGTAAAGGGGCTGAGAATATTTTCCCGCTTGGATGAAGATGACCTTAAAAAAGCAGATATTAATGAAGGGCTGGATTCTACCACCATTATTGTTAATAATTTATTAGATAATAAAATAGAGATCATAAAGGATTATGATAGTCTACCTTTGGTGGATTGCTATCCCGGTAAACTGAATCAGGTATTTCTTAACATTATAACAAACGGTATCCATGCGCTTAAGTCGAAATTTCATGACCAAAAGGGTGGCGTAGTAACCATACAGACAAGAAGGGCAGATAATGACAAGGTACTTATCAGTATAAAGGACAATGGTACAGGGATGACCGAACAAACAAAAAAGAAGCTTTTTGAACCCTTTTTCACAACAAAAGATGTGGGGGAAGGCACCGGTCTTGGTCTGTCTATTGCCTATA
>CBFGNI010000108.1:0-9415 GCA_965650105.1 uncultured bacterium | reverse complement strand
GAGTTATTTTTCACTGTCGAAGAAAGATGTAGTGCGTGGTATGCACTTCCAGACGCCCCCGCACCAGCATGCTAAACTGGTGTTTTGTCCGCAGGGGGCTATTGTCGATGTCATTGTCGATCTGCGGAAAGGCTCCCCTACCTACGGACAGCATTTTGCCACCGAGCTTAGTGCCGCCAACCACAAGGCCTATTATATACCCGAAGGTTTTGCCCATGGCTTCAAAGCCCTTACCGACGATGCCATTACCTACTACCTCGTTAGCAGCGAATACAGCCAGCCCAACGATACCGGCATCCGTTACGATAGCATTGGCTACAACTGGGGCATCGATAACCCCATCATCTCCGACCGCGACCTATCCTTCCCAACCCTGCAAGATTTCAATAGCCCGTTTTAACCGCTCTAGTCCGTCATTGCGAGGATCCCGTTGACTAACGGGAGACGAAGCAACCTCGCGACCACACAAAAAAGCCGTCAGATTGAACGGAGCGTAGCGAAGAGAAATATCTCCCCAATAAAGAGATATAGTTGAAAACTTTTGCAGCCGCCGGCAGTACTACTATTGAGCTACCGCGGCGTTGGCACCGTTCAGGGCTAGTGCTACTATTATGTTAATTATTACTTGCCAATTAACATTGCAGAATGAAAATGTGAAAAAGATTCACAATGATGTGAAAAAAAATCACATTATTAGATGTAATTTTGTATTGATATATTATAATTTAGACTGGAGTGTACGACATGACTAATAAGAATTTTTTTGAATCATATTTTTACAACGAAATACTTTTCGAGTCTGAAAATTTCGCTGTAATGCCTTCACTAGGCTCATTAGTAGAAGGATGGCTTCTTATTGTTCCAAAGACTCATTATTTGTCTATTGGGCAAATTGCGAATGACATGCTTTATCATGAGTTAGATGAATTAATGAAAGAGGTTGGGGATATAGTGAAAAGCAACTATGGCAATTATATTATTTTCGAACATGGCCCTTCAGAAGAGAAATCAGTAGTGGGCTGTGGAGTAGATTATGCCCATATTCATATTGTACCATTATCAATAGATTTAATCAAGAAATGTGAAGAGCATAATCTTGACTTTATTTGGAACAAAGTTGCTGGCATCGCATCAACTTCATTATTAGCTAAAGAAAATTTGGCCTATTTATTCCTCTCCAAATTTGAAGAATCTTTTATTGCAACTGGTGAAAAATTTGAAAGCCAACTTTTCAGAAAGCTAATTGCAGAATCTCTAGGTAAAGAAGGTATGTGGGATTGGAAAAAATATCCATTTGAGGAAAATATCCAAGCTACTTTAGAAAAGCTAAAAGTATATACCTTAAATCATATCTAGATACTAATACGATGGAAAGTTTGCATCAAGATCCACAAAACACAGAAGAAAATGATAACTCTTCATTGGATCAAAATGCAAACGATTCTCAAATTGAAAAAAAATCGTCTGCTGCTCCTTTTTTAAGCGATTTAACAGATGGTAGAGAACCAGGTGATTGGAAAAGCAGGTATGATGATCCATACGCAATTAAGTGTATTAAATATGAAAAAAATTACCTTTTAATTTTAGTCATTGCAAATATTCTCATTTCATTTATATTAGGGTTATTGCTTGAAACAGAGGCCTGTAAATCCTATTGTCCCACTTCTCGTAAATATATATTTGCATTTCTTGGAGGCTTACTTGGAGGGTGTGCCTTTTCAATCAAATGGCTAATTCATTCAGTTGCAAAAAACACGTGGAACAGAGATAGGCGATTATGGAGAATTTTCACTCCATTAGTTTCAGGAATGCTAGGATTTGTTGTAATACTATTGTTAAGTACTAAGACTATTACATTAGGTTCGCTCGATTCAGCCGACACTCACAAATGTTATGGAATTGCATTTTTAATAGGTTACTTTTCAGATAATGCAATAGGTAAGCTAACTGAAATTGCACAAGTCTTTTTTGGAAGTAGCATCAATAAAAAATCATGAGCCATGAACATTATTATACACTAAGCTCTCATTTTGGACTTTTACAAACCAATAAAAATCTCACAATTGACGCTGTGGGACAAAAAGCAATCGGCCTTTTAAATACATCACCATTAATAGTCCCTCCTTTTATAGTACTTACTTCTGAATTATTCAAACTTTGGCATGATGAAAATCAGGAAAGTGCTGAGGAGATTCTGAATATTATTATTGTAGACTGTATTAAATATTTTCAGTCAAAAGATACAAATAAATTTATTATTCGATCTAGTGCAAAATATGAATCCTTCGAAGAAAGAGGGCATTATACTAGTAGTATAGGCAACTTAGACGAAAAAGAACTTATAAAAACGATTAAAGAAATTTGGTATAATAATGCCCACTTAGTAAAGAAAATTCCGGATAACAGATTTTCTGTTATAATCCAAAAATACATTAAACCAATGTATTCTGGCCATCTTTCTAATGAACGTCGAATAAGCCGAGAAAGAAAAAGTTTTTTATATGAAATCGTAAATAGTAAAGATATTTTTTTAAAGAGTGGGAAATTCTCTACCACATCTGAAGATATCACAATTGCCGGACCTTTGAAGTACACTACCCAAGCCAATCTGGTAAATACTATTAAATCAATTGGCAACTGTCTATATGATAATGTACGAAGACATATAGAGTGGGTGGCAGATAAAAACAATGTTTGGGTTGTTCAGAATGATATTGAAAATCCTATAAATGACAAACATACACCAAGTTCAAGATGGCTTGGAACACAGCAATTAATTGAAAATAAGAAATTAAGCTGCTTTGTTACTCTTGCAGAAAGTCCTGATTGGAAAAAAACAGCATGTATTAAAACCTTTTTAGAATGCAAGTTACCTTATGGACAAATACATGTGCTAGAAAACAAAGAAATCATAGCTGATCTAGCGAAAAATATTGTCCTAGAGAATTTAAAAGCTGATTTAGAATGGCTTCTGAAATCTCCAATTGTCATTCGCATGGACATAAAAAACCCTGACGGTTATAATAATATTCTACTGCCTAGAACAGAAACGTTATTTGATATAGATTCTGCTATTAACTTCTTGACGCTTTACGCACAAAAATTTTCTAATAACAAGGATGAAAAATTACCCGAATTCTGTTTTTTAATTCACCGCTTCATTAACTCAAAAGCTTGTGCTCTTGCGTATTCAAAACCAGGAATTCCTAGAGCGCGTGTTGATTCAACTTGGGGAATTGTAGAAGGACTTTATTACTATCCTCATGATTCATTTGAAGTAAATTTAACTGAGGTGAAAGATAGAATCAAGAAAAAAATCCGTTGTAAAACTGAGTATTTGGATGTAGATGAAGTTGGAAATTGGATATCAATAAAAACCAATTCTGATTATGATTGGGCAGAATCGCTAACTCAAAAGCAGCTAAACGAAATTGCAGAATACAATTCGAAGATAGCGGACAAATTAGGATTACCAGTGACAGCAATGTACTTTGTCGACGTAGATAAAAATACTGGTTATCCATCTATATTACCATGGTTTTACACAACAGACGAGATCACCTCGAACAGCGAAAAATTTACCGATATCATCTTTTCTGAAGTACGTGAAATAATTCAAAATCCTGATGATTTTAGACGACTAGGATTAAAACTACAAGGAGCAGAGAAGAAAAAATTTACCATAAAACTGAAGTTAAATATTAACTTATTACGCGATAAAGACTTCATCGAACAGGTTGGACATTTTGCTGCTGATGGGAAAATTCCAATAGAATTAGAAGGAAGCATTCTATCACATACATACTATATATTAAGAAAAACTGGTGCGATAGTTAAATGTGTAGATTCGTTTGACCCAACTTACGAAAAACAAAAATTCTATAAGCTTGTACGTGACAAAATAGCAGTAAATATATCATCAAAAGGAGAAATTGCTCGAACGGTAAATATCGAAACCAGTCAAATGTTGGATTTTCTGAAAGAAAAAGCTATTGAAGAAGCTTTGGAATTCTTTTGGGAAAACGACAAAGATAAAATCATAGAGGAAATGGCTGATATCTATGAAATTTTACGATCAGCATGCAAACTATTTGGAATAGATATGACAGAGCTGAATGAGATTGCCGACAAAAAAAATAAGAATAAAGGTGGATTTGACACTGGCCTACTTCTTGTGGATACTTCAGAAGCTTCACTAATTGAAACTATATCTGTTGACGATGTAAAAGCTAAGAATAATAAACCTACCATAAACAAAAGTCTTAAACTTAATAGAGAGCGATTTAAGATCACAGCGAATACCGAACGTGAAATGATAAACATACCGTACATCATCGGTGGTTTTCAAAAAAATAATAACCCTAAGCAACTTAAGTACACTATACCATATAATGATAAAATTATTGAGATAATATACTCCACTAGAGGAATTAGAATAAATCTAGATAAAGAAAAGAATGATAAAAATCCATCTCAGCTAGACTTATTTGCAGAAATTAAATAATTTTACGTATATTTGCTATAATAAAATCACCTCAAAAAAGCGGTGATTTTACATTAAAAAGAAAATATGTGTTGTTCAATTTTGCTATAAAGGCAGTTGCTGCAATTCAGCCCTCAAAGCAGCCACAGGCAGTGGTTTCAGCCCTCAAATGCCGCGCGGAATTTTTTTTTATTTTTATTTTTTTCAACAAAATTGAACAACAGATACAGAAAAACATAATGCTAAAACGCCTTATCTTGCAGCACAATTGTTGCATCAATGCGTTACATCCTTACCATAGCCCTGGCCCTGCTGGGCACGGCAGCCACAAGGGCACAGTCGCCCGCCCTCCGCAGCCTCGGCACTGCCCTCCACACCATCACCGATACCGCTAAGGGCACCATAGGCGTCGCCCTCCTCGACCTCGAGACCAACGACACCCTCACCATAGGCAACGCACACCACTACCCTATGCAGAGCACCTACAAGTTCCCCCTGGCCCTGGCCATACTCCACATGGCCGATGAAGGCAGCCTCAGGCTCACCAACGCCGTGTACATACCCGCCTCCACCCTCGATACCCTTACCTGGAGCCCCATGCTCAAAGACCACCCCAACCAGGGCTTCTTCAGCCTCAGCGTACAGGAGCTCCTGGCCTACTCCGTCGGCCTCAGCGACAACAACGCCTGCGACATCCTCTTCCGGGAGGCTGGTGGCACCCAGGCCGTCGACAGGTACATACACAGCCTGGGCATCAAAGACATGGCCATAGCCGCCACCGAAGCCGAAGTGGCTAAGGACTGGCACCTGGCGTACAACAACTGGAGCACGCCTATCGCCGTGGCACAGCTGCTGCAGCAATGGTACACGGGCAAGGTGGTCAGCAAGGCCAGCACCACCCTCCTCTACGACATGATGGCCAATAGCCCTACCGGTACCAACCGCATCAGGGGGCTGCTGCCCAAAGCCGCCCTCGTTGCCCACAAGACGGGCACCTCTGGCATCAATGCCGATGGCCTGAACGGCGCCGTCAACGATGTGGGCATCGTTACCACACCCAATGGCCGCCACTTCGCCCTGGTGGTCTTCGTCAGCGACTTCAAGGGCGACACGCCCTATGGCGAGCTCATCATAGCCCAGGTAGCCCGCCTCGCGTGGGATCACTTCAGCAAGTAGCCCTAACTCCTTGTATAGCCGTGGGTTAGTACCGTTTGGGTCTCAGGTCTTCCCGTTTCGTCATGTTGGCGTCATAGCCTATCTTGTGGGTACATACCTTTGTAACCAGGTACGCTGATACTATGAAGAAGACCCGCCGTATACTAGTAGCCATCGCTCTGCTCATCCTGGTAGCCATAGGTATTGGCTACATGGTTTGGAACAAGCCCAACGACAAAGCCGAAGACCATACCGGCCTGGTGGTAACCACTACCCAGCTGTGCAACGCTTATGCCCAGAACGAAGACACTGCCAATGCCAGGTACCTCAGCAAGGTGCTGCAGGTACAAGGCGTGGTTGAAGAGGTAAGCAAGAGCCAGGATGGCGCGGTGGTCATCAAACTGAAGGGCACTGACGACATGGCCGTACAATGCACCATGCGCGATGCCAACGCCTTCACTACAAAGGGTGGCACGGCTACGGTCAAAGGCTTCTGCTCGGGCAGTACCATGTTCGACATCCTATTGACTGACTGCATAGTTGTAAACCAATGATGATGATGAAGCGCCCGATACAATACCTCGCAATGGCCTGCTTTGCTGCTATGGCAGTAGTAGCCTGCAAGCACAAGAGCAATACGCCCGCACCGGTTACCCCCACCAACCCGCCAACCGACACTACCGGCAACGGTGGCGGCGGTAACACGGAAGATACGGCACTGTGCTTCTCGCGCGATGTGCTGCCCATCTTCATAGCCAACTGCGCTAAGGCGGGTTGCCACGATGCTAACTCGGCCGAAGAAGGCTTTGTGTTCACCAGCTACGAGACTATAACCCGCAAGGAGTTCGTGGCAGGCAACGCCAATGCTACCAAGCTGTACAAAGCCATAACCGATAACGACCCCGAAGACCGCATGCCACAAAGCCCGTTGCCGCCGCTTAGCAGCGAGCAGATAGCGCTCATCCGCAGGTGGATCAATGAAGGGGCGCAGAACCGCGGCAATTGCGGCACCCTCTGCGACAGCAACAACATCAGCTATGCAACCGGCATCAAGCCCATAACCGAGAAGTACTGTAAGGGCTGCCACAGCAGTATATCGCCATCGGGTGGCGTATCGCTGGATACTTACGATGGCACCCGCGTAGTGGCATTGAACGGAAAGCTGGTGAATGTCATCAATCATAACCCCGGTTTCCCGGCAATGCCACAGGGGGGCAGTAAACTTTCGGCCTGCCAGATACGTCAAATAGAGAAGTGGGTGGCCGCAGGTGCGCAAAACAACTAAATGAACTAACTTACTATAACATAACAGCACATAACAATGAAGAAACTATTGATCCTGCTAGGTATAGTTGCACTGGCGGGTTGCTATAACGATAAGTACGATGAACTATACCCTGAAACCACAACAGGCGGCACTACCTGCGATACAAGCAATGTAACCTTCTCGCAAACCATAAAGCCTATATTGGATAGCAAATGCGCTATCTCCGGTTGCCACGACGCAGCCACGCTTGCAGGTGGTTATAACTTTACAACATATGGTGGTGTAAATGCTGCGAAAGGCCGTTTGATTGGTGCTATAAACTGGGCATCGGGCTACTCGCAAATGCCTAAAGGCATGAATAAACTGGACGACTGCTCTATAGCCAAAGTAACCAAATGGGTAAACGATGGCGCAAAGGATAACTAATAAACGTAACAAGAACTATATAAATAAGAGACACATGAAAAAACTAATGATGGTGGTGATGTTGTTGAGTGGCGGTATTGCTTACGCACAAAAATATACAACCAGCACGGGCAAAGTAGTATTCTTTTCTTCTACACCTTTGGAAAACATTGAAGCTATAAATAATGAAACTGCAGCTGCAATTGACAGCAAAAGTGGAAATATTGCTTTCCAGGTGCCTATAAAGAGCTTTAAGTTTGAAAAGCAGCTGATGAAGGAGCACTTCAATGAAAACTATATGGAAAGCGATAAGTACCCGCGTGCAGATTATAAAGGCAAGATAACAGATATAAGCAAGGTAAACTTTGCGAAAGATGGCACATACAACGTAACTATCAGTGGCAAAATGACGATACACGGCGTTACTAAAGAAGTAAGCATCCCCGGTACTATAACAGTAAAAGGCGGCACGGTAACAGCTAATGCCAAATTCAACGTACAAACTGCCGACTACAATATATCGATACCCAAGCTGGTGGAAGGGAAAATTGCAAAAAATATAGAAGTAACGGTAAACACAATACTGGAACAAAAATAAGCGGATAACCACACACACTAAAAAACTATTATGCGCATTATACCTGCATTACTGCTTACCACTTTACTGGCGGCTTCATTACCTGCCGCGGCACAACCACAAAAAAACAACAATACACAGCAAAAAGAAGATGACGGCGAAGACCTGATGGAAATGCTGAACCAGGAAAACAAACCCAAAAAAGAATATAGTACCGCCACTTTTAAAGCCACACGTATCATCAACTCGCATAGTATTGAAAACGTAGGCAAGGGCGTACTCGACTTTCGCATCATGCACCGTTTTGGGCCCGTAAACAATGGCATTAGTGATTTCTTTGGACTGGATGCCGCTAATACAAGCCTTGGGTTTGATTATGGTGTTACCGACTGGCTAATGGTAGGTATTAACCGCAGCACCTATCAAAAAGAAATACAGGGCTTCACCAAAATAAAACTGCTGCGCCAGGTAGATGGCAAGGGAATGCCTTTCTCGGTAAGCTATATGGGTGCCATGTCGGTACAAACACTGCCCGCACCTACTAACTTACCAATGGTAACCATGCCTGATGGCACAACAAAACAAGCTGAGTATTATTTCAGCAACCGATTGTTCTATACCAACCAATTGCTGATAGCGCGTAAATTCAGCCGTTCTTTTTCGCTGGAATTGATGCCTACGCACGTGCATTATAACCTGGTGCCAACTGCCAGCGAGCCTAACGACATGATAGCATTGGGTATTGGTGGCCGTATAAAACTATCGAACAGGATATCGCTGACAGGTGAATACTATTACCGCTTCAACGAACTGGATGGCATCAACGACGGAACTACTACACAACCCTACCACAATTCAGTATCGGTAGGTATTGATATAGAAACCGGTGGCCACGTATTCCAACTGATGTTCACTAATGGTACTGCTACTACCGAGCGTGCATTTATAGGCCAAAACCTGGACGACTTTTTTGATGGCGGCATCCACTTTGGTTTCAATATATCGCGCGTATTTACCATTGTAAAACCAAAAGACTTTGAAGGATCGCGCAACAAGATCTGGTAATAAAGAAGTTTATTTTTTCAATTACAGCAGCCGGCCTCGTGCCGGCTTTTGTTTTTTTTAACTTATGACCTGTACCTATATAGAAAGGGATGTAGTTTTAAAAGCAAGAAGGTAAACAGGTATTCATAAGAGGGTTTATAAACTTTAACGAATTACATATAAAATATGTAAAACAATACTGTTTATTTTGCAAGCATGAATACAACCTTCGAAACACTGGAGAAACTACGACTCAGAACTTTGTTACTTATAGACGGGCTTGAGCTTACACAACTAAACAAAATACCTAAAGGCTTTAATAACAATATAATATGGAACGTAGCGCATATGGTGGCGGCTATGCAGGGTGTCTGCTACAAAAGATCGGGCCTACCAATAACAGTAAGCAATGAATATTTTGAATGCTACAAACCGGAATCGAAACCGGAACACGATGTGGATGAACAGGAACTGAGAGAGATAA
>CBFGNI010000107.1:0-9425 GCA_965650105.1 uncultured bacterium | reverse complement strand
AGAAGGGTTCAGTAACCAGCTTACGCTGCACCATGCGGTTTACACGATACATAAGCCATATACTTAAGATACATATACCTGCAATGATAAAACCAAGCGTGTCATAATGTTCCAGCGGGCTGGTTTTGGTTTTCTGTACCACTATCATACCTGCAAAAGCCGCTGCAATACCACCTGCTATTTGCTGGAGCGATGAGTTCACACTCATGAAGGCGCCCCTGTCAGTCATTTCAGGTACACCGCTCAGCAGTGTCATAGAGGGTATCATACGGCTCATGATACCCATGGTCATCAGTATATTAAAACCTACTATGAAGACAAAGGGGATAACCGGCAGATGGGTGTAAATAACCACAATACCTATCATCCATATAGTAGCAATAACAAACAGCTTGTATTTGTCCATCCTATCGGCCAGCTTACCGGTAAGCGGCATAATGATGAATGTACTTACACCCGATATCATAAACAGAAGCGGCAATTGCTCGTTAGTTACGTGCAGGTTATTGATGGCATAAGCGCTACCAAAAGGCATCATCATAAAGCCACCTATCGACAATATAGCTGTTGCCATGAAGGCAATACGATAGTTCTTCTTCTCTATGGTATTGAATAAGTGCTTTACGGCGCTATTTGTCCGTTGCAAAGCAAGGTGTGCATTAACCGCCGGCAACTTCAGCATAGAAATGCAGGCTACCAATACCGCCAGGCCTGCCACCATTAGAAATGGTGACTGCCAGCCCCAATGATTGGCAATGTATAAGCTAATAGGGATACCCAGTACCTGGCTGGCACCCAGGCCCATTTGTACATAACTCATAACGCGGCCACGCTGTTGTAATGTAAACAGATCGGTAATAATAGCCATACCGATGCTACCTATAACGCCACCGAATAAACCCGTAATGACACGCGCTGCAACAAGCAAGGGATAAGTGTGCGCCATACCGCAGAGTACAGTGCCCAAAATAAACCCTGAATAAAAAAACAGCAGCAGCTTTTTACGGTCGAACTTATCGGCAAAACCAGCGGTAAGCAGGCCTGATATACCCGCACTGAAGGCATAAGCTGACACAGCAATACCAAATTGTTTAGGTTCCAATGACATAGATTTCATCAGCATATCACCCAAAGGAGACATGACCATAAAATCGAGTATCACGGTAAATTGCGTAAGCGCAAGTATTAATATTACAGTTTTCTCTTTTGCGGTGAATGGTACGGTTGATTTTGATTCTTTCATGGCGGTTTATACCAATTCGTGGCATTGGTAACCCTTACTCTTTAATAAATCAATAATATTTTCAGCAGATAGCTCATTACTTATTATCCTAAGTACGCAATCCTCATCTTCAGTATCTATACTCCAGTCATCTACATCGTTATTAGCGGCGAGTATATCTTTTACTATAAGCGTATCGGTCTTCGTACGAATATTGGTCTTAAATACGAGTACATTTCTAATGTCGAGTGTCATATTCTATGTGTGTTTGAATGGTGATCAAATAATATATAATTATGGCCTTAACCCTTTTAGTACAAGATCAAACGTTTGCCAGATAAGCTTATCATTGAGCCTGAATTTTTTGCCCGCAAGGCTTTTACCCTCCTGATGAAAACGGATAAGGTTGTATAAGGGCGCAAATGCCACAGACCAGTAAACTTCAACGGGCATGGGGTTTATCTCTTTACGCTCTATGCATTTTTTCATAAACTTACCCAGTGTATCGGAAAAATATTTTCGTATTGATTCGAAAATTCTTTCCTGATATGAAGAGCTGCGAAGCTGCTCGAAAAACAACTGTGCAGTTTTATTGGTCATCATAAACTTCGCCCTATTCCTCCATTGCACCCTTAACCCGTCTTCGAAACTGGCATTCGGATCGAAACCTTCCAGCGTGGCTTCGCTCATGCGCCTGCCTTCCTCTATACCCACCTTTGTTATAAGATCGTCTTTGTCTTTATAATAGATATAAATAGTAGCTACAGATATATTGCAGGCCCTGGCAAGTTTGTTGATAGTGAACTTATCTAAACCATCTGAAACAATCATTTCAATGGTTTTTTGTTTTACCAATTCTTGCTTATCTACATTTCTTGTTCTCATTATAGCCGACAAAAATAAGTGAATGTTCGTTCATTTATAAAAAATTTCTTTATCGGAACATAGCTGAGACCTATAATACTGATGTAGCTACATGGAATGTTAATAAAAAAAACAAATCATTTGTCAGGCATTTTTCCCGCTTCATAATGCTGCACTCCCATATTATAAAGAAGCGATTGTGCAAGATGAGTACATAAAATACTTTGCACTCATCTCAATCAGAAAAACATAGAAGCTGCGTATGGAAGAGTATCGAATGATCGGTAAAAGCGACATTTCGGGATTTTTAGTATCGTTCATAAAGTTTATCCGTAATTCTATCCGCTTTACAATACTTTCTATAAGAAAGTATGCGCTTTCAAGCGTTGTGGTATTTGCATTAGTTGTTGCAGCGGGAGTGTACTACGCTACCACCAAACCAAGCTATTACGAAAGTGATATGGTTTGCGTATATAACCACCTACACAAAAAAACGTATGGCGAAATGATACGCAAGCTGAATACATTGGCGCAAACAGGTTCTTATACTACCCTTGCCCAAATGTTGAATATGCCTGTAGAAAAAGTGAAAGCGCTAGTGAGCCTGGAAGCGCAGAATATAGCAGGGGCACCTTTATATGAAGATATAAGCCAGGGTAAATTTCCTTTTTATATAGTAGTGAAAGCCACTAACGCAGCTGTGTACAACGACCTGCAACCTGCACTTTTGAAATATATGAACAGCGCGCCTTACCAGGTACTGCGCAATAAACTGGAGACAAAAAGGCTAACACAAAAAATACAATACACCGGGCACAGCATTCAACAGATAGACTCTATTGTATCGGCATATCCCCTGTTACTAAAGGAAAATGCAAACGAACTGGATACAGCGAGTAATGTATCGAACATGATAGGATTAATATCGTACAGGGATAAACTTGTGAGCACTATGCTTACTGATGAAAGCACCATGCAATCGATGATATCGGTTGAGTTATTGCATGGCTTTGCCCCATCAGAACATCCTGTTCAACCTAAAAAAACTAAAAACATACTCAGCTTTATAATACTGGCGGCTGTGCTTGCCGGTATGTGGGCAGTATTAAAGAACCTGATGAGCCATGTTAGCGAGGCTTAAAAAATTACCCAATGGCATAAAACACTCTATATGGGGTGTATTAGATGCAGCCCTATATCCTGTAGCCTATATGGCAACAGTACCCATATTGATGCACACAATGGGTCTGCTAACATTTGGCCTCTGGATAGTGCTGAACACTATCATTACGGTTTTACAGCTTTTCAATTTCAATATGGGTATTACGGCTATACGCAATGTATCGTACGAACTTGCCAATGGCAACACCCAAAAAGTAACAGACCTGATAAATGGCATCTTACACATAACAATCATTCTGCTGGCAGTGGCAATTGGCGCAGGCATGTTCCTTTCGCTTACTGCAGTACGCTTTGGGTGGTGGAATTTAGATTCGGCGCCAGTTGCAAATGTTTCGTTATGCGTGTTATTTGCAGCTGTAATTGCGGGGCTTAAATACTTCGACCAGGTTTTTCAGAATGTAATAAAAGCGCAAGAACAGTTCAGGCTGGCGGCCATATTAAATATGACCAATCGCTTTGGCATACTTATCATTAACCTTACCCTTGCTATCAGCAAATTTTCTATTCTGCAAATGCTGAGTGCTGATATAGTATTTATGCTTTGCTACCTGGTAGCGCAATATATCTGTATAAAAAAGCTGATGCCTTTTTACAAGCATCAATCGGTAAAAGACAAAACACAATACAAACGGATATTCCAATTTAGTATCTGGACCTGGTTGCAGGCACTGATCATAGTTATTGCATTCCAAACCGACAGGTTTTGGGTATCGACATACGCAGGGCTTAGCGAGGTTTCGGGCTATGGTCTGGTATCAACTATGTTCAACCATATACACATGATCTTCATTGCCATGGCTGCATGGATGCTGCCGCGTATTTCGGCCATGACATCGAAAGGACATAGCCCCGCCGAACTGTACAATACGGTAAGAGGAATACTATTCGCCATAATCGTAGTATCGCTGCTCAGCTTCTATTTCGTATCTCCTATATTATTTAAGTATTGGGTGGGTGGCGATACATACCGCCACATGCATGGATACATACGCGGCTTTGTAGGCTTCGAAATAGTATTTGCACATACCATACTGTCATTTATGTACCTGAACGCATCGGGTAAAGAAAAGCTGGCAACTAAAGTAGCACTGCTGTATTGTGGTTTGTGCTATGGCTTTATGATAGCCGGCCTTATGATATTCCATTCAACCATAGTAATGGTAGCAGGGATGACGCTGGCCATTTGCATAACAATGCCTGTAGTAAACTATGCCGTAATGAAAAGCATGGACCAGCCATTTTCCTGGGAACATTCGATGCTGGAAATGATACCTATGTATTCGGCAATATTATTATTGTACTCAGAAAATGTTTGGCTGAACATGGTATTGCTAGCCACAGTTGTTTGGCTTTTGTGGAAATTTTATTTAGCAAACATAATTATTAACAGAACATGGAAGGCCGCACCCAAAGCATAAAAAACACATGGGTATGGTTTGTAGCCATGCTCGTCTTCTTCGCTAATTCTTTTGCATTGCCGCAAGGGCTTACCTATACCCTTCTATTGACGCCAGTATGGATATTCCTTCTGTACAGACAGCAGCAACTTAATACAGCTGGTATTGTTATGCTGCCATTGCTTATATACATGATCATACACATTGTACATGGAGTGAATATTTCGTACTACCTGGTATCGCTGGCGATGCTGGCAAGTATTATTTGTTTTACGCTGGTAGCAACAATGTATTTCAATGACCCTGAAATAAATTGGGATTATATTTTCCGCAGTATAGTTATCCTCAACTTTTTATTGGCTATCGCCAGCATTCCATTATTATACATACCATTTTTAAAACCCGCTGTCTGGTATATGGTACCTATATCGAGAGGTATAGAAAATATTCCAAGATTAAAATTGTTTACCGCAGAAGCATCCCATTATAGTTTTTGGCTAGCCCCTATAAGCATTTATTTTTTTGCCAGAATGCTGTTCTTTAAAACGAAGAATATGCTGCCAACTGCACTTATGGTGTGCATTCCAATGGTACTTTCTTTTTCTATGGGCGTGATAGCGTGCCTGCTAATAACCGGATTAATAATAGTCTTATATTATTCGGGCAGAGTTTTTAACACCAAAAGAAGAATGCAATTTTTTACCGGCGCCACAATTGGTATAGGCGTGGTATTACTACTGTTGTTTGTCATATACCCAAACAATCCATTCTACCTAAGAATTCATAATATTTTTACCGGGGCGGATACCTCAGCCAGGGGCCGTACGTATGAGGCATTCATACTTGCCGATAAAATAATAGCCCACAAAAGCAGCCTATGGGGTATTGGGCCGGGCCAGCTGAAACTTGATGGCAGAAACATTATTATTCAATACTACCAATACCTGCATATACCTGAAGTGGTGCGTATACCTAATGCATGCGCCGAAACAATAGTTTATTTTGGGTACATAGGTCTTGCGCTAAGATTACTGCTGCAAATAACCTTGTTCTATGTAACTAAAGTAAGCAGCAACCCGTACCGTATGTGGTTATTCCTCTTTGTATTCATTTACCAGTTTACAGGTAGCTACATTACCAATATTGCTGAATATATGGTTTGGATAATGGTCTTCTTGCCTGTATTCCCCGAATTTGTAAAAACAAAGAAAATAAGATACGCTAACCCTGACATGCTTAAACCCGCAGTGTAATATGGAGCTAAAAGAATTACATACGCAGTTGCAGGATGAAGTACTGGATGTACTTCATTACTACCTGTTATTTCATTACCCTTTAACTGTTGCCGAGATACACGCAAACTTCCCCAGCTTAGCAAGCAGGAAGACAATTGAGTATGCACTTAGCAACCTATTGACCAAAAAAAGAGTATATACCTTCAACGGATATTATAGTATAGAAGCTGATATCAAATCGCTGGTATTAAACAGAGTAAAGGGCAATAAACTGGCCACTATAAAACAAGATGAGGCAAGAAGATCTGCTGCTATTATTTACAAATTTCCATTCGTAAGATTTGTTGGCCTGTCAGGCTCTTTATCGAAAGGATATGCGCAGGATGACAGCGATTTTGATTTCTTTATCATAACGGCAAAAAACAGGTTGTGGATATGCAGAACATTGCTGCACATTTTTAAAAAGTTCACCTTCCTTACGCGTACGCAGGACAAATACTGCATGAATTATTTTATAGATACGGAAAAAATAGAAATAGAGGATAAGAATAGATATACAGCCGTAGAGTTAGCAACACTTATTCCAATTTTTGGCGCCGAATATTACCATAACCTGATACATGCTAATAAATGGACAATACAATATTTGCCCAATGCAGTAACAAAGCAGCATCAAATAAACGACAGGAAGCATGTAGTGAAGAAAGCGATAGAGTCTTTTATAAATGTATTGAGGATTGGCAATACATTGAACCAGATGCTGATGAGACTAACAGATATCAGGTGGAAAGCCAAATGGTATAAACGCAACTATCCTGTTAACGATTATAACGTGGCTTTTAAAACAACCTTACATATTTCAAAGAATCACCCGGCCAATTACCAAAAACGGGTGCTGAAACATTTATCGGAAAGAGTGAACCTGAAACTTTTATAATAAGAAGAAGAAAGAAAACATGCGCGTATTATTAACACATTCTTATTTTTTAAAGTTTGACCCCAAACAATGGCGCCAGATGCAACCCTATGCACCACTAGGCACACTATATGCGGCAAGTATGCTACGCGCCAATGGTATAGATGTGGACCTGCATGATGTGATGTTCCTTGACAAACCTGATAGCCTTAACGACGTGCTGAAAGCTTACAGGCCCGACATGCTGGTAATATATGATGATGGCTTTAATTACCTGACCAAAATGTGCCTTACCAATATGCGTGAGGCAGCATTTGAGATGAGCAGGATGGCAAAAGAAGCAGGGTGCGTGGTTGCCGTATCTTCATCGGACGCTACTGACCATTATTTTGAGTACCTGAACAATGGCGCTGATTATATAATAATGGGTGAAGGGGAACAAACATTACTTGAGCTTACCCAAGCTATTGAGGCTAAGCAGACAGATATGAGCACCATAGCCGGTTTAGTTTACCTTACAGAAAACCGCGTAGTGAAAACCATGGCACGCAAGGTACTAACAGAACTGGATAAGTTGCCGCTACCCGCCTGGGACCTTGTTGACATGGCGCGCTACAAACAGGCATGGCTAAATAGTACGGGGTATTTTTCAATAAACATGAGTACTACACGTGGTTGTCCTTATAAATGCAACTGGTGTGCAAAGCCTATATACGGCAACAGGTATAACGCACGTAGCCCGCAGCAGGTAGTGAACGAATTAGTTGTACTAAAGCAACAATATGGCTTTGACCATGTTTGGTTTTGTGATGACATTTTTGGGCTGAAACCCGGCTGGGCAAAACAATTTGCAGCCTTATTGAAAGAGAACGGATTAAAACTCCGTTTCAAGATACAATCGCGTGCCGACCTCTTACTGAAAGATGAGCAGATTGAACCATTGGCGGAGGCCGGTTGTGAAACGGTATGGATGGGTGCGGAAAGCGGGTCGCAAACCATACTTGATGCTATGGACAAAGGAATCACCATAGAGCAAATTGCAGATGCTACATATCAGCTAAAGAGGCATAATATACAGGTTGCCTTCTTCCTGCAGTTTGGTTACTTAGGTGAAACAAAACAAGATATCCAAAGCACGTTGCGCATGATACAAAGGCTGATGCCCGACGAAATAGGTGTATCGGTATCGTACCCATTACCCGGAACGAAGTTTTACGATATGGTAAGCACCCAACTGAAAGAAAAAGCAAACTGGACGGATTCAGATGAACTGGCATTAATGTTCCGTAATACATACGAACCGTCTTTTTATAAACAACTACACAAATATGTGCACTCATACTTCAGAACGCTGAGGGCTATACAAAGAATAAAGAATGGTATCAAGCAGCCTTTCGTTGCTACCACCAACACTATAAAAACAATGGCTAAGCTACCTTATTATGTATTACAGGAGCACTGGCAAAAAATAATACTGAGCAAAAGTTAAGATATGACCTTGGCAGATAAAATAACACAAGAGCAAACCGTTAGCGAAGCCTTCTCAAGACAGTCGCCCATATTTGATGATGTATATGAGAACAATGGCATAACGCTTTGGATGCGCAACCGTGTGCGCAATGAAGTACTACAACATATAAAGCCCGGCAGTAAAATGCTGGAACTTAATTGTGGTACGGGCATCGATTCTGTTTTTTTTGCCAAGAAGGGCTTTAATGTATTGGCCACAGACAATGCACCTGGTATGCTTGAAAAACTAAACCAAAAAATAGATACGCTTGGGTTGCAGCAAAACCTTGCAGCGCAAAGAGTATCGTTCAATAACCTGGAACAACTGGAAGGCAATAAGTTTGATTACGTATTTTCCAATTTCGGTGGACTTAACTGTACCAATAATCTTGAGAAGGTTTTGCACGATGTAGATAATCTGCTAAACCCCGGTGGCTATTTTAGTTTTGCAATAATGCCAACTATATGCCCCTGGGAACTTATAACTGTATTCAAAGGCTATTTTAAAACAGCGTTTCGCAGGTTTAAGCGCAATGGCACTTCAGCACATTTGGAAGGGGTGTACTTCGATTGTTATTATCATAACCCCGGTAAAGTAATACGCACTATGGGTAAGGGGTATAATTTAGTAAGTTTAAAAGGGCTAGCAATTGCAGTACCGCCACCCTTTATAGAGTTCTTTATTGAGCGCCACCCAAGATTATTTAAAACATTGGAACGTATTGATAATATGATTTGGGATAAATACCCTTTCAACCATACGTGCGACCACTACCTGATAACTATGCAAAAGAAATAATGCGCACGACTGTTGTTATATTACTATTATTAGTTGCAGCATTGCTTGCAAGCAATAAATGGTATATCAAAAACAGTAGCTACGAGTTAACTAGTACACAAACCAATTTATTGCGGCAACTAGGAGATTCAGCGCTAGCTACAGGGGATATACCTATAGCTGCATTACTAGTATATAATAACAATATAATAGCAAGTGGCCGCAATGATGTAGCTATACATAATAATATAACCGGACATGCCGAGATAAATGCTATGGCAAATATGGTGCGGCAAATAGGAGTAGATTCGTTTGCAAAACT
>CBFGNI010000106.1:0-9588 GCA_965650105.1 uncultured bacterium | reverse complement strand
AGAGGTAAGGCATAATAGTAGCCAAAGAGTGATTTTTTTCATAGATGTATTAGGGCTTATTGTTTAATTAATTTTTGTGTACTTGTTTTTCCATTGGTTAATACTTGTATTATGTACGTACCAGATGGTAATGAGGCTACATTGATATTTTCGGTCTGCTTTGTTTGCAGCATTAACTGGCCTGTGAGACTGTAAACTTTTACAATTGTGTTGGTATTGTTTACTACTTGAATAGTGAAGGTGCTGGTTGCAGGGTTAGGGTAAATCAATTCATCATTCATTATCTGGTGTATTTCTTCGGTATTTAACGGGCAACCTGCAGCCCTTAGTGCAGCTTCCAGTATGTCATCTCGGTCGTGCCTTATAGCATCTTGCGTAATTTGTACCAGTACATCGCCCGGCTTTTGAGGGCCTACGCCAATGCGTTGCGTGCTATCCCCATTTGGGTAGCTTACTGCAAATGATGTAAAATGGAAATCTGCTACTTTCATTATATTATTAGCTACGCATATAGCACCATCGGTACCTGCTGTTTGCGTACCTACTGTAATGACTTGGGGTAACTGCTGAAAAAGCATGGTTAGGAATTCACCTCGGCTCTGGTTTTGTTCATTTACCAGTACTATTACCTTACCCTGGTATGGGTCAGAATTAGCAGAGCCCACTGTGTTCACAACATTGTTGTAATAAGTACCGGGATAGGTAGTGTCGGGGTAGTCATAACGTATCATGGTGGTATTTGCACCATAAAGATGGTCGCAAAGATTATACAATGTGGCATTATCCACCGCATACGTATAACGCATATCAACAATGATATAAGGGTTATCTTTAATCTCAGTATATAAAAGGTCAACGCTGGAAGGTTTAATATACCTTGGGTTCAAGTACACTATACCACATGAGTAGTATTTTTTTCTCAAACGTATGCTCGAATTAGGTATATACTCATAATAGCTGACCGTTGTGTCTACCCTTGGCAGCTGTGTAGTATGCAAATTGCCGGTAGAGTCTTTATACTCCACAATAGCATTACCTAGAGGCCCAGCAAACATATATTTATTTATATCGCGCCTGAATACAGCTTCATTTCCGGAAGATATATATGGCCGAAGGCTATCTTCCCATTGTTGTGTAGTCAATCCATCTACGCGTACTATTTCGTCTCCTTTTTTAATATTACCGACTGAGGGAACCATAGATATGTATTTACCTGAAGCATACCTGGTAAACACTTTTACATACCTAAAATCATTCGCGGAGGCATAGTTTAAAACAGAATTTTCAAGATGGGCGTCATTTAGCGAAGCATTCAACCTTACAAAAGCCAGCTTCATATCCCTGCTGTTTTGTGCATTGGCTACCTGCAGCACAAGGTCATAAAATGTATTGTGCAACGGTTTATCCAACATATTATTGTAAGGATAGAAATATGCCAGCATGTTCCAATACTTAAAAAAAGCCTGCAGCCTGGTTTCCTCCTGTATAGCTGTCACATCCATGTCATAAATATAGTTTGTATCAGCAGGGAATACTAAGTATCCATAGTCATTTGGGCCATGTCGTTTCATCCAACATATATCGTGCGGTAGAAAATTGGTCTTTATGTTATTGAGTACAGCGCTTATGTCGCTGCGTATCAGCGCATCGTTGGTCCAGCTCCAGTCACGGTTGCGTTTTCTGTCAGTCGGTAATGTGTCGGGCAGTGGTGTGCCAGCGGGTGCCATTGGCCCAGCGGCGTTTAGCATCTCCATTAGCACATCGTTAAAATCGTCTTTAGTAGTTGCTGATTTTACTGCGGGTAGTTTATCTACCAAAACACTATCCCAATTCACTTTGCAGGTAGATACTTCGGAATGATAATACTTTACAAAACCGTACAACTTGCAGGTGTAAAATAGTTTATCGGTATAAGACGGATTTTGTGCGTAAGCAGCACAGCATGCCAGGAGTAACAGAATACTCAGGATAGGTTTTTTCATAGGTAGGATGTTTAA
Organism: uncultured bacterium; assembly: GCA_965650105.1. Lineage (GTDB taxonomy): Bacteria > Bacteroidota > Bacteroidia > Chitinophagales > Chitinophagaceae > Polluticoccus. Next base: position 7,591 of record CBFGNI010000106.1, on the reverse strand, counting down.
AGGTTTTAGGCCAATACAAATTTTGCAAATGAATATTGGTTTTTTGCAATGGTATTGTCATTATAGGGCATAAAAAAGGAGCCTCAAGGCTCCTTTTTTAATTATGTAGTGATCGCTTAGTGCTTTGTAAGCTTTTCAGTATATGTTTTTCCTTCGTTTACTACCTGCACCATATAAGTGCCGGCAGGCAGTGATGCAATACTGATATTCTCAGTTTGCTGTGTTTGTAATAGTAGCTGACCCGATAAAAAAAATATTTTAACTGTTGTATTATTGCTGTTATTGTTTTTAATGCTGAAAGTATTATTGGCAGGGTTGGGATAAAGAAGAATACCTGTGTTGCTATTTACATCGTTAACGACTGTTGGTACCAGTTCCATTTTCCATAGCTCATCGCCATAAAAAGTTTCATAGTTAGCAGCCATATATATAGCATCGCCCATAGCAACCATTGGCAGGTTGCGTATGTTGCCATTGAAGGTAGAGGGCAATGGCACAGCTTGCACGTTGATAGCGTTTGGCGTATTATAGAGTATATTATTACAAATAAAATAAACCTCATTCTTCATCGATATCATTTCGCCAGGCGATAGCAGTGTAGCATCTACCACTTTTGTGCCCGCAACTGTGCCATCGGTTTGCCAAAGTACATCTTGCGTAGTTTGGTGCGGTATGGCGCCGCGGAAGTATAGCATACCATCGTTATCGAGCATACCTGCCTGCCTGTTGTTGTAGCTGGTAGCTATCGTCATCAATTTATGTTCGTTATTTAGCGTGCCATCCGTCACCCATACGGTTTGCGAATCGAGTGGTGTGCCTGCAGCAAAAAACAGCAGGTTATTAGATACAACAAGTGCACGCGGCAGACTATCGCCTGCGGCTGCAAGATTGGTTATTATAAGTGTACCGGGGGCTGTGCCATCGGTAACACATAGTTCGCCGCCACTGGTATCGGTAAAAGCGGTAAAATATAATTTGCTGTTATAAATGGTAAAATTATCAGGGCCCGATGCGCCGTTGGGATTCACGTCGGTTACCAGTTGCGTGCCTGCAATGGTACCATCTGTTACCCATAGTTCGCGATCGGAATTAGTGGTAGCACTGAAGTATAATTTGCCATTGTATACTGCCATTTTTGTTGATGGGTATGAGCTTGCAGTAGGGTCGATATCCATCAGCATTTTGGTGCCTGCCGTAGTGCCATCCGTCACCCATAGTTCGGTGCCGTGTGTAGCATCGGTAGCCGCGAAATAAGCTTTGTTGCTGAATACGGTAAAGCCATCGGTATTTTGCCCTGCGGCACCGGGATTGATATCCATTAGCATTTTAGTACCAGTTGATGTGCCATCGGTCACCCAGGGTTCATAACCATTCACGCCATTGTTGGCCATGAATATGATCTTGCCATTTACAGCGGTAAAATTCTTCGGGGAACTACTCTGGTTGCCTGCGGCAATGTTAAGAATTCTCCTGGTTCCCGCAGGTGTGCCATCGCTGGTATATAGTTCTGAGCCCGTAGTATCGTTATTGCCTGCAAAATATAATGTGCCATTGCAGTTGGTTATGTTCTGTGGTATGCCATTGCATCCACCGGTGCAAATATCGCCCATCAGGGTAAAAAAGGGCTGGTTGCTAAGCTGTGCCTGTGCAATACCTGTTGATAAGGATAGGGCGCCCACTAATAATATACGCTTCATTTAAAAAGTTCTTTTGCTGTAAAATTGTTCTGCTATTGTTTCACCAGTTTGTGTGCGCTTAGTTTGCCATCGGCCATTATGTGCACAAAATAAGTACCTGCGGGTAAGCCGGTTATATCTATATCAGTCTGTGTTGTTTGTATTAGCGACTGGCCGGTAATAGAAAATATTTTAACTGATTCGATATTGTGGCTGCCGTTATATATATGCAATGCATTAGTAGCAGGGTTAGGGTATATGTTAATACCTTCTTCTTTTGCCAGTTGCTGCACTGCCGTAGGAAAGCCATACATGCTCCATAGTTCATATCCATTGGCTTCATCGTATTTGGCGCTGAAATACAGGTGGTCGCCCAAGGGTTGCAGGTTGCTGCCGCCTAAAGAGTTATTGACAGGGTTGTTTTGTGGTTGTAGCATTTTTGTGCCTGCTGTGCTGCCATTGGTTTGCCAAAGCTGAGTAAGCGTATTAGGCCCATCGGTACTTACACCAATAAAATATAGTCTATCGCCAAAAACTGTAAGTTGTGAAGGTGCATAGCAATCGGCTGTTACTTTTTGCGTGCCCGGTGCTGTGCCGTCGCTCATCCATAAATTCTCGGTAGCGCCGCCATCCGACTTTTGAAAGAATACTTTGTTGTTGAAGGATACCATTTCGAAACTGCCTATTGCAGAAGTGGTAGGGTCAATGTCTTTCACCATAACAGTGCCCGGCTCAGTGCCATCGCTTACCCACAGCTCACGGCCAGCAGCAGCAGTATTGGCAGTAAAAAACAGTTTGCTATTGCATATAGTAAAAAGCTGTGGTGCTGATGCACCGCTGCCGGCATCTATATCTTTAAACATAACTGTTCCCGCTTCGCTGCCATCGCTTACCCACAGCTCGCGGCCGTTGGCGCCATCGTACGCATTGAAGTAAAGCATGTTGTTATATACAATAAGGTTGGCAGGTGCGCTTTGGCCAATGGGGTTGATGTCTTTTACCAACTGTGTGCCTGCCGCAGTACCATTGGTTTTCCAAAGCTCAATATCATTTGCGTTTTCGGCCTGGAAATACAGGTTACCATTCAGTTCGGTAAAATATTTAGGATTGCTATTGGCGATACCGTTATTTATATCTTTCACCATTACAGTACCCGCGGCAGTGCCATCGCTGGCAAATAGTTCTTTACCGTTTACGCCATCGCTGGCGCTGAAGTAAAGCTTATTATTGAACGCTACAAAATTTTCGGGAAAGGAACCGGCTTGTGCAGCTGTGTTTATGTCTTTCAACATTTGCGTGCCGCCGGGTGTGCCGTCTGTTACCCACAACTCAGCGCCATTGGTGCCATCATCGCCCCTGAAATATACCTTGCCATTGTATGCAAAGAACTCTGCGGGCGATACTGCTTGCAGCATGACAGTGCCCGCAGTGGTGCCATCGCTTACCCAGGTTTCTATTTTGCCCGCGTTGGTAGCACTGAAGTATATTTTACCGCCGAACTCGTACATATTGCCCGGGCGGCCATCGCAGCTGCTGCATATATCTTTTACCAGGCTAAAGCTGTAATCCTGGGCTTTGGCGCCATAGCTGCAAAGGGCTATAGTAAATAACGTAAGTAAACTTTTCTTCATGCTTGCTAGTTTGTGTAAATATAATAAATAGAGACGGGTTAGGCAGGACATAAGGTTGTGGGGAAAAGGGGCGATGCATAAAATAACGCTGCCACCGTTAAAACACCCTTGACAACAAAATGTATTATAAATAAATTTGAATTATTATTAATCAACATGTAAACTGATGCACTTATGAAGCTATTGAAAACCAAAAGCGCTATACCTGTGTTAGCGCTAATGCTCTTGCCCGGCCTCTGCCGGGCGCAAGAGCTAATCTTCCCCAAAGGAGAAAGTTATGATACTAACCCCGGAAGCAAGCTGAAGATACCTTTTGTAGTAACGAACAAGAATAACGAAAGCCAGCTAACGGTAACCTTCTCATTTATTGAGCCTTCCGGAAAAGGGGCAACTGACTATTTTATCGCCAAGACAGACAGGTTTGAAATAAACCCATTCGCCAATACGGATACCCTGGTCTTGCAAATGGCGCAAATGTCCTCACCTCCAATATTGGTGCAGTGTAAACTAAAGGCAGTATTGAAAGCCGGAATTATTGGGAGAGATAGCCAGGAAATAACTATAGTAATAGATACAAGGGCAGCTACGCCGCATGTAGTTAAGGAATATGAGAGCTGTTTTCAAAGTGCGGTAAAAGATGTACGAGTAGATGCGGACTGTGGTGATAATGCAATGGTACTACCCGAAACTTTTAACCTGCTTTCGCAGGACCTTTTCTCGAAACTGGCACCGGATATAACCGGCGACAATACACAAGGTTCGGGTGTATCACTTTCGCTAGACGATAAAGATTCGAAAATAAATGCGCAGGCAGCCATCAAAACCAGTGAGCGCGCTTTTGTACTGGTAGGCATGAACACCACTATGGCTAACGTAGGTGAGCTTTTCTCCGGCAAATCGGCCATACAACCGGGCTGGGGGGCAAAAGCGGGCTTTTCGTACCGTATAAAAAACGGTCTGTTTTACGAAACGAATGATTGTCAGCCTATGCAGTTAAGGCGCAATATGTACCTGGACAGTATGTACCGGGCATTTGAAAAAACAGGCATTTTTGAGTATGACTATATTATGGTCAAGTACCTGCAATATCATAAAGCTTTCGATTCTTTAAGAAGCCAGCAAAACTATTTGCAGTATGCCGATTATAATGACGCGCTGGATTCACTGCAAAAATACACCAGATTAAAAGCCATATTAAATGAAATGTATGGCGGCGATAGCATTACTGATACCCGCAAGCAGCGTAACATAAAAAAATATGTACGCAATAAAGCCGTAGCGTTCGAAAAGAGCAATGCCAAGTGGACGGGCTACTGGCTGTTATACCTGACGGGTAATATATACTACGAAAGTAAAAACTATGGCACCTATAGCGAGATACCAGCTGTTGTAGAAGACAGGTTTGGCAATGAGAGTTTTAATAAAATGGGGTTGAAGGGTAGTATAAACTACCTGCGCCAGAAGAAGACATATATATCGCTAAACCTGGGTTTGGGAACGGATAAACGCTCTACATTCGACCTGCCGCAAAACCAAAAGTATTATTTAACGTACCAAATGGAAACCATAATACCTGAACCAGATCTATTAGGTAACCTATATGAACGTGCTGAGAAAAAGGCATACAATACAGATTCTGTTCAGTACGATGAATTTTTCGTGTTCTTTATGGATAGCCAATACACCATGCTGTTTGGCAGTAATAAAAATTTTGGTTTCAACATGTCGGGCAGCTACAGCTATAGCGAACGTTTTAATACCATGACCAGGCTCGATTTTCAAAGCGGGCCGGTATTTGCTGTACCTAAAAAAGATGGTGATGGCAGTGCATTTAACGTGGGTTTCTTTATGGCTTTCAGAGATATACTGGCCGATAAACTATCGAAGGAGAAATTCAGCGTAGGTGTATTTACCCGCATACCGATCAGTTTGATAAAGTATTAAATAATATACGGCGCAGCGTGCCGGAAGGGGGGAATGCTGCGCCATATTAAGTTTTTCATATTTTTCTTTAATATTTTTAATTTTTAGCTATATTTACTCTCCCTGAAAAAACAGATGAATGAAGAAACTATACGCACTATTATTTACAGCAGGCATCGCCGTTAGTGCGCATGCGCAAATAACCCTTGACGCTGCCGCTTTTACTAATTTACACATAACCAGTGATACGTTTGGAGAAATAAACGCCGACCGCCCCGTACTAGAACCATCGAGTACGGCACAAACATTCGATTTTAGTTTTGTGGGCTATGCTAATATAAGGTATTATAGTATTCAGGCAACCGGTACAAACGCTGCATTCCCTGACGCTACATATTGGGAGAACCGGGGGTATAAGCAAGGTGCTGATAGTTTTGACTCGAAACGCTGGTCGGGCGTTACATCAACCGGTATCATCCGTTTTGGTGAATCAATAGATAGGCAAGTAGTTAAACTACATGGTGTGCCAGGGGGCACAGCTAATGATAGCCTGGTAATATTTGCTCAGAACGCAGCATATAGTACACCATATAAATTGATACCTTTTCCTACAACTTACGGTGACAGCTGGAACAGCGATTTTTATTATGAAGTGAATATGGAGCTTAACCTTGGTACATATCAGCAAGAGGCATTTAAACAAAAAACTTCTGTTAAGTATGATTTTTCAGCCGATGGTTTTGGCCATTTTGAAATGATAAAACTTGACAACGGATTTGGGCAGGCTGAAGTATTAATGGTGCGTGTAGCATCAACCAGTGTAGATTCATTTTTCCTGAATGGTTCACCAGCACCTACAGGTTTACTTACAACATTGGGCCTTACTCAAAATAGGATTACGAAGATATATTTCGATGAACTCTTCCGCGCAAATGAAGTAACACCGCTTGTGCTGTATAACTATGGGAATGATGCTACTTATACAAATGTGGCAAGCAACCAGGTACACCAGGACAGACTGGCATTTGCAGCTAATGTAAGCGAACTGACACGCGCACCTTATGCCGATGGCAATATTGCCAAGCTGTTCCCCAATATCTGGAATGCTAATACCAGCGAGGCTAGCTTATATTTACCTACAGCTACCGCCGGTACCTATACATATAGTATTGCCAATATAGAAGGTAAAATAATTTACACAGCCAAAAGGGAAATAGAGAAAGACGGCAAAGCGCAACTGAATATTATGTTGCCACAAAATATGGTAAACGGAGCCTACTGGCTGAAGTTGCATAATGCCGCAGGAAAAGAAATAACCGTGCAGCCGCTGCGCTACATGGCCGAATAATACTTTTTTGGTTGACGACAGATAAAAACATCAGCACCGCAAGGTGCGATGTTTTTTTATAGGCATTGTATTGCAAAAAAAGTGATGTATGATCTATATCATCATACCGAAATGTTGAAATAATTATTTTTATGCTGCCTATTCTTGTTGCCCCAAAATGAAAAAACTAGAGCACTGGTGGCTATATTATTTAGTAATCGGTACTATTCTTATACTCTTCGTTTGCAACTATCTTATAGATAAGCTGAACGAAAAGCAAAGTGTAGCGTATTTGCATACCCTGCAAACGGCTGAAAAACAACTGAGCCGTAGTGAGCAGCTAAGCAAAACAGCTATCCACGTTTTATATGGCGGTAAGGCTAATATTAAAGAGGTAAAAAGCCAGCTGCAACTGTGGAGAGATATACATTTTGCCCTTCAATGGGGCGATGGGAGCTTTGGCCTTACACAACAGTTTTCCGAAGGTATCGTATCAGGATTTCAAGACCTCAACATAGTACAAAAAAAGCTTTTCAATGATCTTACGCAAGTATTTGATGGCACCCTTAGCGATACGGTAGCAGTACAGCGAATACTAAAAGAACAGGAATTGTACGTAGATGATATGGAGCAGATAATACGCGCCATAGGTCAGCGTGCAGTAGTAGATACCGAGCAGGGGCACATGCTGGATCTTATTGTAAGCATTGCTTTAAACCTCTTATTGATGTTGGAAGTTGTGTTTTTGGTATATCCATACCACCGCAAATTGCTAAGGGCACACAACGAACTAAAGATGCGTAACGAGGAGATAGAAGTGCACAAGAGAAATAAAGAGGTATTGAGCGATATGCAACACCTTATTATAAGGGGGACCAATGCAGGTATATGGGAGTGGGACCTTGTAACGGGTGCTACCTTCTGGTCGCCAAGGTTATATAATATGCTGGGCTACGAGGCGAATGAAGTGCAAAGCAGCTATGAATTATTTCAATATCATGTAGTACACCCTGAAGACCGTGAGAAGCAGAGCG